>NZ_JBAWDL010000271.1:0-2523 GCF_049590715.1 Flavobacterium sp.
AAATTGTGAGTCATGACATCTGCACGAGCAATTAATTTTTTGACACATTCCAAATCTTCCGGATTTTTTAAATCGGCTGCATACGATTCTTTATTTCTATTTACGGTATGAAAAACCAAACTACTCCCCTCTAAAAACAAGTTTTTAAGTGCAATTTGTCTTCCTGCCTCCCCGTGAATGGGTCTTTCTATCTTTATTACTCTTGCTCCCAAATCGGCCAATCGCAAACCCGCTGACGGACCTGCCATAAATTGTGCAAATTCAAGAACTACAATTCCTTCTAGTGGTTTCATAATTTTTAGTTTAAAGTTTAAAAAAATGTTTCAGGTTTCTGGTTTAAAGTTCCTACTGTTGGCAATAAAAATTGTTTCAAGTTTCAGGTTTCAAGTTTCTATCGTTGGCGCTATTTTACAGACAAGTTCTAAAAACCTTAAACTTTTAAAACTTTTCAAATTTAATATACAAGTTCTCAAAACCTGAAACCTTAAACTTTTAAACCTTTTAAACCCTTTTTTTTAAATATCCAATGACTTACTATACAATTCATTCAACTGCTCTAACAAAGCTACTTCGTCACCACCATTCATCAAGTAATTGCGAATAGGAGCTCCTGCTCTATCTTGAAAATACATATGGCCGTTGTAACGAGGACGTAAAAAAGCTCTGTCTAAACCTGGTAATGTATTTTTGAAATAATCAGCGGTTAGGCTATTGGTATATTCATCTGTCCATGCTTTGCGATGTCCAGGTTGTCCACCTCCATCAAAGAATACTGTTTTTTGAATGGTTTTAGAGCCTACGTACTCTACATATTTCATAATGGTGTCTAATTCTGTAGCTTTGGCAGAAACCGCTAATCCTGTTCCTCCTAAAGTTGAAATTGCTCCAACACCATTGATTTCAATCATATCATGAAAATGCAATAATTTACGAGCATACCCATTACGGCTGTAATTAGAATATCCGTAAGCCCAAGGGCAATAAGCGTAGTTATCAGTCAAAGTCATGGCTTCGTACACTTTGATTGGATTCCAATCATACATCGCTGGATCCATTTCGACTGCTAAGGCATGTAACATTTTCAAGGCTTCCACCCCTACTTTTTGACTTACTACATGTTCTTTTGAAGTACACACATCTTCGCCTAAGTTGCAACACATCATGTAAAAATTCATCAACGTATCTTGTGGAATTCCAGGCATTACTACCAATCCTTTTTTGGCTAAAGCCAATAACTCATCGTAATTTTTAGGAATCTCAAGTCCTTTTTCAGCCAAAATATCCGGACGGCTTGATGCCACAGGAGTTGCTGCATCAATAGCCAAAGCATATTGGTGACCGTTTGAACTGTAACTAACATGAGAATGACCAACTGAATTTTCAGCTAAATCAGCCAAAAATTCTTTTGATAAATAATTATCTAAAGGTAAAATCACATTTGTCTTACCAGCGAAACCAGCCCATGGATGATCAATTACCAATAAGTCATAACGTTCCGCTAGTTTGTCAATAGGTTCATCAGCAAAAGCTTGAAGCGATCTTTTTTCCCACGTAATTTCTACACCTGGGTTTAATTCTGAAAAACGTTGTGCTGTAGCCACCATTGATGTAAACCCTCTGCTGTGGTTCCAAGTTATTCCTTTTAATTGTATTGGTTTTGTGCTCATTTTATTTATTTTTTTAATTCTTTTTTTTTAAAATTCTTGAACTATGCCCCTTGCATACTACCGTAAGTCATTACAAAAAATGATACAATTAGCACGATCAAAGCTACAATAAGTGTGGTATACGTTCTCTTGCTTACCGCAACCCACTCCTTCATTAAAATACCAATGATATAGCTAAAGAAAATCAACATGGACATATGAATCACCCAACTCGCAAATTTGAAAGCCCCCATTTGTACGTGTGCAATTCCGTAAAAGAAAAACTGACCGTACCACAAAGCCCCACTCAAAACCGACATTCCGAAGTTGATTCCGAAATTGCGTTTCCCTATGCTTTTTACATCTACAAGTTCTTTTAAAGTATTATTCTTAATTCCGGCCATTACAAACCAAACCAAGTTAGTTGCAAAAGCGCCAAAAGTAGAAAGTATCAAACTGGCATTTCCTTCAAAGTTTCCTGCACCGTATTTCCCAGCCATTTCGGCTACGGGTGCTCCTACTTCCAGTGAAATTCCAAAAACAGCTGATAACACCCCTGCAATAAGTGTTAGTGTCAATCCTTTCTTCATATTAAAGGTTAACGTTTCATCACCTTCCTTAGCATTTCGTTTCAAATCGGCTTCTTTACGGTAACCCGCTACACCACAAATCGAAATCCCTATAATCGCCAGAAACATACCTATAAATATAATCATCCCACCAGGAGCATTGTATTTTTCAACGAGATTCCCGTGCATCAATAAAGGAACAATCGTACCTAAAATAGCCGAAATTCCGATAGAGATCGTATACGTCAAAGAGTACCCAATATGTCTAATGGCAAATCCAAAACACATTCCGCCAAAACCATAGACCG
>NZ_JBAWDL010000272.1:0-7870 GCF_049590715.1 Flavobacterium sp.
AATCAAGTCAATTATTCTAGACGAATACCCAATTTCATTATCATACCATCCTACAACCTTCACCATTTTGTCAATAACTGAAGTCAATTGCGCATCAAACAAACACGAATTACGATTTCCTAATATATCAACAGATACAATAGGGTCTTCAGTATAATCTAAAATTCCTTTAAGGTTCGTTTGAGCTGCTTTTTCAAATGCGGAGTTGATTTCTTCGATCGATACATTTCGTTTTACGTTGAAAGTAATATCCGTTAAAGAACCATCAGGCACAGGAACACGGATTCCGCAACCTCCTAATTTATCATCTAATTCTGGGAAAATTTTAGTCAATGCTTTTGCAGCCCCTGTTGTTGTAGGAACAATAGATTGACTTGCTCCACGGGCCCGACGCAAATCTCTATGCGGTTGATCGTGTAAACTTTGGTCGGTAGTGTAGGAGTGAATGGTCGTGATGTATGCTTGCTCAATACCACATAATTCATTGATGACTTTAATCATCGGAGCAGCGTTATTGGTCGTGCAACTCGCATTCGATATGATGGTTTCAGTGCCATCAAGAATATGTTCGTTAACACCTAAAACCACCGTTTTAATATTTTCAACTTCAGCAGGAGCAGAGAGGATTACTTTTTTGGCTCCAGCCAAAATATGGGCATTGATATCGTCAAAGGTTTTGTATTTTCCTGTGGATTCAATAACATAATCGAGGTTCAGGGATTTCCAATCGAGATTAGCAATGTTCTTTTCGTGGAAAAATAAATAATGAGTATCATCTACAAAGAAACCTTTATCATCTGCTTTTACAATACTAGGCAAAACACCGTGAATACTATCGTATTTAAGCAAATGTGCCATTGTTTTGGTATCTGCGATATCGTTGATGGCAACGACTTCGATGGTAGGATGGTTCAAAAGCAATCGGAAAAGATTTCGTCCTATTCTTCCAAAACCATTTATAGCAATTCTGATCATAAGTTTTTTAAGATTCTAAGGTGCTAAGATTCTAAGGTGTAAGTAGTATGGAGTTTGAATTGTTCTTTACTTAGAACCTCAATTTCT
The DNA here is from genome assembly GCF_049590715.1 of Flavobacterium sp. GTDB lineage: Bacteria > Bacteroidota > Bacteroidia > Flavobacteriales > Flavobacteriaceae > Flavobacterium. The sequence goes on from NZ_JBAWDL010000272.1 coordinate 1,063, forward strand.
CAGTACCTTAGAGCCTTAAAAATTATAATATATGTTTCTGTGCTTTATATGAAGAACGCACTAATGGTCCACTTTCTACATGGCGGAAACCTAATTCCAGTCCGTAAGCTTCATATTTAGCGAACTGTTCTGGTGTGATAAATTCTTTTACAGGAAGGTGTTTTTTACTCGGTTGCAAGTATTGACCAATAGTCACTACATCCACATTGGCATCACGAAGGTCACGCATCGTTTGATACACTTCTTCTTCTTGCTCACCAAGACCTAACATTATACCTGATTTAGTTCTGTTAATTCCTTTTTCTTTAAGGTAACGCAACACTTCCAGACTACGATCATATTTGGCTTGGATTCGTACCTCTCGAGTCAATCGGCGTACGGTTTCCATATTGTGGGACACTACTTCTGGGTTAGCGTCCACGATACGGTCAATGTTTCTTTCGATACCTTGAAAATCTGGAATCAACGTTTCTAGAGTGGTGTTTGGGTTCATTCTACGAATGGCTTTTACAGTTTCAATCCAAATAATCGAACCTCCATCTTTCAAATCGTCTCTATCCACACTCGTAATAACAGCATGTTTAATGTTCATAATTTTAATAGAACGCGCCACTTTTTCAGGCTCATCCCAATCTACTGTTTCAGGGCGACCCGTTTTTACGCCACAAAATCCACAAGAACGGGTACAAGTGTTCCCTAAAATCATAAAGGTAGCTGTCCCTTCGCCCCAGCATTCACCCATGTTTGGGCAACTTCCAGAAGTGCAAATCGTGTTCAAGCTATATTTGTCCACTAAACCGCGAAGCTCTGTATATTTTTTTCCAATAGGGAGTTTTACTTTTAGCCATTTTGGTTTTGCAACCGGTGCAGTAGTCTCTAAAACAGTTTCCATATATCAATTTTCAGATTGCAAAGATAAGGAAAGCGTATTTAAAATAGGCTGTTTAAGTTTTCAAGCTTCGCTATAGATTTGTTAAAAAAATAAACAGCATCGGACTGATGCTGTTTATCTAATTGTGAATTTTAATTCTAAAACAGGTACTTAATACTGTTTGATGGTCAGGCTGAACTTATCGAAGCCTCTAGCGATTTGTTTGGTTTTGATTATTAGGTATGGTTCTTTCGACAGGATCAGACTTACATTTGTTTTGAATTAGAATGCTCTTTTTTAATTCATCATTACCGAAATAGGTAAAGTATAAGCCGTGCGAACGGCTTGTGAATCAATAATCCCTGGTGACCATCTGGTTTTTAACGATTTCAATACCCGAATAGCTTCTTTTCCTAAGCCATAACCAGGATCGTTTTTTACTTGAATATCGGTCATACTTCCGTCTTTTTCTACAATGAAAGAAACGATGATGCGAACCATCTTTTCGTTGTTAATTTCGGGTGCTTCAAAATTCCGACCTACATAATTATAAAATTTTTCAATCCCACCAGGAAAAGCAGGTTGCTTGTCCAAAATAGCAGCGGTTACTACTTTGTTTCCATAATCACTTCCAGCACCCGTAATAGTTCCAGTGCCTGAGCTCGGGCCAGTTTCTGTGCTAGGATACGCACTCGCTACACCTGTTCCTTCAGATGAGATAATAGTTGGTAAGACATCTACATTTCTAGGGATATCAGGAGTTGCAAGAGTTGATGATACAATAATAGGATGCAACATCGAAGGTGTTTTTAGTACTTCTGGAGCAATTTGTTCTACAGGAGGTTGACTATTTGATTTAACTACAGGAGGTTTTTCGACTAAATTTAAGTGTACCACATCAATTGGAGGAACGATGGGAATCTCGTCAATATTATTTTCTACTGGCGAAGTATCACCAAGATTAAAACTAAGCAAGACTTTAGGAATGGTGAATAATAGAGCGCATAGCGAAAGCCCTACTACAAATGCCATAAAAGAGGTTTTACCATTCTCTTGACGCAATTGAAAAGCACCATATTCTTTGTTTCTGTTTTCGAAAACTAGATTCATCCAGCCGATTTCGTAAATACTTGATTTTGACATAATTCATTTGGTTTAATGGTTAAGTAAAAATCATTACATAGGCAAGTATGGTGTTTTTTATCTTAACGCATTAGTAGGAAAAATATTGTCTTGAATATTGTTTTTTTTAGGAGCAGAACGAATTTGTTTTTTATCAAGTCTCGTCCCGCTCTACGCAATATCTTTTTTGTTAAGGCTGCGTTCCTCGCCCTAACAAAAAAGGATATTTGCTGCGATCGGGGCTATTTATGGACGTTTTGTTCTTTTATGTACGGTAAGAGTGCTCGTTGTATAAAAATGATGTTGAATAAAGCTTGTCGAAGCCATTATTAAGATCTTATCAGATACCAAAGGCTTGGATTAACATGCAAACCTAAGTTTAAATGATTCAAGAATATAGATTATTATCTGCAAAAATCTGCGTGATTATTTTTTTCACGCAGGTTTTACAGATTTTAAATTGTATAATCTATGCTAATCCTTTTAATCCGTAGCAAAAAAAATATTCAGCCTTATAATTAATACTAGTCATTAATTATTTTCAGTATATTTTTTGAAATTTGTCAAAATAGCCTGCCAGCCATTTCTTTGCATTTCAATAGGATTTTCGGTTTCAGCATCAAAAGTAACGATTACTTCCGTTTGATTGCCTAAATCGTTGAATTGTACCGTGGCAGTTCTTCCTCCAAATTCATAGGTGAATTCTTGAAGCTCTTTAATATCGGTATAAATGGCCTCAAAATCAAATCCAAAACTACCATCTTTGGCTTCCATTCGTGATTTGTAAATGCCACCTATTTGCATATCGTTTTCGGCTTTTGGACAATGCCAACTAGGATCAGCAAAATTCCAATTGACAATATGATTGGGACTGTTATAATACATCCAGACTTTTTTTATTTCAGCGTCAACAAGGGTTGTAACGGTGATTCTTGAATTTTCCATTTTGTATCCATTTTAAATTGATTATACAAAGATGCAAGATTTTTCTAAAAGTTAATACGTGTAATAAAGACAGTCTCAGGGGGATTTATGACAAAGTGTGTAGTTCTGCTAAATCCGTAAGTATATAGAGAGGTGTGCTGATGGATTAACTTTTGCTACGAATTTAATTTCTTTTTTGCTGATTTTTTCTTTTTAAAGAAATCATTTAGTGCTTTTTCTTCAGTTAATGTTAAAGAACCTATTCCTCCAATAGTATCTATTTCTAAATCTAATTTTTTAGTTTTCATAATTATTTATTTTGAAAATATTTGTTGATTAATTTCAATGCTGATTTTGTTTCGATTATCATTATTGGAATGCTTTTTCTTTAGAATTATTCTCATGCAATATTTGAGCAATTCCTAAAGAAAATTTTGGAATTATTGTTGGATTTGGAATATCCAGAGGTTTGCTTTCTTTTATTTTCTTTTGTACGTCATCAATGTTAAACATAAATCCTGTAAAATCAGTATCATTTTTTATGACTTTCAAAACTTCTGCATGTGAATAAGGATTACGCAATTCCTTTTTATTTATATGTAAATTGTGGAAACATCTTTTTTTAATCGTTTAGCAATTTCTAGTTTTGAATAATTTTCATTTAGCAATGTTTCTATTATGTATCTTTGCTCTTGTGTAATTTGGCTTATGATTTGCAATTTTTGGTCGAGGAGTAAGTAAGGCTAAATTTACCATTCAACAAAAGAGGAAAAGAATTAATTTAATTTTCTCTTTTCTGATAAAAATTAACCTAACTGCAACTTCCAAATGTTACATATATTAATTGAATCTAAGGGAGTTTTGATACTGTTTTTTTTGTAAAAATAAACCTAAAGGCCTTGTGTATTTTACACATTTTATAATAAAAGTTGAATATGAAATTTGGAATTTTAAGAGAAAGAAAGAATCCACCTGATCAAAGAGTTGTTTTTTCACCTCAAGCATTAGTTAATTTGCAACAGCACTATCCTGATTTTTCAGTAAAAGTGGAACAGTCTGATATCCGAGTGTTTAAGGATCAAGAATATCAAGATGTAGGGATTGAAGTTGTAGCTAATGTGAATGATTGTGATGTTTTAATTAGTGTAAAAGAAATTCCTGTGGAGCAGTTAATAGCTGATAAAGCGTATTTCTTTTTCTCACATACGATCAAAAAGCAACCTCATAACAGAGCACTACTTCAAGCGGTGTTGGAAAAAAATATTGATTTGTATGACCACGAAACGATTGTTGATGAAAACAATCGCAGATTAATTGGTTTTGGGAAATATGCGGGTTATGTTGGAGTGTATAATAGTATTCGTGCGTTTGGTGTGAAATATGAATTGTTTAAATTACCCAAAGCAAATACATTAAACGGAAAAGAAGAACTCATAAAATACCTTAAGCGATTGGTATTGCCACCATTAAAGATCGTTATCACAGGAAAGGGTAAAGTAGGTAAAGGAGCTAAAGAAATTCTTGATGCTATCAAAATTAAAGAAGTTTCAGTGGATAATTATTTGACTAAAAAATATGCGCAATCCGTTTATACTCAAATTGGTGTTTTAGAGTATTACAAAAGAATAGACAATCAGGAATTTACTTTTGATAATTTTAAAGAAAATAAAGAGGCTTACCAATCTCATTTTGAACGATTTTCTATGGTTTCTGATATTTATATTTCTGGACACTTTTATGACAATTATTCTCCAGCAATTTTAACACGTGAAATGTTGCAGTCTAAAGATTGTAAAATTAAAGTAGTAGCTGATATTTCATGTGATGTCAACGGGCCTATTGCTTGTACGTTGCGTTCTTCTTCCATTGAAGAGCCTTTATATGGTTATTTGCCTACTGAAAATAAAGAAACCGAAGTCTATCATCCTGCAGCTATCGTGGTGATGGCTGTTGATAATTTACCGAGTGAATTGCCTAGAGATGCTAGTATTGGTTTTGGTGAAATGTTTGCAGAACACGTCATTCCTGCTTTTTTTAATGGGGATAAAGACGGAGTGCTTCAAAGAGCACAAATTACTAAAAATGGAAAATTAACCCCTCGATTTAGTTACTTACAAGATTATGTAGATGGTAAATAGCTAAAGATAAAAAACCAATAAAAGCGAAGAGGTACTTTGAATGAATCTTGGTTTTTATTGGTTTATAAGTAAAATTAATTGCCAAATGAAGTTTTTTAAATGGTATCTAAAAGGGTATGTCTATTGGGTTATTCAGTCAATTTATTGAATTTTTGGATCAATACTTCTCCTCTTTTTTCATCTCCAGTTTTTTTTAAGGCATCTCCAAATCGAAAATAGATTACAGGCTCTACTTCAGAAGTCATAATAAATAATTCTTCATACCATTTTACGGCTTTTTCCATTTGTTTGTTAAAGTAAAAATAATTGCCTAGTTCTTTGAATAAAAAGATAGATTTATACCCTTTATCAGCCACTCTTTCATAGGTATCCATGATGTTGATATTGATATGATCTGAGCTCTCTCGTTTAGGTAGGTTTTTAACAAATTCAATTTTTTCATCAATTTTAATTGGTTTTGCAATAACAGTCGTTTCAGTTCGAACGGGTTCAACAACTTCGGTCGTTTCTGATTTTAGGATACTTTGAATTGCTACGGCTAATGATACTTTTTCCATTTTTTGATTTTCAGGAATTTCAATTTTTTTACTATCAATTTTAATTTGAGTAAGATTGTTAGGTTTTTGAGTAACTCCTAGATCTGGATCCGAATTTTTAGTTTCTACATAGTAATTTTTTTTAGCAAAATTCTCGTTTTTATAAATGGGGGTAATAATTCGGATGTTGTTAGGTCCTAAATCATAAGTGTTAATAAGACTTAAGTCAGAGACAGTATAGCGAGTTGTTGTTCCGCCAAATTTCATGTTTATGATTTCTTCCACAGCATAGTACTTGACATCTTTGGTTTCTATGGTATTGTAAATAGTACTTTTTTGGCTGTATCCATTATAGGAGGATAGCGTAATTATGAGAAACATTACTTTAATAGTAGTTTTTTTCATGGTGGATGTGTTTGAAAAGTTTAATTCTACAAATTAATTGATTGTAATGGAAATTCTCATTTAGGAGAAATTTCTAGAAATTTTGATAGTATTTTTTAATAAAAAAAATATCCAACTGCATTCGTTAACTAGTATTGTTGGGGACAATTTTAGTTGCTTTTTTTAAGTAGGTAAATCCTCTGAAATTTAACAAAAAAAAGCCTTTAAAACAATTGTTTTAAAGGCTTTTTAATAATTAATAACAAATTAAAATTTATAATTGTATCCCATACGGATTACTTGGGTTTCATAATAATCATTACTGGTATAATAAAAGCCATCTCCATGGATTCGTTTTTTAGAAACCATGGTGTTGAGCAAGTCGGTTGCATTGATAAAAAATTCTCCTTTGCCATTTTGAACCGACTTTTTGATACCAAAATCAAGCGAATAACGGGAATCCATTTTCCCTTGAGGTATAATATCGGGAGCCAAATAAATGGCTGTCAATTGCGCATCCACGGTTTTGGTAAAATGAAACGTATTATTCCATTTTAAATTTCCAGAATAAATCACTTGCTTCTCTGCTGAAAATAAATGAGCACTTGGGTATTTGTTCTCTACCGTAAAAGCGTCTATCTGATTGCGATACGCATTAGCATTCACATTAAACGAATATAGCGAACTTACTTCTTGAGAGAAAACTATTTCGATTCCTGAATTGTAACTTTTATTTACATTCTGAAAAGTAGCATAAATGATTTCACTTCCCGACACCGTACTTGAAATTCGGGTTATAGTTCCGTCAGCAAAACGATGGTAAAGTGCCGTAT
>NZ_JBAWDL010000273.1:0-22581 GCF_049590715.1 Flavobacterium sp.
ATAAAAGCAACGAATTCACGAATTCAATTATGTAATTCGTGAATTCGTGGCTTTTTATTTATTTCATTAATAAAGGAGTTTTTTGTTTGTTATTCAATCTATCTCATACTTCATAAGATTTAGGCTTAATCGTAATAAATAAATGAATAGAGACATGCTTTTTACTATTACATACAACAGTTGAATTTGTTTAAACGTATTTTGTCACTCTAAATTGAGTAGATATCATTAATTTACTTAAGAGATAATTAACTAACAACCATTATAAAATGATAAAAAAAATAAGTCTTGCTCTTGTTTTGGCGACAAGTTTTATGGCAACGGCTCAAAACTTTGTTACCGAAGGGAATAGCATTCGTGAAATAAAAACAGCAACAGTAAACAATACCAATGTGCTTTATATTTCAGAACTTGATGGAGGGGTTTCTTGCTATACCGTCGATGGGAAAAAACTTTGGCGAAACCCAACCCAATCTCCAGCGGTTATGTTCGAAATTGTTGCCACTGATGTAAATGCAGATGGTAATGATGATCTATTGGCAGCAAGCGGTGACGGAAATATTTATTGCTGGGATAGTGCTGGAAAATTGCTTTGGAAATTTAATCCAGGGCATAAAGTGCGTTTTTCAGAAGTGGCCGTTGTCAAAAATAATTCTAAAATTCAAATCTTCGCCGGTGGAAATGACTATAAATTATACGAATTAGATGTAAAAGGAAAACTGATTTCTGAAACTGTTGTTCAAGGCATAGTTCGGAAAATTGAGTCTGGAAATTTCATTGATTCAGGCAAGCAATCTTTGTTTGTAATGACGTACAACCATGATAAATTCCGTTGGGAGTTTTTGGGATTTATGGATGCCGAAACTAAGAATGTAATAAAAAGTGTCACAATTGATGACAAAAGGATGAAAGAGTTAAGAAATGCCATGGTTACGGATATTACTATTGCGGATATTAATAATGATAAAAAAGATGATGTTTTATTCTTTGCTGATATTTCATTTACACCTTTCATGACAGCATTGGATGCTAATTTTGATGTTTTGGCAAAATTTAAAGCGACTAATAAAGAATCCCAACGTTACGGACATTCTCAAGGTACGTTCTTACCTACTAGAAACGAAATTATGTTTCAGCATGGCGGTCTACTATTTGTATTGGATACCAAAGGAAAGTTAATTGACAAGTCGGGTGAAAAGTACGGTGATATGGTTCATAGTGATTTTGTTTTTGATTCGAATACAAATCAGTTGATCGCTGCCGGAGAAGTTGATGGAGGAAATGCCGTTTATTTTTACAAAACAGCCAAAGATAATTGGTGGAAAACAACACCTAAAAAACAAGGCAGAATGGTCGAGGTAGAGCAGAATATTAATACCCTTTATGAGCAAACATTAAAATTCACACTTCCTAGTTATCAAAAAAAATCAGATAAGGATTGGGTGATGATTACTTCCAAAGAGATTGATCCCAAAGTAGCTAAATTAACAGGTCAAGACATTCGATTTGTTATTCAAAAATCACCAAAAGAAGGAACGGATCGCTCTGCAATGGTGAAAATCATGGGCGACGTTGCTTTGAAAAAAGATGGTCGCGGAGATTATAAAGATTCTAGAGAATCAATTGTTCAAATGGCTAAAGATTATGAAGCGAAAGGGCAACCCTTTACTTTTTGGGCGGGTCACGGAAATGATCCTTTTTATATCCAAATAGAAACGTTAGAGGAAATTTTGAAGGTGGCACCTACAACTTGTTACGGTTTTGTGTATGCCGAAATGGATAATGTGGAAGATCCAAGAGTGCAGTATTTCATCAAAGAATATGTGCCTAGATTAGCAACGGCCATTCGTGAAAACAATAGAGCAAAATTATACTTCAGATACAAAAATATGTTTTGGGCAGCTACATCACACCTGCCTTTATGGAAAGATATGTTTTTCTCTGGAAAATACAGTGATATTTTAGTTCCAGCTTCAGAAGATACCAGCAACCGACTTCAAGACCTTAATTTAGCAGGAAGAGTAGGGATGCATTCTGGTGGTTATATAAATGATTTTGCCATGCGATTAATTGATGACAATCCTACGAGTTGGAGACCCTTATCACCTGGAGGTCAAAATTCAATTTCTCCTTATTTAAGACAAGGGGTTATTATGGCTGCCTATGGTGCTCGCTACGGAGTGGTGGCCGACAATTCTTTTACTAAAGGACCAGGATTAAATGTTTTGTTTGCACTTATGAAATCAGGAGTCTTACCTGTTGTTAATAAGGAAGATATTCTTTCTATAGGTTCTTGGCATTTGATTAAAGAAGTTGATGAAAAATTAGTTGAATCTGTTGATAACCATCATTCTTTAAAACAATATAAGGCTGATGATGATATTGCTGTTTTTTCTGTGGGACAAATGCATTGGGCTGGCGCCAGTATACCAGAATATGATTTTTCTAATATTGCTTTAGGCGTGAAATACCGTTGGTTAAATTACATGCCTGAGATGCCACATGGCATGGTTCCTATTGCGCCAATTGAATCAGAAAGTTTAGTGAAAAAAGAAGGAAAACCCTATTTTGTTTCAAATGGAAAAATGGGAATTATTGGAGATAAAAACATACCCGCAAAATTATTTGGAGAAACCATTAGAACAACTGTGATTAAAGGAGAGGAACAATTGCCAATTGTGGTAAAAGGAGCCTCTTGGAGTGCGGTCAAATTAGATGAGAATCATACCCGTTTGATTTTGGTTGACCCAGGTTATATCGATCCAAAAGAGCGTGAAGTGATTATCACTTTTGAAGGAAAAGTGCCTGTTGAAGTTGTTGATATTTTGAGTAAAGAAAAAATTAAAACCAATGATAAATCAATAATGTTATCTGTTCCTGCGGGCTCTATGCGTTTTATTGATTTTACGTATTAGGAATTAAAGGTATTTCTTTTATTAAATGATAATTTGGTATTTTATATTGTTAAAACCACTTAAAAACATATTTTTTTAAGTGGTTTTTTTTGAATCCTACATAGGTGGGGTAATAATAAGTAAGTGGAGGGTAAAATTGGATAAGAACTGTTGGACATGTTTTAGTTCATTTGTATTTAACGTTTTTTTAATGTTTTAATGATAAGAGTAACCTTTATCATTATTGGTCTTATGTTATGATAAGTAACATAGGACATTGTTAACAAACTAATTAACCACAACCCTATAGTTTTGAATATAGTAACTGCAAATAGTCTATCTCTAAAAGAGTATAAAGTATTGTTTGATACTTATTATACCTCATTATGTCTGTTTTCAAATAAGTATTTGAAAGATATTGAGGCATCGAAAGATGTTGTTCAAGAAGTTTTTGTTAAATTATGGGATCAGCAAATTGTTATTGAAAATGACAATGCAGTGAAATCCTACTTATACACTTGTGTCAAAAATAAAAGTCTAGATTATTTAAAAAGTAAAACCTTTAATTCCTGTCAACAATTAAGTGATAAGGAATTAGAGGTTTATGAATCGGATTCTTTCTTTGAAAAAGAACTTTTTTTAGAAGAAGTGGAGCGAATGGTTGATATCGCAATAAATAAACTTCCTTATAAATGTAAAGAAATCATTAAATTGAGTTTGAAAGGTTTTAAAAACAATCAAATATCTGAGGAATTATCTATTTCTATCAATACTGTAAAAACACAAAAAAAAATTGCTTATCAAAAATTAAGACCCGTTTTGAAAGTAATGTTCTGTTTCTTAATCATGCCTCTCTTTTATAATTAGTGTACCATTTGTTCTAAATGGTTCTTTTTTTTTGTTTTTTTTCACCCACTTTGTTTTTTCTGTCGTCTTATTAATAAGTGATGGGAACAACCCATATAATTATTTAGTAAGACCAATGAAAGTTGTAGATAAAATAGTGTTATTAGCTCAAAAAATTACCGTTTCAATCTTGAATAGGGATTTTGTTGATAAATCAGAAATCAAATCATTTTTTGATGATAATGATTCGGATCATATAGTAGAGCGACTCACTAATAAAAAAAGTAGAAAGCAAAGAAATGAACTGCATAAGATTGTTGAACAAACAAAACAAGAAAATTGGCAAGCATTAAAAGAAATTATGGAACCTAATTCCAGTTCAATTGATTTTAAGTTTTGGACAAAAATAGCTGCTGCAGTAGTTTTGTTCTTAGGAATTTCCTTTGTTTATATCGATTCCAACAAAAATGTAATAACAAACAATGAATACGTTTGCAAAAACGAAATTATTCTAAAATCAGCCGATGGAACTCTTAATGTAATAAAGGGTGGTATTACTAAAAATATTGTGGACGTTAATGGTAAACAGATAGCAAGTCAAATAGGAATGGAGTTAAACTACAGTACTATTTCTTCGTTAGAAGACAAAATTTCTTCGTTGATTTATAACGAGTTGACAATTCCTTATGGTAAAAAAATGAAGCTGGTTTTATCTGATGGTACGGTAGTTCATTTGAATTCAGGATCAACAATAAAATTCCCTATCCAGTTCGTTGCTAACGGTAATAGAACAGTATTTTTAAAAGGAGAGGCCTTTTTTGATGTAACAAAAGATAAAAAACACCCTTTTATTGTGAATGCTGCTAATTTAGATATTCGCGTTTTGGGTACTAAGTTTAACGTATCTGCTTACTCAGAAGATCAAATCATTAATACCGTCCTAGTGGAAGGTGCTGTTAGTTTGTATGATTCTAAAACAAAATATGATAGCAAGAAGGCTGTTCTTTTAACCCCTGGAAATAAAGCATGTTGGAATAAATCACAACAACAAAGTAAAATTGAAAAAGTAGACACTTCGCTATATACCTCATGGATGGATGGCAAAATAATTTTTGAACATATGACTTTTAATAATATAATTCAAAAACTGGAACGTCATTACAATGTTACCATCGTAAATAACAACCAAAAATTAGCGAATGAAAGCTTCACTGCTAGTTTTGATGTTGAAACTATAGAGCAAGTACTTAATACATTTAATAAAAGTTATCCCCTTAAATACAGCATTAAGCAAGATAAAATTATAATAAACTAATTATTAACTTTTAAAATTGACTCAACTAAAATGGATTAAAACGAAACAAACTTTAGAATGAAACTCTTTTAAATTAAAAATCGGAAAATGCTGGAACATTTCCCGATTAGGTTTAAAGCAGTGATTGAAAAAATATTAACCACCAAATTCAAAACAAAAGTATGAAAAATCAAAATCATATGACGGGTCATGCCTATCATTTATTTAAGATTGATTTAAAAATGAAACTAACATTTATTTTATTCGTAATTTCTTTTTTTCAAATTCAAGCGAGTACCTATTCTCAAAATACTAAAATTTCAATGCATTTGCAAAATGTAAGTATTAAGAAGGTTTTAAGGACAATTGAATCTAAAACCGAGTTTAAAATTCTCTATAATGATAACGAAGTCGATTACAATAGGGTGATTTCTGTAGATTTTGAAAAAGAGAAAGTGTCTGTAATTCTTGATAAATTATTTAAAGACACCGCAGTTTCTTATGAAGTATTAGATAAACAAATCGTTTTAGTACGCAATATTAATAAGACCACAAATGTGATCAGGCAAAATACTGCTACTCAAGATAAAAAAATAACTGGTAAAGTTACGGATGGTATAGGGCCATTGCCAGGAGTTAATGTTATGGTTAAAGGAACAGCCATAGGTGTAACTACTGATTTTGACGGAAATTTTACTATTAATGTAAAAGATAATAATGCTATACTAGTCTTTACTTATTTGGGGTTTGCAACAAAAGAAGTATTGGTTAATAACCAAACCTCTTTATCAGTGGTCTTGACTGAGGATGCTTCAAAATTGGAAGAAATTGTAGTAGTAGGATATACGTCAAAAAAGAAAGGCGAAGTAACTGGATCTATTAGTACACTAAGTTCTAAAGAAATTCAAAATACAAGTAACAATGATATCGCTAAATCATTAGCAGGAAAGACTCCTGGATTGATTGTTGTTGATAGAGGTGGTTATCCAGGTGCCACAGGTAATTCAACTATATTAATAAGAGGACAAGCAACATTAGGTAATAACTCTCCTTTGATTATAATTGACGGAATTTATTCAACTGATTTCTCTTATTTAGCACCTCAAGATATTGAATCGATGTCTATTTTGAAAGATGGAGCTGCTGCAATTTATGGTGCTAGAGCTGCTAATGGTGTAATTTTGATTACTACAAAAAGAGGGAAAACCGGAAAAACTAAAATCAATTTTTCATCCACGTATAGCTTATCGTCATTTTCAGTTAAAAATAAGTTTATGTCATCTGAACAATATGCTATTTATAATAATGAAATTGCTGATAGAAAAGGGACTGCACTTCCATACACACAAGAGGATATCAATAAATATGCTTCTGGAAGTGATCCTTTAACACATCCGAATACGAATTGGGCAGATTTAACTTTTTCAGATATTTCTACATTGAGAAGAACCTCTTTGAATATTTCTGGTGGAAATGAAAAAATTAATTATTACGTTAGTGCTGATAATATGGGACAAGTGGGAATGTTTAAATCGGGTGATTTGAATTTTAAACAAAACCAAATTCGTTCTAATTTAGATATAAAAATAAATGATGATTTTAAACTAGGGGTTGATTTAAATGCAAGATTTGGTACGACGAATCAACCTGGGGTTGATCTAGGATATATCTACAAACATATTTATACGAATGAGCCAACACAAGTAGGGATTTATCCTAATGGTTTAGTTGGCTGGGGAGGTGAAAATGGTTCCAATCCAGCAATTATGTCTTCTTCTGCATCAGGTTATGTGAAACAAGATAACACGGATTTGAGAGGTAAGTTCTCCTATGACTGGGATTTGCATAAAATTGCCAAAGGATTATCTGTTAAAGGGTTTCTTGGATTACGAAAAATGAGCTATGATAACAAAAACTGGTATACACCATGGGAAGTCTATAAATATGTTCCTTCAAGCGGTGACTATGTAGCGTCTACAGGATTTTCTCAACAAGGAAGTCAAAGTATTTTACGTGAAACATTTTGGAAAAATGACCAATTAATGTTAAACTCCACCTTACATTATAATACTAAAATAGGAAATCATTCTATAACAGGTTTTATTGGAGCCGAACAAACTACTGAAGATCAACGAACTTTCTGGGCACAAAGAACAGGGTTTCCTACTAAAGAAAATGCGGAATTATTTGCTGGAAGTGATACTGGGCAAATTTCAAGTGGTTCCTCTAATGAATGGGGTAGGGTTAATTATTTTGGTTCCCTTTCTTATGATTATGCAAAGAAATATTATGTTGATTTTACTTTACGTCGTGATGGTTCAAGTAATTTTGGTCCAGGAAAACGATTTGGTACCTTTCCAGGAGTAGCCGTATCATGGGCTTTAAACAATGAATCTTTTATGAAAGACATTTCATGGATTAACTCATTGCGATTAAGAGCATCAACAGCTGTAATGGGTAATGACCAAATAGATGGATTTCAATACCAAACAAGCTATAACTATGGAGGAGATACAAATGTAGTACAGCCTAATTACTATATGTTTGGAACATCCGGGACTAGAAATAATGGTTTTGTGAGTTCAAATGTACCTAATCCTGATGTTACATGGGAAACAGCATATATTAAAAATTTAGGGATTAATTTTTCATTATTTAATAACAGATTAACAGGGGATGCTAATTATTTCTACCAAAATAGAACAGACATACTTATAACCCGTGCTGCAGCAATACCAGATGCTGTTGGTCTTAATTTGCCACAACAAAATCTTGGAAAAGTGGATAATTATGGATGGGAATTCCAATTAGGTTGGAGTGATAAAATAGGTGAAGTAAACTATAATATTGGAGGTAATTTCACATATACAAAAAATGAAGTGGTTTATATGGCTGAAGCTGCTGATCTATCTCCAGCTTTAAAAAGAGAAGGGCATTCTTTAGATTCATATATTGTTTATCCTACCAATGGATTATTTAAAAATCAAACCGACATCAATAATGCTCCTGCTAAATTAGCTGGTACTGTACCAGGGGAACCTTATTATATTGATTCAAATAATGATGGTAAAATAGATACTAAAGATAGAATACGTTTATATTCTTCTAATGTACCTCAAATACAATTTGGTATCACTGGAGGATTAGATTATAAGGGGTTTGATTTTTCTTTTCTATTACAAGGACAGGCCAAAGCAAAGACATTAGTGTTTTTTGATCAAACAGGTGCTAAACCAGAATTTGTTTATAATGAAAGATGGACTCCTGAAAATCCTAATGCTACTTATCCACGAGCATTTGCTCAAGGCGATGGATATAGTGGACAACTAAGCCCATTTACAAATACATTAAATGGTGGTTTTGAAGGGGCTGATTTATATTATAGAGATGCCAGTTTTGTTCGATTGAAAGAAATTCAATTAGGATATACTTTTGGTAAGGACAAAATGAAATTTGGGGATTTAAAGATATTTGTACGTGGCTTTAATTTGTTGACAATGTTTTCTGAAATTTATGACTTAGGATTAGATCCGGAAGCGGCTGGTTATAATAACTTTAGAGAAAGTACTTACCCTTCTTTAAAATCAGTTTCTATGGGATTCAATATCAATTTCTAGTTCAAAATGAACTTTAATATTGAAAGATTTTAATTAAATAATCATATAAATTTAGTAAAATGAAAAATATAAAATTGTTATATTTCTATGCTGCTACTGCCCTTTTCTTTGTTACGGGGTGTAGTGATGTTTTAGATACAGAAGCATCAAATGCCTTTGGTGAAGATGTTGTTTATTCAGATGCAAAACAGGTTGAGAAATTATTGTTTAATGTTTATAACAGTACTGAAAGCTGGGCTGTAAATAGAAATGATTGGTGGGGAATCCGTTTTAATATCGAAAATGCTTCTTTTGAGTCAAAATTTAATTTCAAAGATTTAGATCTATTTAGAGAACAAGCAGGTTGGACTTCTGCTAATGTAGGTGTATTGGGTAATAAGTGGAATAACTACTTTCATTACATTCGTTTGTCAAATGAATTTTTGGACAGAATTGATAAAAGTGAAGCAATGCAAAAAGATCCTACTAAAGTTAATGTATATAAGGCAGAAATGCGTTTTTTACGAGCGAATTGCTATAGTAAATTAATCAAATTCTTTGGAGGCGTACCTATAATGGAGCACGCTTTAGGATTAAATGATGATTTTAAAATAAAAAGAAATAGCTACGAGGAATGTGTAAACTTCATTGTTAAAGAATTAGATGATGTCGTTCCGTTGTTACCGTCGACTCGTCCTGATTCTGAATTTGGTCGCGTTACTAGTGTAGCAGCTTTAGCTGTTAAATCTCGTACCTTGTTGTATGCTGCAAGTAAGTTGCATGATCCTGCTTTCGCTCCAAAAAATGATCCATTGTACATATATACTAAAGCTACTAAATGGCAAGATGCTGCTGATGCTGCAAAAGCAATTGTAGATATAGTAGGTAGTAGGGATTTAATAGCAGTTGCTAATGCTAGTGAATACCAAAAGTTATATTTATCACCTAATGCAGATATTATTTTTGCGAGACCTTATAGTTCTCAATATTATGAATTTGGAACGGATGCTAATTCTTTATGGGATTTAACGCAGGCTCCTAGTGGTTACGGAGGTTGGGCATTATCTTCACCTACTCATAATTTTGCTTTACAGTTTAATATGGCCGATGGTACTACCACCAATGGGGGGACTTTTGACCCAAATAAGCCAAATGATAATCGCGAAATGAGATACTATGCTGATTTATTGTTTAACGGAGCTCAATATAGAGGACGCGATGTGCAATATTTTTTATCAGATGATCCAAATTCTTATCCTCATGGATTGGATTCTCCAAAAGGGTTAGGAAATACAGATCACTCCTCTAAGACAGGTTATAATATTCGTAAGTTTCAAGATGAATCAGTTGCAGTAGCTGGAGGGATATCACCTAAAAGACCTTTTGTTTTATATGGTTTAGCAGAAGTTTATCTAAACTATGCGGAAGCTTTATATCACTTAAATGATGAAGTAAATGCTCGTCTTTATTTAAATAAAATTTCTAAAAGAGCATTGCAACCAGATATCACAGCAACTGGTACAGCCTTATTAGAAGCCATTAAAAGAGAAAGACGTGTAGAACTTTGTTTTGAAGGACATAGCTTTTTTGATGAAAGAAGATGGATGGATGAAAGTCATTTAGGATTTCCAATAAAAGGACTTACGTGGAAAAAAGACAGTAGTGGGAATCTTTCCTTTACTGAAGTAACTGTAATTACAAGACCTTGGGATGTTAAGCAATATTATTTACCAATTCCTTTATTAGAGGTTCAAAAAGAACCGGCTTTAATTCCAAATTTTGGGTATTAAAAATAAGGAATACAAAAATTAAAAAGTTGGTTTTTTTTAGTTGGAATGCCAAGAGAATTCGTTCTCTTGGTATTTTTTTTGCGTTAAAAATAATACATTCGTCTAGGTGTTTTAATTGTGTTCTTTTTTTTTGGATTAGGATTTCCTTAAATTTTCAAAAATGATTCTTTGTTTTATTAGTTAAAAAATATAGCCTTCCAATCTGATAACAAGATATATGAACTTTATGTCCATAATAGTTTAATTTTATAATTGATCTATGATGTTTTAATTTACTCATAAATACATTAAATTTATTTAAAGAGACAAATATGTTATTGTTTTTGTTTAGTTTTATCAACTTATTGTCAAAACACATCAATGAAAATCAATAAAGATTCAAGGAATTCAGTAATTAAAATACTGTTTGTTTTATTTTTTCAAATTATAGGCGGAGTAGCTGTCGTTTTTGCTCAAACAGCTGAAAACAAAATAGTAGAGCTTCAAGGTTTAATGTCTGTCGCCGAAAACAAAGGGATTGATGTTACTAAAGAAAAGATGACTATTCGTACTGCTCAAGTATTTTTGGATTATGCTAATTGGGATCAAAACAATGTAACGGCAAACACCGATGCTTTTAGTTTAGTTAGTATTTATAAAAGTAATGCAGCTCAAATGGCGCAAGACTTGCCAGGTTTTGAACGAAATGACATTATACTAATGTTAGACGATTCTAAGGCCAATTTGAATAAATTGATCTCAGGACAAATAAAACGCAAACCCACACCAATTATTAATTGGGAGAACATTTTGATTAGTGGAAATAAAATACTGCATGAAGGAAAACCTGTTTTCCTTTCTGATTTTACTTGGAAACCTAGTATTGATAAATTAACAGAATTTTTTGGTAATCAAGACGGTTATTATATTACACCTGTAAATGTAATTAACAATGCAGGGACGATCAAGTCAAATATTGTAAGTGAGTTAAATTCTAAAAAGACGGGTAGTTTTGGGAGTGTTTTTTTGAATCATAAAAATGTTCCTGATTGGACTGAAACTAAGTATGGTCCAGGTTTTAAAATGCGTGAAGATACCTATACCGCTTATGATATTGATAATCCAGGTGCAAGAGAGATGCAGTCCTATTTGTTAGGTGGTACAGTACCCAAAATGGCAGGTAAAAAATATACTCAATTAGGGTATTTATTATGTAACGAGCCTCATTTTTATACAACTGCTGGCGTTTGGGCAACTGGACCGGTATCTAATTACACGATTGAAAAATTTAAACTTTGGTTAAAAAATAAGCACATTACAATTACAACTTTAAATACAATTTGGGGAACTAGTTTCGCTTCATTCGATGCAGTGACCATTACCATTCCTATTGCTAAGAATTTATTAGGTACACCACAATGGTATGATTGGGTTACTTTTAATTACGATCGGGTTACAGATTGGTACACCTTCTTGAAAACAGAAATTCAAAAATATGATACCGATGCCAAAGTACATCTAAAAATAATGCCGAATCTTTGGTCTGAAAACAGCCGAAATCATGGGATTAATTTGGAAGCTTTAACAAATTTAAGCGGAATAATAGGAAATGATGCTGGAGCAATTGAATCTCATATGTGGGGGGCAAAGCAAGAGTGGGAAGATCATTATTCTTTTGATTGGCGAGAATTGTGTATGGGGTATGATTTTATGACCTCAGTAAGTCCGGATAAAATTATTTACAACTCTGAGTCACATTATTTATCTACGGTAACTTTTAGGGATTTGTATTTAAAACCAGCTTATGCGCGTTCGGTGTATTGGTTGGCTTATTTGCAAGGAATGAATGCCAGTCAAACGTGGTATTGGTCCAGGAGAGAGGATGGATCAATGCGTAATACAGGTGATAATGGATATGCGGGATCAAATAATCAACAACCTCGAATTGTTAATGAGGTTACATCTACAGTGATGGATTTGAATACTTTTTCGGAAGAAATTGATGCCTTACAACATTTGAAAAAGCCTATTCGTGTTTTCTATTCTGAAACTTCTGCAACCAATAAAAGCACGCATATGGATGATGTTTATAAGTTGTATGAATCATTGTATTTTAATGGTGTCCCTATTGGATTTGCTACTGAGAATATCATAAAGTCACAAAATAACTCTAATTGGGATGTTATTCTAGTGTACAAAACGCCTTTTGTGACCGATAAAGAATTTACTAGTTTGCAAAACTATTTGAACGCTGGTGGAACAGTGATTATTGATACTGAAAGTTTGAAAAAAAATGAATATAATAAAACACGTGTATCGAGTTTAGTCGCTAATAGTGGTACTCTTATTAGTGTTTCAAACACAACATCGATGGTTTCAAAAGCATTTGAAATTGTGACTAATAACAATCATACTTCAAGATTTAATTTGGTTGAAACGAATGCATTAAACGTAAAAGGATGTATGTGGAAAGCCACGACATTGGCTAATGGGAGAAACATTATTTCAGTTGTTAATATAGGTAAAGGAACAGCTGGTCTAACATTGTCATTTGATAATAAGACAACCTTTTCATACCGAAATTTATTAACTCAAGAATTGGTTCCAGCAACATTCACTATGGAGCCTGAAACAGTGTTATTATTAGAAGCAGGAACGATTTTAAATAATTCTGATTTTAAAGTCAAAGAGGAAATATTAATTGGTTATCCGAATCCTACTTCGGGTAGAATGACAATTGATCTGAAAACCAATAAAAGTAAAGTCGAAGTGAAATTATATAATTTGCAATCTCAATTAGTGATGTCAAAAGTAGTGATTGTAAATAATAACCAAATTCAATTAGAACTTGACCATCTAGTTGATGGGGTTTATTTTGCAAAAATTGCATTGGAAAAAAATTATTCTGTTAAAATTATTAAAAACTAGTTTTGAATATTTAATTACTGGTATGGAATCTTTAAATATAATTCAATATTAAACTAGCTTTGTATATCAAGTATAATAAATATCAATTCTAATTCAGAATAACAAATTATTAAAATTATAATTATCTAAATATGTGTATAAAATTCTCTAGTATGAAGTATTCTTTAATTTTTTTCCTTTCGTTAACAATGTTCGGATGCAATGGAAATAAGAAAAAGCATGGTGATCATGCCGAAACAGAAATGAAATCCAAACCTAATATCATTATTATTTATGCTGATGATTTAGGATATGGTGATTTAGGAGCTTATGGCGGAACAGGAATAAAAACTCCAAATATTGATAAATTGATTAATGGAGGAATGATGTTTACAAGTGGTTATGCAACTTCAGCAACTTGTACTCCAAGTAGATATGGATTATTGACAGGTACATACCCTTGGAGAAATTCAGATGCAAAAATTCTTCCAGGTACAGCACCTTTGTTAATTGATGTTAAACAAATGACAATTCCTAAAATGTTAAAAGGTGCAGGATATGACACTGGAATTGTAGGGAAATGGCATTTAGGATTAGGAGATGGAAATGTAGATTGGAATAAGCATATTAGTCCTAGTCCTAATGAACTTGGTTTTGATTATAGTTTTATTATGGCAGCGACGCAGGACAGGGTTCCTACAGTTTATATTAAAAATGGAGATGTAGTAGGATTAGATCCAAAAGATCCAATTGAGGTAGATTATAAAAATAATTTCCAAGGAGAACCTACTGCTATTAGTAATCCTGAAATGTTAAAAATGAAGTGGCATCATGGTCACAACAACAGTATTGTAAATGGTATTCCAAGAATTGGATTTATGAAAGGTGGAAAAGCAGCCAAATGGAAAGACGAAGATATGGCTGACACTTTTTTAGCGGAAGCTAAAAATTATATAGGGAATCATGCTAAAAATCCATTTTTCTTGTATTATGCTTTGCAACAACCACATGTACCACGTACACCAAGTCCACGTTTTGTAGGAACTTCGGGCTTAGGACCAAGAGGTGATGTAATTGTTGAAGCTGACTGGTGTGTGGGTGAGTTAATAAAAAAATTAGAAAGCGAAGGGTTGTTAGAAAACACATTAATTATTTTCTCTAGTGATAATGGACCTGTTTTGAATGACGGTTATTATGATGATGCTGTTGAAAAATTAGGAAACCACAAACCTTCAGGGCCTTTAAGAGGTGGAAAATATAGTTTGCTTGATGGAGGAACTAGAGTTCCATTCTTTACCTATTGGAAAGGACATATTAAACCAGGGAAATCAGATGCAGTTGTTTGTCAAATGGATTTATTAGCATCACTAGCTTCCTTAGTAGGAAGCAAAGAAACAAATTTAAGTGATAGTCAAAATTTGATGAATGAATTTTTAGGTAAAAGTAAAAAGGGTCGTGAAGCTTTAGTTTTAGAAGCGAATTCAAAAACATTAGTAAGAAAAGGCGATTGGATTATGATTCCTCCTTACAAAGGTTCTCCAAAAATGAATACGGAAGTAAATATCGAAATGGGACCTGATGCTGATTACCAATTATACAATACCAAAAAGGATATTGGTCAACAAAACAATGTAGCAAAAGCGAACCCTGATAAGTTGAAAGAGATGAAAGAAACTTTTGAGAAACTGAGAGGTACTAACTATAAAAATACTACAGAACTTAAACTACAGTAGTTTTTATATTAATATAAATTTAAAAAAAGCAATTCTCAAAAAGTAGTTTACTTGGAGAGAGTTGTTTTTTTTAGTTTTAACGGTAAAAGGTAGTATTAGATTGAATTTATTTCTTAGTATGAAGAACCTCTTTTTTACTATATTTACAATAGCTATTTGTTTTTTATCAAAAAATGAATTCATATAGAATCCATTAGGTGTATCTAGTTTTTGATGATGATTTTCATCACTTTAATTGATCGTTTTATTCTAATAAAGAACATGAAATGATGTTAAAATTATCACTCTGAATCTGTAAAAGGGCTACGTGTTAAAAAGGTAATGGTAGTGCGCTGCTTATCGAGAGTTTTTGCTGGTCAAGAAAGTACTCAAACTGGCTTTTTAATAATTACACTCAACGGCTATCATTAAGTGTCTAAATCTTTGCAATTTGTCTATGCTTTATAAAACTATAAAATTTCTTTTTTTACTTTTTTTTATAACTCGATTGGCTGCTCAAACGGGAAAACTTGAATATTCTAAAAATATTTCAATTTCCAATGGCTTAGCACATAATGGAGTAACTTCTATTTTTGAAGATTCTAAAGGATATATTTGGATAGGTACCTATGATGGACTAAATCGTTATGATGGCTATAGTTTCACTGTCTTTAAAAATTCAGTTGAGAGTGATATCCTAGTGAACAATAGGATTCGTACCATCGCAGAAGACCAAAAGGGAAACCTATGGATTGGTACAGATGAAGGAATCTCTATTTATACATATACAAAAGAAAAATTTACAACTCTCTTTTCAAATAGTGTAATTAAAAGAGGGACAACTGGACCCATAGTTAGAAAAATTCTTTTTAATACCTCTAAAAAACAGATCATTTGCGCAACAGAGCGAAAAGGAATTTTAATATTTAATGATGATTACTCTTTTAATCATCAGTATATTCCTCTATTGGATAATAAACAAGAATCTCCTCTTTCTTTTTATGACGGAATTGAAATTGATGATGATAATTATCTGTTTTCAACATCAATAGGTTTGATTTCTTTTAATCTAACCACTAAAAAATACCAAAGAGTATTAAGTCAAAAAATAACTTATAGTAAATCACTCCTTAAAATATCTAAAACACAACTTTTAGTGACTCTTGAAAAAGGAATTGCTATTGTTAATTATAAGAGCCATAAAAATAGTACAAATTTTTCTCTGCATCATACGGATCTAAAACAGTATGATTTTGTAACATCAGCTATTGATCGTTTTAATAATTTATGGTTAGGAACTTCTAAAGAAGGTTTTGTGCTTATAGAAAATGCAAATCAAGTTGTAAATAAGAAATCATATCAATTAACTGATTTTAATTTAAGTCCCAGTTTATTAAGGATGAGTTGTTTTGCAACTTTGAAAAACAGCTGTTGGGTAGGGAGTTTTAATAAAGGTC
This sequence comes from Flavobacterium sp., assembly GCF_049590715.1. Taxonomy (GTDB): domain Bacteria; phylum Bacteroidota; class Bacteroidia; order Flavobacteriales; family Flavobacteriaceae; genus Flavobacterium. The sequence goes on from NZ_JBAWDL010000273.1 coordinate 16,476, forward strand.
TTTTTAAATTTGATTTAAATGAAAATCCTTTTAAACATTATAATAAGAGTAAAAATCTACCTAATGGTCTTACCTCTAATGAGGTTTTAAATATTACTCCAATTGATAATAATCGGGTTTATATTTCAACAATACAAGGTGGTTTAAGCCTTTTTAATACAGTAACCAATTCATTTGAAAAACTCCCTTTTGCAATACCTCCAGAGTATTTAAAGAGGGTAGGAGCCGTTTATGTAGATTCTAAACAAACACTTTGGTTAAAAATAGCCGATACTGGTTTTTACAGAGTAAAATATAATTCAAATCAATTAGAATTAGTATTTCAATTAAAACAATATAATGCTGATTCTGTAAAATTAATCACTGAAGACGGCAATGGAAACATACTTATTGCAGGGGCAGATGATTTGTATAAATTGATTTTAAATCAAAATCAAGAACTTATTAGAGTAGAGAAACTGAATGATAATCCCTTTTTTATAGATAATAAAGTTTCTTTAATACGAAGTGTTTATTCAGACCCCTTATATAAAAACCTACTATGGGTGGGTACTAATTCCGACGGTTTATACCGAATTGATTTAAAAAATAATCCCGTTTTAGCCAAAGCAAAAGTAGAACGCTTTACAAATGATAGAAGTAATAAAAAGTCTATTTCCAGTAGTTTTGTTACCTCAATTATCAGATTACCTAATCGAGAATTATGGATAGGAACAGAAAGAGGTGGGATTTGTAAAGTACTGAATAGTGATACTCAACCTGAGTTTATTTCTTTTTCTGAAAAACAAGGACTCTCTAATAATGTGGTGAAAAGTATTATTTATGATGGAGATAAATCTTTATGGTTGACAACAAATATTGGATTAAATAAATTTAATATTGAGACTTTTCGTTTTCAAAAATTTAGTGCATCAGATGGCTTACCTTTTGAAGATTTTAATTATGGATATGCGTTTTTAGGGAACGGTTATATAATCTTGTCAGGATTTGATGGATTTTGTTACTTTAATCCTAAAAAGCTTCCTAGTTCTGAAAAATTACCACGCTTAGAGTTTGGAGAATTAAAAGTTTTTAATGAAAAAATTAAAGCAGGAGACACGCTCAATGATAGAGTTGTCATGAAAAAAAGGTTGAGTGATTTAGACCAGCTTTTACTAAAATACAATGAAAATGTATTCTCAATCGGGGTGACTTCCTTACATTTTTCAACTCAAAATAATCACTTTATTAAATATCAACTTTTACCAATTAATAAAGAGTGGATTGAAATACCAACAGATCAACAAAATATTTATTTCAATGGTTTGCCTCCTGGCGATTATGTGTTAAAAGTGAAGGCTTCTAATACCATGAACAAATGGACTAAAACGAAGGAATTAGCAATTACAATAAAACCACCTTTTTGGAGGTCTGCTATGGCATATCTCTTGTATTATGTAATAGCTATTTTTGGTGGATATTATGTAGTTATCTTGGTTTTAAGACTACAATCCTTAAAGCATAATGTAGAAATAGAGCAATTAGAAAAAGACAATGTAAAGGAAGTTAATGCTGCAAAACTTCGTTTTTTTAGTAATATTTCGCATGAAATTAAAACGCCTTTGACGTTGATTTCAGGACCTGTAGAATCACTTTTTGATCGTTTTAGAAATAATGAGGAAGTATTAGGAACATTGAAAATTGTTCAAAAACAGTCTCAAAAAATCTCAAAATTATTAGATCAAGTTCATGATTTTCAAAAAGCAGATGCAAATCAGCTCAAAATGAATTATAATTATTTCAGTTTTAATGCTTTTATTGATGAGCTTATTTCTGAATATGAATTTATGGCTTCGATTGAAAGAAAATCAATTCATGCAATAAAGACAGAAAAGGCTGTCTATGTGTATGCTGATAAAGATAAAATCGAAAAGATTTTGAATAATTTGATTACCAACGCATTTAAATACACTAAAGAAAATGACTCAATTACCATAGAATATCAAGTGGAAAATAATGATTTATTGATTGCTGTAAAAGACAAAGGAAGAGGAATTGATAGCGAAGATTTACCCCATGTTTTTGAACGTTTTTACCAATCTAAGAAAAAAGAATACATCTATTACGGCGGTTCTGGAATCGGTTTGGCTTTTTCAAAACAATTGGTTGAAATGCACTATGGATATATCAATGCAGAAAGTGTTTTAGGAGAAGGAACAACGATACACATTCGATTACCAATAATTCATCATGAATATACAGAAGACCAAGAATTAATTGAAAGTGAAGTCTTGTCTGCTGAAAAATTAGTAAATAGTAGTTTTTCATTGGAAAACATTGATCACCAAAACTTGCATTTTGATAATAGTTTTTCGGATGCTAAAATTTTTATTGCTGAGGATAATCCTGATTTAAGAAATTACATCTCAAACACACTTTCTCAATTTGTAAATGTTACAGTCTTTGTTAACGGTCAAGAATGTTTGAATGCACTTGAAAATGACTGGCCAGATTTGATTTTAAGTGATGTTTTGATGCCAGAACTCAATGGTTTTGATTTATGTAAGCAAATCAAATCTGATATTAAAACGAGTCATATTCCAGTTATTTTATTAACAGCTTGCACGACTATTGATGACCAAGTACAGGGGTTGATAGGTGGTGCTGATGCTTTTATTCAAAAACCGTTTAATATGCAATACTTGATTGCATCTATTGAATCGATATTACGTAATCGAAAACAATTAAGAGAACGTTATCAGATCGAATTACCTTTGACATTAACTGGAAAAGATAACAGTAATGATAATGCCTTTTTAGAGAAGTTATACAGTTTAATGGCTGAAAATTTAGATAACCAAGATTTAGATTTAGACCATTTTGCCAAAGATTTGTATCTCAATAGAACCCATTTTTATCAAAAAGTAAAAACACTAACTAATTTTACTCCTTTTGAACTTTTGAAAGTGTATCGATTAAAAAAAGCAGCCGAATTTTTAGTAGAAGGGAAATTGTCAGTAAATGAGGTTTACATGATGACAGGGTTTAAAAGTAGAACGCATTTCAGTAAATTATTCAAGGAGAAATACGACGTTACTCCTGGGAAATATGCTGTTGAAATGAGCAATAAATACAGATAATTCAAATACTGAAAAACTTAATTTCGGCTAAAAACAAGGTTCTTTAATGTTACTTATCGTCAATTATAAATAGAGGAGAATTCGTTTCTTTGAATTCGTTTTTTGAATATGAAAATAAATAAATACATTCCTTTTTTGTTTTTTATAGCTTGTACTACGATGACAGCACAAACCAAGTTAGCAGGCGTTTTTGGTAGCCATATGGTTTTACAAAGAGAATCTAATGTTGCTGTTTGGGGAATTGATAAACCAAATACTATTATTAATATAGAAGGAAGTTGGGGACAAAAAGCAAAAACTACCACTGATAGCAACGGACATTGGCAAACAAAAATAAAAACAAATGTTGCGGGTGGCCCATACAAAATGACTGTTTCAGGTTCTAAAAAAGTCGTTCTTGAAGATGTGCTTCTAGGAGAGGTTTGGTTATGCTCTGGTCAATCAAATATGGAAATGCCGTTAAGAGGTTTCCAAAGGCAACCAGTCTATGGAAGTAATGATTTTATTTTAAAAAGCACGAATTCTCAATTGCGTTTTTTTGAAGTCAAAAGACAATTAGCGCTTACTCCTCAAGAAAAATTAGCAGGAGGTGAATGGCAAATTTCATCACCAGCAACTGCTCCTGATTGCAGTGCTGTTGCCTATTTTTACGGGAAAATGCTACAAGAAACACTTCATGTTCCTGTAGGATTAATTACAAGTAGCTGGGGAGGGACCGTAGCTCAAGCATGGACATCACCAGAAACATTAAAAAATAATTTTCCTGAAATTGGTTTGAACGCCAATACAAAAGAAAATCTTAATCAAAATACACCTACTGCTTTGTATAATGGGATGATTCATCCGCTGATTCCTTTTGGAATTAAAGGGGTAATCTGGTATCAAGGAGAAGGTAATAGAAGTAAACCAGAACAATATGCTACCTTATTTCCCGCTTTAATTACAAACTGGAGAACTGATTTCAAACAAGGAGACTTTCCGTTTTATTTTGTTCAAATAGCACCATTTGCGTATTCAAAAAATGAAAATGCTGCTTTTTTGCGTGAAGCACAATTAAAAACCATGCTGACTACCAAGAATACAGGTATGGCTGTAACTATGGATATCGGCGAGGAATATTCCATTCATCCAGCCGAAAAACAAAAAGTAGGCCAACGCTTGGCGTATTGGGCTTTAGCCAAAACTTACGGGATAAAAGGGATTCAGTACAGCGGTCCTGTTTATAAAAGCATGGTGGTTCAGGAAAGTAAAGTGCTTCTTAGTTTCGATTATGCACCAAGCGGTGTGTTTTCAAAGGATAAAAAATTAGAAGGATTTCAAATTGCTGGTGAAGATAAGATATTTCACCCTGCATCAGTGAAAATAGTGAAAGGACAACTAGAGGTATGGAATGATACCATTTTAAAACCAGTTGCAGTGCGTTATGGTTGGGTGAATTACATTGAGGGAAGTTTGTTTAATACCTTTGGTTTGCCAGCTTCGTCTTTTAGAACGGATACTTGGGATAAATAAAAGGAAAGTTATGAAAAAAATATATTGTTTATCAATCTTGTTTTTAATTGTTTTAGGAGCGCAAGCCCAAGACAAAGTCATTAAATTGTATGAAGGCGAAGTTCCTAATAGTAAATTTGCTGCGGATTACAAGGAACAATCAGATACAGCTAAAGACAATAACCTTCGAATTAGTAAAATCACTGATCCTGAGATACTGGTTTTTTATCCTAAAAAAGGAAAGTCAAATGGCGTAGCAGTACTGATTTGCCCTGGTGGTGGTTATGGTATTGTTTCCATGACGAATGAAGGCTATTCAGTAGCTAAAAAACTAAATGAAAAAGGCATTACAGCTTTCGTTTTAAAATACCGTTTGCCATCCGATGAAATTATGGTAGATAAAACCATTGGTCCGTTACAAGATGCTCAGCAAGCCATCAAAATCATTCGAGAAAATACGGCAATACATGATATTGATCCTACTAAATTAGGGATTATGGGCTTTTCTGCTGGCGGTCATTTAGCCTCAACTGCGGGAACGCATTTTAACCAAGTAGTTATTGAGAATCTCAACAAAACGAATCTACGTCCTGATTTCATGGTCTTGGTATATCCTGTCATTTCGTTTGGAGAATTTCAGCACAAAGGAACACGTATGCACTTGATTGGAGATAAACCGTCCGATGCTATGATTCAATTGTATTCGAATGAGCTACAAGTGACCAAAGAAACACCAATGACTTTTTTAGTACATGCCGCTGATGACAAAGCGGTGCCTTTTCAAAACAGTATCAATTTCTTTTTGAAATTAAAAGAGCAAGGAATCAAAAGCGAAATGCATATTTATCAAGAAGGCGGACATGGTTTTGGATTGAATAATAAAACAACCAAAGAATCTTGGTTTGATGCCATGATGAATTGGTTAACTTCAAACAAAATGAAAACTTAGTTTTTTGTAAAAACGGAACAATTAATGGGTAAGAATAAACCATTTGGTTTACTTGTTTAGGCATACATATAAAAACAATTTTGCTTCTGTTTATTTGTTGAATATCATTTAACACCCCTAGTTACACTTTGAATTAAACCTAGAATTTACAATAAATAGATGTTATTTACTCAGAGATACTTTTCAAATACCATAAAAGACAATATACTCAGTTAGAAATTGAAAATTTGTATAACTAAACTATTAACTAGACTACATTTAGTAATGAAAAAAATATTTTTAATTGCCCTCAGTTCTTTTATGGGGTTAAGTCAACTTTCGACTGCACAAGAGAAAATTGCAAAAAGACCCAATATTTTGTTTGCTGTAGCCGATGATGCGGGATGGAAACATTTTAGTGCTTACGGTTGTAAATGGGTAAAAACACCCGCTTTTGACCGTGTTGCCAAAGATGGAATTTTGTTCAATAACGCTTACACTCCTAACGGGAAATGTGCCCCTTCGCGTGCGTGTATTATCACGGGGCGTAACAGTTGGCAATTAGAAG
>NZ_JBAWDL010000274.1:0-1947 GCF_049590715.1 Flavobacterium sp.
AGTAGCATCGGGCCAATCCAGTCTGGACGAGTGCCGGGCGTGGTTTGCCACGCATGTGGTGCGTAATGCCTAGCAACGCGAAATCAGGAAACGCGACGATCTAGTAGAAATGCGCAAGAAGGTACCCGACTGGGAATTCAAGCTGGTGCGGTGGTAGGATGGGAAGTTATTACGAAGTTCTATTTTACCTTCTGACTCTGAACCTGAGCAGGCCCCATAGTACAAAGTAGAGGGTACCCAGTAGCATACCAAATTCCACGATCAGCAGCAGGGCGGTCCGGTCGTTGAGGTTTTCAAAAACATTGAGAAAGAACTGGCCGGGCTTATGAAAAAAATCCCAGCTGTTGAGCCGCAAAATTCGCCCGAGAAAAACCCCCAGCCCACCGAGTGGAAAACTTAGAAAGAGTAAAATCGTCCCCGTGCGTTTGGAGTAGGTCCGGTTCCAGGTACCATGAAACCAATACAGCGACACCAAACCGTTGATCAGGCTGATTTGGGCATAGTAGAACAGCATGATGGTATCGTGCCAGGTGCGGTCGCTCTCGTAGTTGACCGACAAATGCACCAGATCGGTAATCATGTAGGGGGCATTGGGGAAAAACGCCAGCCATACTACACTCAGTATCCCTACTACCAGCGGTAGGGGGCCAAATCGTTTGGAGATTGCTTTGGCAAAAAATGCAATGAGCAGCGGAATCCAGCTCAGCAACAGGTTCCAGTCGAGCGAAAAATCAACGGCTTCGCTAAACTGGATGCGGATAAAGTGAAAAGCCAAAGCCAGTAGGCTCAACACCGCCAACATGAGCAGGGGATAGATACTTTCCAGCGAAAGAATGGGCGGTTCAGCGATACTGAAACGAGCCCTTTGCCACCAAGACGAACTACGTTTCAAAGCTTCTGAATTGGGAAAGGGTTAATTGGGGAAGAACGAAGCAAACGGGGCGTGAATTTGATTTTGGCAAAAAATCCCAATCCAGTCAACTTTATTCTTTCCAAATCACCATCCACGTGCTGTTTTTAGCCACATCAGCCGATTTGACATCAGCCTGTCCCGACGATTCACCAGAGGGCTCCTTCTTTTTGTTCCGATTGTTACGCGGCTTCCGTCGACGCTTGGCCTCTCCTCCCTCCGTGGTTGATTCAGCACGTGCTTCGGATGGCTTCCGCGGAGCGGCTGAGCGAGAATCGGTTGCATTTCGGGGAGTAGTGGCACGGGAAGAGGTACTCTTGGAACCGGAATGTCGTCCGCCCGGACGACCTCGTTCGGGCGAGCTACTCCGGCTTCCGAATACCGGGGCCGTGCCTAGGCCTAACTCTTCAGTAATAGAAATGATAGAAACGGAGCGTTCGAGCAGTCGCTCGATATTCTGTACACCGCGCTTATCCATTTCACCGATGAAGGTGATAGAGGTACCCTTCGATTCGGCGCGGGCCGTGCGGCCAATGCGGTGGACGTAATCCTCGGGGTCGCGGGGTAGGTCGTAGTTGACCACATGGCTGAGGTTGTCGATGTCGATGCCGCGCGAAAGTACGTCGGTCGCGACCAGAATCGGAAATTCCCGGTTCTTGAAATCCCGCAGCACGATTTCCCGTTGGGCTTGCTCCGAGTCGGAGGAAATGCCCTCAGCTTTGAAGCCCTTCCGACGCAAAGCGCGCACGATGGTATCCACCGACGAGCGGCGGGACGTGAACAGTACCAGACTGGGATTATTGGCTTCTTTCAGCAAATGGATCAACAGGGGTAGCTTCTGGTTTTCCGTCGCCATGTAGAACTGCTGGTCGATGCCCTCGGCGGGTTTGGAAACTGAAAGCTTGATCTCGCCCGGATCGCGTAGAATGCGCTTGGCCAATTCGCCGATTTTGGGCGGCATGGTCGCCGAAAACATCAGCGTCTGCCGATCCTCCGGGATTGATTTCATGATCGCCATGATATCGCCCAGGAAACCC
>NZ_JBAWDL010000275.1:0-3206 GCF_049590715.1 Flavobacterium sp.
ATATTCCAATCATGGTTTCAGGAACCATTACTGATGCTTCAGGAAGAACCCTTTCTGGACAAACGGTAGAGGCTTTCTTAATTTCCGTTTCTCACATTCCGTTGTTGAGCGTAGGATTCAATTGTGCTTTAGGAGCCGATTTGTTAAAGCCGTATTTGCAGACTTTGTCTCAAAATACTTCTTTCAACGTATCTGCGCATCCAAACGCAGGATTGCCAAACGCCTTTGGAGAATATGACGAAACCCCAGAACAAATGCAAGCTTTTATCAAAGAATATTTAGATGATAATTTGGTGAATATAATAGGTGGTTGTTGTGGAACCACTCCAGATCATATCCGTTTAATTGCTGAGGCTGCTGCGCAGTACAAGCCTAGGGTTTCTACGGCGAGGATGTAATTACGGCGGTGATACGATTATCTCGTTAAACATTATGATTCTGCCAAACGAGGAACCAAGCTATCACATAACGATAGCACACAAAGTTAGTTTGTTTAGTTCCTTGCAATGACAAAAGCAAGAGTTTCATCGAAATGATCCATTTTGTAGTAATAGAGCGTTAAATTTTTCAGTAAATTGAAAGTTTTTGGAAAGTTATTTAATGTCAAATATGTATTTAATAAAAAGAATTTAAAATAAATTAACTCACCCAACTGTTTCACTTATATAAGTTTAACATCGTCTAGAAACTCATTTATATTTTTATGGAAGATTCATCAAGTACACCAATTGAAAAAGAAACAGGCCGTTCTCCAAGAAGGAAAAAAATAATAATTGGATTAATTAGTCTTCTTATAATAATGGGGATTATTGGCTATTTTAAATACTTACACAATAATTCCTCAAGTGCTACGGATGCCTGTTTTGAAACAGATACAGAAATTTATGAGTATTATAAAAATGCCGTTGTATTAGTTAAACATGAATACAGTTATACTGTAAACATCAATGGGACAGAGTTTGTATTAGAAGTGTCGGATATTCCAATAGAAAAAGTATATGGAACAGGTTTTTTAGTTGATGGGACGGGTTTAATTGCTACAAATCGTCACGTTTTAGAACCATGGAATACAGAAGGAGAGGAGGAAGCAACCAATAGAAACTTAAATAATATTAGGATGAAAATAGCTTCAATCCTTACCACTGATATAGAACGCGAAGACTATAAAAGTTTTATTGAAACAAATTGGAGTCAAGGACGCATTTATTTTCGAGGAGAAGGCGATGGAGAAGGCGAAGGGTACTCAGAGGGAGAAAGTGAGACTGTATCATCCGAGGGAGGCGAAGAGTTTGTGTCTTCAAATAATTTTGACGAAGAAAAAGCACAAACAGACATTGCGTCTACTATTGAAGAAAAAGTGTATGTGTCAGAAGGTGACATTGAAGTCACGGTTACAACCATCAACCTTTCTGTTGCTTTTCATGGCTCTGAAGACTCATGGCATGATTGTGAAATTGTAAAACTTTCAGATGACTCTGCTATTGATTTAGGATTAATCCAATCCGATGTTACATCCGATGTTTATATATCTTTAGATACGTTTTTTATTTCAGACAATGAACTAAGACCAGGAGAAAAAGTGTTCATGCTAGGTTTTCCATTGGGAGAAGATTTTGCTAAATCAAATACAGGCCTCAAAGTCCAATTCTACAAAGGAGAAATAAGTAGAGAAACGGATGGTGAAAAGATTCAATATAGCATACCTTCAACTGGAGGCGCAAGTGGCTCACCAGTTTTTAATCAATGTGGACAACTCATCGCCATTAATTATAGCGGTATTGATCAAGTAGACAATTATACTTTTGGTATAGTGGCAAATCATTTGGTGAAACTTATAGAATAAATTTTAAGAAAAAAAATATACGTTACGCTAATATAGCTTTCAAAAATATATATAATTATGAGAAAAATAATTCTTTTTTATTGTCTTTTGCTGACTTCATTTGCCTTTGCGCAAATTCCGAATATTGAGGTCAAAGACATGAAAAATCATCCAGTTATAATACAAGAAGTCTTTTTTGAAACACAAATATTTGGAAATTTAGCCGAAACCAAAGCGACTTATGTTTTTAAAAACAACGGATCGAGAGATCTTGAAGGCACACTTACGTTTCCTTTGCCCGATGGAGTTTTTGTTAGTGGTTATGCACTAGATATTAATGGACAATTAAGAGAAGCTGTACCCGTACCCAAAGAGAAAGCAAAAGAGGTTTTTGAAAGTATTGCCCGAAAAAATGTTGATCCAGGTATTCTTGAAAAAGTAATGGGTAACAACTTTAGAACCCGAATATATCCCATGCCAGCTAATGGAAAAAGAACAATACAGATTATTTTTAAACAAGAACTAAAAGTACTTACTAACGAAAGTCAATTTGAATTGAGTTTTGCAAACGGGACTAAATTCAAGGATTTTCACCTTAAAACAATTGTTAATAACAAAGGGAAAACTCCGGCAATTATTGAAAATCCTGATGGGAGTTTTGTTTTTGAGAACAAAGACAGCCAATGGATGGCCGAAATTCATAAAACAGATTTTACGCCTAATACGAACTTAAAAATCAGTATTCCGAATACCCCAATTTCAAATGTGATTTTGCAACGAAAAGAGGATGTAAAATATTATTTTGCCGCTAATGTTGTTACTAATTTTCCATTTAATAACAAACCGAATTCATCAAAAGTAGGGATTATTTGGGATAATTCGCTGAGTGGTTCTAAAAGAAACGTTGAGGCCGATCTTCAATTTTTAGCCCTGTTTTTTAAAGACAATCCAAATGTAAACATCCAATTCTGTTTGTTGAATATCACTTTTGAGAATACTACTGAGTTTAACATCTCAAACGGGGATTGGAGTGCTTTGAGAGAAAAAATCATTACGTTAAAATATGATGGAGCTACTGATTTTAATGCTTTAAAAGAGCTTGACAGCGTAGATGAATACCTTCTTTTTTCTGATGGTATGTCAAATTTTGGAGACTTATCCCTTTCTTTTAAAAAACCATTAAGTAGCATTACGAGCTCACCCACTTCTGATTTTAATTTATTAAAATTCATGGCCTATGGGTCTGGCGGAAATTTCATTAATTTGAATGAAGTAAATTCGGTACAAGGTTTTAAAATATACAAAAAACAACCCCTGAAATTTTTAGGATTCAAAGAGAAATTAATAGTTGAAGAAGTGTATCCTCCTATTGGTTCTGTAGTCG
>NZ_JBAWDL010000276.1:0-28555 GCF_049590715.1 Flavobacterium sp.
GAATCTAAAAAATAGTAAAGGTGAATTCATGAAGAATTCACCTTTACTATTTTACAAAGGGTTCTAACACGAATGAATAATTTTTGTATTTTTTGACAAAAAAATGCATTTCTTAAAAGGTCATCGACATAGTTACTGAAATTGTTACTATAATTAACGTATCACCTAATGAGTTAAAAAAACGCTTTTTTATCTTATTTTTATTTTAAGAAGGAGTATAGTTTTTAAAAAGTTTCAAGATCTCTTTTTCTGATGCAGAAAAATAAGGATTGATTACATTATTTTTTTTAATCCTATTAAAAACACGGTTTAATTTACCCATTTGATAAGTCTCTACAATAACTGGGTGTACATAATATTTGCGACATACATTTTTAGTATTCCCTAATGCAATTGCAGTTTCTTCATATCCTTTCAAAAGATTCTTTTTGATTTCATCTTCAGATTTCGTGTGATCACATTCAAGTAATGTATTGAAAAAACTAACTGATCCTGACCATGTTCTAAAATCTTTGGCAGTAAATTTAGCACCACATATATTCTGTAAATATTCATTTACATGATTGCTCTTAACCGTTCTTCTTTCTCCATTTTCATCAATATATTTGAACAACTCCCAACCTGGTAGTTCCTCACACCGATGGATTAATTTTATAAGTTTTCTATTGCGTACGGTAATATTATGCTCAATACCCTTTTTACCTCTAAACTGAATTTTCATTTTAGTACTACCTATAGTAATATGTCTTTTCCTTAAGGTGGTTAAACCGTATGATTTATTTTCTTTTTCATAATAGCTATTCCCTACTCGTATATGGGTTAATTCCATCATACGAATAACGAGTGCGATTACTTTTTCTTTATGCCATCCTTTTTTGTTCAAATCAAGCTCGATTTGTTTTCTTAACATAGGTAATTTTTTGCCAAAAGAATACATCTTACAGAACTTAGTTGTATTTCTAAATTTATTCCATTGTGAGTGGTAAATATATTGTTTTCTACTTTTTGCATCTCTCCCCACAGCTTGCAAATGACTATTTTCAATACAGCTAATTTTTACCTCATTCCATATAGGTGGAATAACTAAACTTTGTATACGTTGAAGCTGTTTTTTTTGTAAAATTTCTTTATCTCCTTTAAAATAAACAAAACCTTTGCCTTGTCTTTTTCTAACAATAGCTAAATCGCATTCATGCGTATATTCAAGATTATAATCAGATACTAAATCTTCGGTTTGAGGAAATGATTGTACTAGTGCTACTTTTTGAGTTCTCATTTTAATGAAATCTAAGATGTTTTTCAATAATTTTATTTAATTATATACTCTATAAATATAAATTAGAACTAAATATTAAATTAACTCTTTAACGATAAAAAATGCTCTAAAAATCCAAGCCTTAATAAAAAAATAATATCATCTATATACTCCAAAAAGCAATTGAGTTAATATTTTTTCTTTTACGATTAATACAAATATTTATTTTTTAATAGATTTAAAATCGCTTTAAAGCAATAAAACATAGTAACGTATTAAACAAAATATTACAATGCCAATACCAGTAACTCGTAAAGACCTTTATTTTAAACCTGATTCCAGTAGAGTTGTAGCCCGTTTTTTTAACAACGGAGATACAAGAACTATTAATTTAGTAAATCGAATAATGAGCTTGAACGAAGAAATGGTCAAGCAAGAGCTCGAAATTACTTTTGATGAATTTAGAGGACGGCATCGAAATATTACGGAGATATTTTTAAAACATGCAAATAATTATAAAAACTTAATCAATTCGATAGGTATAAATTATAACAAGTTGTCAATGGAAAGACGTCTTTTAATAGGCTCCTACTCTACCTTGGAATATTCTTTAGAAGCTGCTGCCTTATTCAACCCTTCCATTGTAGAGGATTTTGATCAATCTTTTTTATCTGAGGGTGAAAAAAGAGTGATACTTTCATTTAGGGCTACTGGCGAAGGACATTTATCTTCCATCGTTTTTAGAAAGGGAGTATTAGATTCTTCAAATAATCTCAAAATGGTGGAACCTCAGCAACATATTGACCTCCCTACTATTTCTAAGAAAAAATCTTATAACAAAAAAAGATTTATGAAGAAAATGGAAGAAATGAATATCCCTAAAGAATATTCTGATCCAATAATGAATGAGTTGCCAAATCGTTTTGAATATTATACCTTGAAGGAAGCTGTTAGAAGAATAATGGCTCATGAAATTGATGAACAAAAAAGAAAAGCATTAAAAGAGATGACTTGGTTAGTAAATTCTTATTATGATATTCAATTCCATGAAGATTCTAAAATATCAGGAAGAGCTATTTTACCTATCTCATCCTCTGAAAGCAGAGGGATTGAAGATGCTAGATTTGTACGTTTTACAGATGATGATGGTACTGAAACCATCTACGCAACTTACACTGCCTATGATGGTTTTACCATACTTCCTAAATTACTTTCTACAACCGATTTTATCAATTTTCGCATTATGCCTATGCATGGCTATGGCGCACAGAACAAAAATTTTGCGCTCTTTCCGCGAAAAATCAAAGGCAAATACGCTATGTTAGCAAGAATAGATGGAGTGAACAATTACCTTTTTTATTCTAACAGAATCACCCTTTGGAATGATCCTATAAAAATTCAAGAACCTAAATTCCCATGGGAATTTACTCAAATAGGAAATTGTGGTTCTCCCTTATATACTGACCAAGGATGGCTACTTATTACTCATGGTGTAGGTCCTATGAGACGATATTGTATTGGTGTTTCTTTATTAGATTTAGAAGATCCAACTGTTGAAATTGGAAGATTAAAAGAACCTCTCTTAACCCCTTTAGAAGAAGAAAGAGATGGATATGTACCTAATGTGGTCTATTCTTGTGGTAGCCTAATTCATAATAATCATTTAATCTTACCTTATGCCGTATCAGATTATGCTTCTTCCTACGTCACTGTAAATATGGATGATTTATTAAGAAAACTAAAAGAGTAAATGTTTCATTGCCTACAGGTTAATAATGCCTCATTATTTTTAAATAAAAAAAGTTTATTGAAATTCTTTTCAATAAACTTTTTTTATTCCTAACTACATTTCTTCAAAAGCTAATCTCGCTAACAAATAACTAATTGTAGATTCCGCACCTTGATTCAAATTCACATTAAATTCCTCCACTCCATCGTGGCAACCTCCCGTACAAGGATTATAAACAATTTGTTTTAAATGGTTATTACCCAAAAACCAACTAAAAGCAATTTCCATATTGTCATCATATCCTTCAAATGGGTACTGGTTATGAAATTGTTTTAAAGCCAAAATAGTATAGGCAACATCTATGGGTTGCTCTCCGCCTGGTTTAACTGTTTTTTGATCCGTTCCTTTGATTAACCAATTTTGATTAGAAATTACTCTAATGCTATTATTTACAAAAATTTTGGATAGTAAAAAATCGAAAGACTCTTTTGCTATCTCTTTAAATTTATGATCCTTAGTAGCTTTCCATGCATATAGTAGCGCTTCGGACAAAACACTATTTCCGTATGTAAGATAAGGTTCAAACCATTTCCACTCTTTTTCATGATTAAACTCATAAAGTTCCGTAAGTTTTCGCGCTATTTTATTTATAATTTCAGTGTTATTTGCATTATTTTCTTTTAAATTAAAAAAATACAATCCTTTAATAATAAAAGCAAGGGACCTAGGGGAATTAAAAGAGTGTAGTTCCTTACTAAAGCGGTTAATAGCCCATCGTACATTTTGGTATAAAGTAGTATCAATATCCAGACTTTCTTCCATTAAGTAATAGGCATATCCCAAAGCCCAAATAGCTCTTCCATTAGAATCTTCTAAGTTTACCTCATCATTTTGATTAGTGAATTTTTTATCTTTATCTACATAATTTAAGAATAAACAATTATCACGTTGGCAATTTAAAATAAAATTAATATAGGTTTTTGCTAATTTTAACTGTTCTTGATTTTTAGTAAATTTATAATATTCACAAATTGTTATAAGTGCTCTGGCATTATCATCTAAAGTATAACCAGAATCTAAGTCGGGTGAATTTACTTTAGAAAACTGAATCATTCCAACATGAGTTGTCATTGCAACTAAGTGCTCTAAATTGATTTTTGGCTTTTTATATTTTAACTGTACATTGTTTGGAATATTATCAGCAAAAATATGTGCATGTGAAATTGCTGCATTTTCCCAAGACGTAGAAGAAGAAGCATGTAATCCTTTCATTTTCATACTATATAATAAATCCTCATCTTTCAATAACTGATTCATTTTTTCAGCTAATTGTTTAGAATTTCCAAAATCAAATAACAATCCCTCACCATCCCTTAATACTTCCATGGCATGTGGGATAGGAGTAGAAAGTATAGGACAACCGCAGCTAACAGCATATGAAAAAGTGCCGCTAACCGCTTGATTGGGATCTTTAGAAGTAAACACATAACAATCTGACAATTGTAAATATTCTAACAACTCTGAAAGGGGCACAAATTTGTTTACAAATTGAACATGATTATTTATTTTTAGGTCATCAACTTGTTGTTGCAAACTCTCCATATAAGCATTTCCTTGCTCTTTGAATAAACTTGGATGTGTTTTTCCTACTATCAAAAAAAGTATATCAGGATGCTCTTTTATAATTTCGGGCAAAGCATTTAGAGTGGTCTCGATACTTTTTCCAGGTCCCAAAAAACCAAAAGTCGAAATGACCTTTCTTCCTAGCAAATTATATTTTTCTTTGAGGATAGATTTTTCTTGATGTTTTACTAAGTGAGTTCCGTGAGATACTATTTTTATCTTGTTTTCATCTACTCCGTAAGTATCTATTAATAATTCAGCTGATGATTTTGTCATTACTGTAACGGTATTGGCTAAAGCGACCAAGTCTTTAACATTCTTCTCCAATATTTTATTAGGATTTGGCAATACAGTATGAAAAGCAATAATGATGGGCTTTCTAATTTCGTTTAAAAAATTAAGTAATGATTCTTCATTGTTTTTAAACAATCCAAACTCATGTTGAATCATAACAATACCTATATCTTGATCCCTATTTATAGTTTGAGCCACTGATTTATAAGATTCAGCATCATCAGTAGTCAAAACGAAATCCACCTCACCCGGTTTATAATTATGACAATCTGTGCTACTTTCTAGTGCTCCAATTCGTATATCTAAGGAGTTATCAAATTTAGTATCTAATGCCTCTTTTAAATCATACGTATAAGTGGCAATACCACATTCTCTAGGTGGGTATGTAGCAATAAGTAGTATTTTAGGAATAGTTGTCCTCTTGGTCTTTATAATGCTAATTTTATTTCTTACTTTGTCTTTTTGCAAAGGCATATCAATGACTTTACTTTTTATATTTTTTTCGGTTCTCATGGGTTCAAAATTTTGTTTCTCCTTATTTCACTATTTACATTTAATAATGTCGTTATAACTATATTGGATTTATAGCAGGAACATTCAAGCTAATTTATAACCTTAAAAACGCTATGATTATCTTAAAAAAAAAAAATCTTAACCCAATCCAATTTGAATACGCTTGTATGAGTTTGAAAACATATTTTTGAAAGTAAATTATATTTTAATAGATTCAAAAATAAATCTAGCTATTACTATCAAAAAAAAATCACCTTCCAAAATCATCCTGCAAACGTACTATATCATCTTCATCAGACGGATTTTCAGAATCATTGTGTTGCCAAATTTCAGCTACAATTCCCCAAGAATCTAAACCTATAATACGATGACGTTCTTCTTTATCAATCTTTATAACATCACCTTCTAGGAGGGTTTGAAGTTCATCCTCTTCATTTGTTACGCTAGTTTTCACACCAACTGATCCCGAAAGGATTCTCCAAATTTCAGATCTTCTAAAATGATATTGCCAAGACAAACGTTTATGTGGTGCAATAATCAAAATCTTCGGACTTAACTTGTTCGATAATTGCATTTCCGATAGGTTCATATCTGGAAAAAATTTGAGTATAAACGATTTTGTTTGTTGTTCATCGATTACAAAGAAACCTCCCCAAGGTCGGGTTTGATCTTGTTCTATTATAGTTAAGTTTTCACGTTTTAAAAAGGAAGCAATTTGTTCAAAAACAACCTTTTTTTCTAATTCCTTAAATTTATTAAAATTCATAATTTTATTATTTTTGTCAAAACTAGGAAGGACTAACTTTATTTTTCACATCTATTCCCTTCTCTTTAAGTATATTTTTTTTTTGCTACTATTCACTTCATTATAGGTTTTGAAAATGCTATTCCATTTTACAAGCTATAACAGTGTAGCTAATTTATAAACTTAGAATTCCAATAATTATCTTTAAAGAGAAATTTATTAACCCAATCAAAGGAGGATTCCCTCATACAACATTTTGCTTCTTTCAACCTTCGCTTCTTGATATTGAATTGAAATAATAAGTAGTCTTATTGTATCTCCAAAAAATAGTTGCATTTTCAAATACAACAGGATATTATAATTGTAAGTAATGGATTTTATTCAATGTTGTTTTTTAAATTCAATAAAACAACATAAGATTATGTTATTTAGTTTTTTGATCTTTTGACTTTATGACTTAAAAACTTTAGACTGACTTACACTTTATTAGTTATTTTCATTTAGACAACAAAAAAGTCAATTGGGTTACTTTTTTTTTCATTTGCAACCATTTCTAACTGAAAGAGCTTTTTACTTTGTAAAGTAAAAAAAAGAACACGTTATGAAAAAAGAAAAAGAATTTACTCCTCAGCAACAAGAACTTCCTGGAGATCAAAATAAAATGAAACCAGAACCAATTTTAATACGCAAAAGTTATAATGGTTCAGGGAAATTAAATAACAAAGTCGCTCTTATTACCGGGGGTGACAGTGGTATAGGAGCGAGTGCCGCTTTACATTTTGCAAAAGAAGGCGCAAATATTGTACTTGTATATTTAAGTGAAACTAAAGATGCAATGTCCGTCAAAACACAAATTGAAAATATGGGCAGAAAATGTATCATCATAAAAAAAGATTTAACAGAAGAAACTAATTGTCAATTTTGTGTAGAAAAATGTATAGAAGAATATGGTCAATTAAATATTGTTGTGAATAATGCTGCAGTACAGTTCCCTCAAGATTCTTTATTAGACATCGATAAAAAGCAATTATTAAAAACTTTTGAAACTAATATTTATCCCTATTTTTATTTAACAAAAGCTGCTTTAGAATATCTTACTTCAGACGATGTCATTATAAATACTAGTTCAGTTACAGCTTATAGAGGTAGTGAATATCTTGTTGATTATGCAAGTACTAAAGGTGCAATTGTTAGTTTCACAAGGTCATTATCCGCACAATTAGCAGCAAAAAAAATACGTGTAAATGGCGTTGCTCCAGGTCCCATTTGGACTCCATTAATTCCTTCTAGTTTTGATGATGTAACCCAATTTGGAAAAGATACTCCTATGGGAAGAGCAGGTCAACCTTGCGAAGTAGGTCCAGCATATGTCTTTTTAGCGTCAGAAGACAGTAGTTATATCACTGGACAATTCATACATATAAATGGTGGTGAAATTATTAATGGATAAACAATATTTCATGCATTAAATCAATGTTAACAATGGGTGAGCTAATAAATTTTATTAGAATATTATTAATAATAGCTTTAAAAATCCCTATTATAATTCTCAATAGCATTAATAATTTCATACAAAAAGGATTATATTTGATATCAGTTCAATTTATTAATAATGATAATTTTATAATCTAAAACTAATCAGATGATCTCTAAAATGGCGGACTATTATTTTCTTGAAGGCGGTGGAGAAATGGGGAAACTCATAAGAGCAAAAGATTGGAGCAAAACCCCTTTAGGCGAACCTAAAAATTGGCCTCAAAGTCTACAAACAATGGTGTCTGTGATGTTGGATAACCCCTTTGGAATGTATATTGCTTGGGGAAAAGAATACACCCAAATTTATAATGATGGTTATAGACCTATATTAGGCGCAACAAAACATCCACAAGCTTTAGGAATAAGTTCTAGAGAAACTTTTTCAGAAATATGGCATATTATTGAGTCCATGTTTGATGGAGTGATGAACGGTACTCCTGTTGGTTTTCCAGACTTTATGTTACCACTTGACCGAAATGGTTTTATAGAAAATTGCTACTTTGATTTTGCTTATAGCCCTATCAGAATGGAAAATGGTGAAGTGGGCGGTGTATTGGTTACTGTTATTGAAACCACTGCTAAAAAGAAAGCTGTTGAAGATCTACAAGAAAGTGAAGAAAGATTTCGTACAATGGCCGAAGGAACAAATATTTATGTTGCTGTAAGCGATGAAAATAGCAATGCCTCGTACTTTAATAAGGCTTGGGTCGAACTTACAGGCCGACCTTTAGATAAATTATTGGAATTTGGATGGCTAGATCTAGTGCATCCAGAAGATAAAGAAACATATGTAAATATTTACCTAGAAGCTTTTAAAAAAAGAGAACCATTTACAGGAGAATTTAGAGTTTTAAATACTGATGGGGAATACCGCTGGCTATTAGCACAAGGACCACCAAGGTTCCGATCAGATGGTAGTTTTGCAGGCTATATAAGTTCATGTGTCGATATTACCGATCAAAAGAACATTGAGTTACAATTAAAAGAAAACAAAGAACAATTAGAATTTGCTATTGAGGCAGCCCAATTAGGAACTTGGGATTATAACCCATTATCCAATACATTTTCGGCAAACAGCAGACTAAAAGAATGGTTTGGTATACAAGAAGAAAATGAAACTGAACTTACTGATGTCCTTAACACCATTGCTGAAAGTGATAGAGAATTAGTAGCCTCGGCTATTCAAAAAGCTTTACAATATTCATCGGGTGGGAATTATGATGTGGAATATACCATTATAAACCCTATTTTAAAAAATGAAATTATTGTACATGCAAAAGGTAGCGCTTGGTTTAATGATGATAAAATTGCTTATCGACTGAATGGTACACTCGAAGATATAACTTGCAAAACCATGGCAAGACGCAAAAGCCAACAGCTTTTAAGTAATATGATCCTTGAAGCCCCTATTGGGATATGCTTACTAGATGCTGATACGTTAATATGTGAAAATGTAAATGAGCAGTTTATGGAAATGGCTGACAAGCATCATGAAGCTATTGTAGGCAAACACTTTTGGGACAGTTTTGCAGAATCAAAAGTAGATTATGAGGAAGCACTTGAGAATGTAAAAACAACTGGAATTCCATATTATGCTAACGAAGTGGGGTTTAAGAGCATTCGTAATGATAAAGAAGAAAACAACTATGTGACTTTTGTGTATGCTCCCGTAAAAGATGAAAAAGGCAACGTGACAAAAATAGCTATATGGGTTGTTGACAATACCAAACAGGTGCTATCCCGTGAGAAAGTTAAGGAAAGTGAAACCAATTTAAAACTCATGATTTTGCAGGCGCCTATTGCAATAGCTATTTTTCGCGAAGAAAATTATGTAGTTGAAATTGCCAATGAAAATGCACTGAAACTTTGGGGACGAACTAAAGAAGAAATTGTAGGCAAATCTATATTTACGACAATGCCTGAACTTTTGCCACAAGGAATAAAAGAACTACTAGATGAGGTAAAAAACACTGGAAACCGTTTTGCTGCTCCTGAACTGCCTGTCCAATTATTGAGAAATGGTTCGATGGAGGATGTTTATATCAATTTTTCTTATGAACCATTATATGATATGGATGGAAAAATCAATGGCATTATGGCGATTGGTTTTGATGTAACATTACAAGTGCTTGCCAGAAAAAAAGTAGAAGAAAGTGAGCAAAATATACGCACATTAGTCGAAAGCGCCCCTTTTCCAATAGGAGTATATACGGGTAAAGAAATGCGTATCACACTTGCTAATCAATCCATATTGAATGCTTGGGGCAAAGGAAATGATGTAATTGGAAAATTATACACCGATATTTTGCCTGAACTTCAAAACCAACAAATATTTGAACAAGTACGTGGAGTATATGCTACAGGAATTCCATATCATGCAAAAAACCAGCGGGTTGATATAAAAATAAATCACATTTTAAAACCTCATTATTTTAATTACAGCTTTACCCCCTTACTTGATTCAGCGGGAAAAGTATATGGAGTAATGAATACTGCAGCAGAGGTTACAGAATTGCATCAAGCAAAACAAAAAGTGGAAGAAAGCGAAAAACGATTCCGTGATTCTGTGGAACAAGCACCATTAGGTATAGCAATCTTCAGAGGTACAGATTATATTGTTGAAATGGCTAATGAAAATTATCTTTTACTAATTGATAAAAAAGAAGGGGAATTTATAGGCAAGCCTCTATTTAAAATATTACCTGAAGTTAAAAGTATAGTTGAACCCTTATTTCAAGAAGTTATAACCTATGAAAAAGCATTTTATTCAGCAGATTTACCTGTTATGCTCAAGCGTAAGGGGAAATTAGAAAAAGCCTTTTTCAATTTAGTTTATCATCCCTTGAAAGAAGATAATGGAGAAATTTCAGGCATTATGGTAGTAGCTACCGAAGTCACTGAAACTGTTAAAGCAAAACTTTTATTGGAAGAAAGTGAAAAAAATTTCCGCACCATGGTGATGTTGTCACCAATACCAATGACAATTTTAAGAGGTAAGGATTTTATTATTGAATCGGCAAATACAGTAATGTTTAAAAATATTTGGCATAAAAAAGAGGTTGATGTCATTGGTAAATCAATTTTAGAAGTTTTTCCAGAATTAAAAAAACAAAAATACCCCGAATTACTTAACAAAGTATTTACAACAGGTAAAACACACAGCGAAAAAGAATCTGTTGCTTTTGTACAAGGAGATGATGGGACAAAGAAATTTTATCTTGATTTTGAATATGCAGCCTTATTTGAACCTGATGGTACCGTTTCTGGAATTATGATTACTGTAAATGATGTAACGGATAAAGTAGAAGCCCGAATAAAACTAGAAGATGCCGAAGAAAGAAGTCGTTTAGCAGCAGAAGCTACAGAACTTGCTACTTGGGAATTGGATTTAAATACTAAAAATATTATCCACTCCCCACGTCTAGCAGTAATTTTTGGTCATGATGAATCTGCATTAATTTCACATTCACAAATGCGTAGTCAGATACATCCTGAGGATATTCACATTATAGTTGAAAAAGCTTTTAATGAAGCAATGATAACTGGTGTTTATAGTTACGAGGCTCGTGTCGTTAAACTGGATAAAACAATCTGCTGGATAAGAACACAGGGGAAAGTATTTTTTGACAAAGATAATAAGCCTGTTAAGAAACTAGGAACATTACGGGACATTACTGAAGAGAAAAAATATCAGCAGGTTTTACAAGAAAGTGAATCTAAATTCCGATTGCTTGCAGATTCCATGCCACAACACATTTGGACTGCTGATCCTCAAGGTAATATAAATTACTACAATCAATCTGTTTTTGATTTTTCAGGTTTATCTTTGGAAAAAATACTTAACGATGGTTGGTTACAAATAGTGCATCCCGACGACCGCCAAAAAAACATAGAGAAATGGACACAATCAATAACTACAGGTAAAGATTTTTTATTGGAACACCGTTTTCGAAGACATGATGGACAATACCGCTGGCAATTAAGTCGCGCCATACCTCAAAAAGATGAGAATGGAATAATTACTATGTGGGTAGGATCTAGTACGGATATTCAAGATCAAAAAATGTTTACAGATGAATTAGAAAAGCAGGTATCACAAAGGACAAGTGAATTAAATCAAAAAAATATTGATCTTGAAAAGATGAATAAAGAGCTCCAATCATTTACTTATATTTCTAGTCATGATTTACAAGAACCGTTACGTAAAATTCAAACTTTTGCATCTCAAATAATAGAGCGTGAATCGAAAAATTTATCAGAAAACGGAAAAGATAAATTTCAACGTATGCAAAATGCAGCTTTTAGAATGCAAACACTTATTCAAGATTTATTAGCATACTCTAGAACAAGCACTCAACAAAGAATATTTGAAAGTACTGACTTAGAAGCTATTATTAAAGAAATTAAAGAAGATCTAAAAGAGGAATTACAACAAAAAGACGCTTTCTTAGAAATAGGCGAAATGTGTGATGTGAAAGTGATTCCATTCCAATTCAGACAATTACTTTTTAACCTTATAAGTAATTCACTAAAATTTGCTAGCCAAGATCGAGCACCTCATATAAAAATTAATTGTGAAAATATTAATGATGTAACACTGATAAATCTTAATCTTCCAAAAAACAATAACTATATACATATAAGTGTAGTTGATAATGGGATCGGGTTCAATGAAGAATATAGTGAGAAAATATTTTTAGTTTTTCAACGCTTACATAGCAAGGAAGAATATGCAGGGACAGGAGTAGGTCTGGCCATTGTCAAAAAAATTGTAGAAAATCATAATGGAATTATTCTAGCAAAAGGGAAATTGAACCAAGGAGCTACATTTGATATATACATACCTTCATGATACTCGTTCTAAAATTTTACAAAATTTAAAACATAAATAAAATTTAACCCATATTATTCATCGCTCCCTTTCTCGTTTGGAGTAACGATGAATAATATGGTCTATATTGATTTGTGTATGGTACATCTAATGTCATTTCTAAAAAAATACGAAAAGATTTTAAACATAAAAACAGATTCAAAATAAACAATAAGTGTATTATTATGAATCTGCTTAGTAGTGTCTAAAACTGTTTAAAACCCATTAGCGAAATAGAAAGTTCTCTTTGCATACAGCAGATAAATTCATCTCCTCATTGCGAGTTAGTACCTTTTCAATTACTTCCCGTAATTTAGTGAAACTATTAGGTTTATTAATATAAAGATTAGCACCATTCAAATAAGACTCATCAATATCATATTGAGAAGAAGAAGTTGAATATATAGCTACATTAAGCTCTTTAAGATTGGGATTACTTCGTATCTCAGTCAAACATTGTAGTCCATTTTTAATAGGCATGTTTAAATCTAAAAAAATAAAATTGGGAAGCTGAATATCTGGTTGAAAGAGATAATCCAGTAGTTCTTGTCCATGAGAAAATAAAGATAAAGTCGTCTTTAAAGATATTTCTTCTAAAGCTTCACTAAATAACATCCTGTCATCTTCATCATCATCCGCTAAAAAAATATTTAAAAGACTCTTACTCATAGAAAATTTATTATGTATTGTTTAACTATTTTGATAAAAAACTGTGAAATTGAAATATAACACTAATGAGAAATGATTAAAAACCAATAGTAAAAACATCATCTGTTATATGGACAGTACAAATTTTAAGAAATTTTACTTAAACCAAAGATATTCTATTTAAGTGACAAAAAAATTATTTTTTTCGTTTTCATTAAAGTTTAACGTATTATATTATTTGAAATATAAAATAAAAATTACCGTTATTCAATAAATTAAGCAAGTCGAAAATATAAAAGTAGTAAAGTAAAAATCACAAAAAAGGTGGCAACCTTTTAATATTCAATAAATTGATGTACCAATTTCACTCCTTCCATTTTGGTTATAATTCCTCCTTCTAAAAAACGATAAAATACTTTCATCTATTGAAAAGTTATTTTTTTTAACACTGATGACTGATATAAAAATTCGGACAGCAATGTATAAAAAATAGTGCTTTTTTTTCACCTCCCCATTTGGTTTTAAAACCTTTGTGATTCTCAGTGTTTTCTCTTGGCGTTCTTCGTGAAAAAACTTTTTTTTACCCCAATCCTAATCTGCTTTGGCGAAAGCCCACAAAAAAAGGCTAGACGAATCTAACCTTTTACCTTATTCTATAATGTAATGACTTTTTAACTCAAACTTAAATTTTGATATACAAATTCATCTTCTATATTTTCTTCTACTAAGTATTCCGTCAATTTAGCAATATTCCCGACTACTTTGCCAATCACAATAATCGCTGGAGAGGAAATTTGCTCGTCTTGCACTAAATCTGTAATCGAACTAATCGTGCCTATTACTTTTTTTTGATCGGCTCTTGTACCGTTTTGAATAATCGCAATAGGCAAATCATCCGTTCTGTTAGATTGATAAACAGATACAATTTCGTTTAGCTTGTGCATTCCCATTAAGATTACGACGGTTGCTGATGATTGCGAGGCTAAAGTCACATCCTTAGACAATTTATGATCTGAGGTTGTTCCAGTAATTACCCAAAAACTTTCAGCGACTTTGCGTTGTGTCAAACTAATACCGTTTAATGCAGGAACTCCCATCGAAGAAGATATTCCTGGAACAATAGCGGTTTCTAAACCAAATTGTTGTGCATATTCAATTTCTTCACTACCTCTTCCAAAAACAAAAGGATCGCCACCTTTTAAGCGTACGACATGTCCATGTTGTTGTGCCATGGACACTATTAGCGCATTAATTTGGTCTTGCGTATAAGCATGACATCCTAGACGTTTACCCACAAAAACAATTTCAGCATCAGGAGCATATTGCAATAAGTCTTCGTTTACCAAAGCATCATACAATACCACATCAGCAGCTTGTAGCGCTTTTATAGCTTTCAGTGTAATCAACTCAACATCTCCTGGTCCTGCCCCTACAATCGTTAACTTAGGTGTATTTGACTTATTCATATTATTTTCATTTAAAAATTTAAAAACAGCAATGGCGTGTTCTAACTTTTGACGTAAAAAATCGACCATTCTATTTTTAAATTTGATTACTAAATTAGCTTTACTACGTAAATACTTAGACAAATATAAGTATTAATACGTAATAAAAACTAAAAAATAGCTCAAATTTTAAGTACTACCGAAACAAAATCTTTCTTTTAGCAACTATTTCATACAATTATATAAAACCGACTAGAATATTCCACCCCTAATTTGCTAATTATTTTTATAATTTTAAATAATCTGCTTTAAGCGGAATTAGCGCAAATTTATTCATACCTATTACTTTATATAAATATTTAAAATCTGCGACCCGACCGCTAGCGAATAGGCAAGCAATTAGCGATTGTTTTTAATTTCTATTTGTGTTTATTATACAAAAGCTTGTAACGCTTTTTCTATAATGCTCAAACAATCTTTTATTTGCTCTTCGGTAATTACTAATGGCGGTGCTAATCTGATTTTATTACCATGTGTAGGCTTAGCCAATAAACCTAGATCTCTAAATTTTAAGCAAATTTCCCAAGCCAAATCGGATTCTTCATCACAATCAATTACAATCGCATTCAACAATCCTTTACCTCTTACTAAAGTGATTAACGGATTCTTCTTCGCAATTTCGTTTAGTCCATTTCTTAGAATTATTCCCAAACGTTCCGCATTCTCCGCTAGATTTTCGTCTTTGATTACTTCCAAAGCTGCAATAGCAATGGCAGCAGCCACAGGATTTCCTCCAAAAGTAGAACCGTGTTGCCCTGGTTTAATCACATTCATAATCCCATCATTAGCCAAAACAGCCGATACGGGGTAAACTCCTCCCGAAAGTGCTTTTCCTAAAATCAAAATATCAGGTTGCACATTTTCGTGATGTACGGCTAACAATTTTCCAGTACGTGCAATTCCTGTTTGTACCTCATCAGCAATAAACAATACATTGTGTTTTTCGCATAATGCTTTGGCTTTCGTCAAATAACCTTCTGTAGGCACATAAACTCCAGCTTCACCTTGAATAGGCTCTACCAAAAATCCAGCGATGTTTGAAGAGGATTCCAATACTTTCTTCAAAGCATCAATATCATCATAAGCAATTTTCACAAAACCTTCTGTATAAGGACCAAAATTTTTTCGAGCACCTTCGTCATTTGAAAACGAAATAATCGTAGTCGTTCTTCCATGAAAATTGTTTTCGCAAACAATAATTTGCGCTTGATTTTCAGCAATTCCTTTCACTTCATACGCCCATTTTCTACATAATTTCAAAGCTGTCTCAACGGCTTCGGCACCAGTATTCATTGGTAAAATTTTATCAAAACCAAAATATTTTGTCACATACTCTTCATAAATACCCAATTGATCGTTATAAAAAGCACGAGAAGTCAAAGTCAATTTTTGCGCTTGCTCTATCATTGCTCCAACAATTCTAGGATGGCAATGCCCTTGATTTACAGCTGAATAAGCCGAAAGAAAATCATAATATTTTTTACCATCAACATCCCATACAAAAACGCCTTCTCCCCTATCTAGCACCACAGGCAAAGGATGATAATTATGAGCGCCATATTTATTTTCTTTTGCTATTAATACTTCTGATTTCGATGAAAGTTGATCTTGTACTTGTTGCATGATGTTATTTTTGAGTCATTTAAAATGCAAAATTAGTGATAAATACACCGAGGCACAAACATTCAAATACTTAATCTATTTTTATATCTTTATTCGCTGTTGAATCGTGTAAGTAAGTCTAAAATTTAAAAATTATAAAGTCAAAAGAATAAATGGTTTTATAAATAAATTTGAAACACGATCTTAAATAATATTGATGAATTAATTTTTTACAAATGAAAAAAACACTTGGATTCGTTTTGCTTTTACTAACACTCTCGTGTGCTAACACTAAGAGAAGTGATAGCAAACCAACCGCCAATGCAACTACATATCTTAAAACAATTACTGAATCCGAATTAAAAACGCATGTTTTTACCATTGCTGCTGACAGCATGGAAGGACGTCAAACGGGCTCTGTAGGACAAAAGAGAGCTGGGAAATATTTGGTTTCACAATACCAAAAAAATAAAATAACACATCCTGAAAGCCTAACTGATTTTTACCAAAACATTCCCTCCTCGTTCCTAAAAACAAGAAGTGGCGAACAACTAAATGACTCTGAAAATATTTGCGCATTTATTAAAGGAACCGAAAAACCAGATGAAGTTATTATCATTTCGGCACATTACGACCATATTGGACAAAGAAAAGAAAGCATTTTTAATGGTGCTGATGACAACGCTTCAGGAACGGCAAGTTTACTCGAAATAGCTCAAGCTTTTCAAATTGCTAAAAACGAAGGTCACGGACCAAAACGCTCTCTTTTATTCCTGCATGTTACTGGCGAAGAACACGGTTTATTGGGATCCAAATATTATTCTGAAAATCCTATTTTCCCTCTCAAAAACACCGTAAGCGACATTAACATCGATATGATTGGACGTCGCGACAAGGAACATAGCCTAACTAATAATTATGTGTATGTCATTGGCGCAGATCGTTTGTCAACCGACTTGCACAACATTGTTGTTGCTGCTAACGAAAAATACACCCAACTTGATTTGGATTTAAAATTCAACGACCCTAAAGATCCTAATCATTACTACGAGCGTTCCGACCATTATAACTTTGCCAAAAAAGGAATTCCATCGGTTTTCTTTTTCAATGGTGTCCATGCTGATTACCATCGCGCCACTGATACTCCTGACAAAATAGAATTTGATGCTCTCGTTAAAAGAGCCCAACTTGCCTTTGTTGTAGCCTGGGAACTCGCCAATCGCGAAAACCGAATTACGGTCGATAAATAATTATTTAATTTGAATAGAAAAATATTGTGTAAAAACGGAACACAGATTAAACGGATTTACACAGATTTTTTTTCTAATCCGTCTTATCCTCGGTCTACTAAAAATATAGTATTATTTTTTAATTTTAATAAGTCCTGATTGATAAAACGATATGGCTTTTAGAATAACTGCCTCAATTCGTTCTACAGGCAAGTCCTTGTCTGAATCTAAAAGCATGATTTTCATTCTCGCCCTTTTTTCTTGTATTAAAAAAGGTTCTTCAAACAAATTCCCTTCCACCAGACTAATATAGGGTTGTTGGAACTTTTTATGAAACCATAAATAGCAAAACATCTTGCCTTTGTAACTAAAAAAAGGACAGCCGTATTTCAAACTATGCGTGATATTTTCATCTTGCTTCATGATTATATCGCGCAAAGCCAAGTAAGTACCCTTAAGAGGTTCTTGTTGTTTGTCGTAAAATTGGTCTAGTGGTGTCATTTTAAATATATTGAGAATCAAAATTCACCACAAATTACACAAATTTTAACAAATTTCTGAAGTTAATTTCGTTAACAAAAAAACCGCCAATTTTCATTGACGGTTTCCCTTATCTTCTCTTTTTAGAAATTTACTTCTTTCCAAATTTCCATTCAAATTCATCTTTATCATTGATGATGGCTCCTAATTCGAATTTTACCACTTCGTCAAATTCGGTTTGAAAAATAATCCAGTTTTCATCATTGAAATAGTTTTCAAAAGTATCAAACTCTTCTTGAGTAAACTTGGTGATGTTTTTCTTTGCCAACTCTTTTTTGACATCACCAATTTTTTGACCGATGATTTTATTACCAAACAATTCCAAAGCAGCACTTGAAGCTACAATATACCCTAGTTTAAAATCTTCATCGTGATAAAAAGTCAAACGCATTTTAAGGCTGTTGTACACTAAAATTTGGTGTCCGTCCTCGTCTTTATATTCTTTTGAAGGTTTACCATAAATTGCTGTAACATCTTTTTGTTTCATTCCAAAAAGCAATTTATCGATACCGTTTTTTAAATTTATTTTCATTTTTTTATTAAGGAATTAAGATTTAGGAATTGGGATTTATAAAAACCAAGACACTTATTGTTTTGTTTCACAAAGATTCTCAAAGATAACACAGAGCTACACAAAAATATTTTTTTCAAACACAAATTACACAGATTAGCACAGATTGTTTTCACAGTTTTATGTTTTTAACCAAAACCTATAAATACTTTTTCTTTGCGCCTTAGTGTCTTTGCGGTTAAACTGAACACTAAAAAACTGAATACTGAACACTTATTTACTCCTCTTCCTCATGAAACTCATCGTAACGAGCAGGAATTTGTGGATCGTATAACGCACATTTGAATTCCTCCATTACACTGACTAGTTTGTCCATCGTTTTTCCTTCGGTTCCGTAACAATCTATTTGGATACTTTGAGTTGTTGTTTTTACTTGAAAAGCACCTTTCCCTTTTGGGTTTTGCCAACTGTTCTCATCTACTTTTTCCCATGTAGCAAATACTGAAGCGATTCGGTTTAAGATCACTTGTACTGGAAGTATTTCAAGTCCTTCCACCGTTTCTTCCTCAATAAGTGCTTCATACACTAATTGATGATTCAAATAAACTTCTTCTAGGTATTGCCAAAATAGTAATTCGTACATTTTTTTTGGGGTTATGGGTTATTTGTTAGGAGTTAAATGTCGGTGCATGGAAGTTAGGAATTGATTGTTTGGAATTCATAAATAGTTGCACAAAATTCCTAGCCCTGATAGAAGCGACATCCTTTTTTGCCTTTTTCAGGCAAAAAAGATATAGCGGATAGCAGGAAATAGCTCCTAAAAATTTTAAATTCCAAAACCCCTAACCCTTAACAAATAACTCTTCACTTTTTAATACTCGAAAGTACCGTATTCGCTGGTAATCGTTAATTTCTTAGCATCTGCCGCTTCTACTCTACCTACGATTTGAGCATCAACATTGAATGATTTTGAAATGGCAATAATATCTTGAGCGACAGTTTCAGGAACGTATATTTCCATACGGTGACCGCAGTTGAATACTTGGTACATTTCTTTCCAATCGGTTTTAGATTGCTCTTGAATCAATTGAAACAAAGGGGGTACTGGAAACAAATTATCCTTGATGATGTGAAGATTTTCAACAAAATGCAAGATTTTAGTTTGTGCTCCACCACTACAATGCACCATTCCGTGGATATCGCTTGAATTATATTTATCTAAAATGGTTTTGATGATTGGCGCATACGTACGTGTTGGCGAAAGCACCAATTGTCCCGCATCAATCGGGCTATTTTCAACAGCATCCGTCAATTTTACTTGACCAGAATAGATTAATTCGTTTGGCACTGCTGCATCAAAACTTTCTGGATATTTGGTAGCCAAATATTTTTCGAAAACGTCATGACGAGCTGATGTCAATCCGTTACTTCCCATTCCGCCGTTATAGCTTTTTTCATAAGTTGCTTGACCAAAAGAAGACAAACCTACAATCACATCACCTGCTTTGATATTTGCATTATCAATTACTTTGTTACGTGGCATGCGCGCCGTAACTGTTGAATCAACGATGATGGTACGCACGATATCGCCTACATCAGCTGTTTCTCCACCTGTTGAATGGATGGTTACTCCAAAAGAATCTAATTCTTTAATCAACTCCTCAGTACCATTTATGATAGCCGAAATAACATCAGCAGGAATTAGGTTTTTATTTCTTCCAATGGTTGAAGAAAGCAAAATATTATCTGTTGCACCTACACACAATAAGTCATCGATGTTCATAATCAATGCATCTTGCGCAATGCCTTTCCAAACAGATAAATCACCGGTTTCTTTCCAATACATATATGCTAGAGAGGATTTTGTCCCTGCTCCATCGGCATGCATAATCAAGCAATAATTCTCGTCTTGTGTTAAATAATCTGGAACGATTTTGCAAAATGCTTGTGGAAATAATCCTTTATCAATGTTTTTTATGGCGTTGTGCACATCTTCTTTGGATGCCGAAACACCTCGAAGTGCGTATCTTTTTGAAGTATCTGAACTCATGAATTGTAATTAGGTAAGCGGGTTATAAACAACTGTTTTGAGGCGCAAAGATAACTTTTTTTTGGTTTTAATTTACTGAATTTGACAACTGTTTTTTTCATTTCGCAGCTAGTAAAACTATTCCTTAAAACAACAAAATGAGCTACCTAAATGAATAGATAGCTCATCTTTAAACAAAAACCAAAGTTCTAGTTCTTTATTAATTTTGACTCATAGGTATTTTTATCACTAATCACTTTGACAAAATAAATCCCTTTATTCAACTGTGACACGTTGATTTTCTCAACAGTATTTTGAGATAAAAAAGCTTGTTTTTGAACTATTTTACCTGCCGCATCTGAAATTACCACCTCTGAAATCATCTCATTCAATGCAGAAACCGTTAACTCATTTACTACAGGGTTAGGATAGATTTCAACATTATTTTTAATTTCTGTTTTCGCTCCTTTTATAGTTGTCTCATCTACTTTTCCTGGTTTCAATCCATTTAAAATAGCATCTATAATGGCTGCTTGTTGTTCTGACGTAATACCTCCTGCGTTTGTATTTTTTGCTGTAGTATTAAATGTTAATTGATACGTAAAATCACTACCATAACAGTCGCATTCAGGTGTGTACATCCCGATGATATACAATTTATTATTTGCAAAAGTATATCCTGGAAAAGTAGTTGTAAGGTTCCAAGCCGTAGCCGATGGTGTCCCTGCAAATGGAGGTAAATTACTTCCTGTATTATTTCCGTGTGCAAAAGTACTC
This sequence comes from Flavobacterium sp., assembly GCF_049590715.1. Taxonomy (GTDB): domain Bacteria; phylum Bacteroidota; class Bacteroidia; order Flavobacteriales; family Flavobacteriaceae; genus Flavobacterium. The sequence continues at coordinate 21,407 of NZ_JBAWDL010000276.1, forward strand.
CAATCAATCACTACAGAAGGATACGAACTCACCTCAGCTACAAACCAATGGTACTTGCGACAATCTCCTTTAATCCCATCATCTGAAGTTGCAATCGTATTTACCGAAGCAATTATAGCATTAGTAGTTCCGTCATGTTGTACCGTAATCGCCAATCCTGGATCACTCAAAACACCTACATAAATATCATCAATTGCCAGATCATTACCGTCACCATTCCCCATTTCATCAAGATAAATTCGGATCGTTTCACTAGTTCCTGTTGCGGTAAAAGTGATATTTTCATTTTGCCAAGCACAAGCATTAGTTGTCGCCATATTTACAGTAAACACGGGTGAGCTTGTTGTTCCTGCTTCCATTCTAACTTTTGGAAGTATGTCAAATGTACATTGTTTCATGTTTTTGAAATTGGCACAAAAACGATATGTATCTCCTTTGCGCAAACCTGTAATTGTTTGTTCCCAAATTACAGATGAACCAGATTGTTGTGTTTTTCCGTTTACCGTTAAATACTTAGTATTAGAAGCATAAAGAACTGGATCAACACAATAGGAATGATCCGTAACTGTTGCACCAAAAGCCGCAGCTGTATTGGTCACATTGAATTGTCCTGGATAAGTAGCTGGATTCATTGTGTAAGCACTAGAAAAACCTGTATTTCCTGCTTCGAAATTACCATTCATTACTAAATTCTCAGCATCACAACAATACGATCCTAAATCATTTTTGCAAAAACAAATATCATTATTAAATCCTGCAACTTGACCATATTGGACTCCTAAAACTGGATTTGTAGAATATTGTACCACTGTTTGTGTATTTCCATTCAAATCAATTAAGTCGAAAGTTAATTTTGCTACCACATCATAACAAGTTCCTGGCGTTTGATTTGGAAAATCAGTTGCTGCAACATCAACAGTATAATTAGAACCCACAATCGTAGTGGCTGGAATAGTACTTAATAAAGTACCACTTTGATAGATTTCGAAACTAATCTGAACATTTGTCGCAAGCTTAGGGACAGTAAAATTACCTTTAAAAGTTTGCTTAGACTCAATACAATCATGTCCTTTTAAATCCAAATCAATAACGCCTTCCGAAGTATTTTTACAGGTTGTACAGGTGTCATCAAGATACGTATAGCCATTGTGAGCTCCCGCAGAACAGTCTGAATTGATGAACATAATTACCACTTCCTGACCAATATGGCTTGACAAATCCAAATAAGCACATCGCCAATCTCTATAATATTTCACTCCCTCGGTTGGTGAATTAGTGGCACTAATAAAAGGATTAGAAGGTGCTGCAACATCAACTATTTTATCAATTGTCACTCCTGACATATCCACGGCTTCGGCAACAAAAAACACTTCTGAACCACTGATGCTTCCATCAGGATTAGAGTGGCTTTTATCCATTACCAAAGCATATTGAAAATAATATTTTGCATTGGCCGCTGTGACTACAAAACGTTTTGCTACACCTTCAGCACCAAAACCCGGTTGATCATTTCCTAAACGAAGGGATTGTGTACCTGACGACCCAGGTGCCGTTTTAGACATAGAAAAAGAAGGAGTTGCCGCTAACAAAAGAGCATCAGTACCTACCGTTTCAATTGAAGTAAAATTTTGTCCAGAAGCTATACCTGTGTAAGGCAATGTTAACACCCCTGGATTTAACGTTAACCCATTCTCGATAGGAGTTGTTGTGATTCCGTGTTTCAAACTCAAACCCGTCCAGCCACTATACCCGCTTTCAAAACCAGAATTAACACATGGATCTTTAGATACTTTTATATTTTGTAAAACAGATTGAATTTGGGCAGACGACTTAAAAGAAGGTCCTGACTGACTTTTGATAAATTGTTCAATATCTCTGGATTTAACTTCCTTCGACCAACTTAAATCATATTCGTAATGCAGTTTTGCATTTTTGACAGTTATTAATGTGTCTTGATATTTTTGTGCTGAAACAGACCAAGATACCAAAACGAACAAGCCGATAATTAGATGTACAATTGTTTTCATAATAAAAAAATTTGAGGTTAATAAAAATTACATGAACACATGCAACTCTATATCCACTCACATTTACAATTGTTACCCCTAATTTTAAAATAAAAACAAAAAAAAATACCTATCGGCTAGGATAGGCATTTTTAGATACATAAAATTTGCTTTTATTTGGTCAACAAAAGCTCTCTATATTTGGTTAAAGTCCATAATTCATTATCAACTAAAAGCTCCAGCTTATCACAGTGCTCTCTGATGATTTCAAAATATGGTTTTACATTATTACAATAGGCTTCGGCCATTTTTTGAGCATCAGCCATGACATTTGCTTTTTTCCTTTCATTAGTCATTTCGACTACTTTGGAATTGATCCCTTCGATATGTTTCGAAATGTTTTTGATTAATCGAATTTGCTCTTTGGCTATCGTTTCAAAATCAGAACCAAAAATATCTTTCAAACCTTTTACATTCTCAATTAAAGTATTTTGGTAACGAATCGCTGTTGGAATTACGTGATTCGTAGCAATATCACCCAATACGCGTCCTTCGATTTGGATCTTCTTAGCATATTCTTCCAATTCGATTTCATAACGAGCTTCGACTTCAATCTTATTCATAATTCCCATTTCAGAGAATAAATCCAACGCTTGTTTTGAAATTTTAGCTTTCAACGCATCTGGAGTAGTTTTAAAGTTACTCAAACCTCTTTTAGCGGCTTCTTTTTCCCAAGCTTCACTATAGCCATCACCTTCAAAAAGGATTTTTTTGGATTTTTTGATGTATTCACGTAATACATTAAAAATCGCATCATCTTTTTTCATGGTTTTATTTTCGATCAAAGCATCGACTTCAATTTTAAAGTCTTTTAATTGTTTGGCCACAATCGTATTCAAAGTAGTCATCGCATTTGAACAGTTAGCGGTAGAACCCACAGCACGGAATTCAAATTTATTTCCAGTAAAAGCAAAAGGGGATGTTCTATTTCTATCGGTATTATCCAAAATTACTTCTGGAATCTTCCCTACTACATTCAGTTTTAAATCGGTTTTCTCTTCAGGAGATAATTTACCTGTAGTTACTTCTTTTAATTCATCTAAAACCTTTGTTAATTGTTCACCAATAAAAACCGATATAATTGCTGGCGGAGCTTCATTTGCTCCTAGACGATGGTCATTACTAGCAGTAGCAATAGATGAACGCAATAAAGACTCATAATCATTAACCGCTTTGATCGTATTGATAAAGAAAGTCAAGAATTGCAAATTCGTCATCGGCGTTTTACTTGGACTTAACAAATTAATCCCAGTATCAGTCGCTAATGACCAGTTATTGTGTTTTCCTGAACCGTTTACTCCTTTGAATGGTTTTTCGTGTAATAACACTTTAAAATAATGACGTTCTGCCACTTTTTGCATCACATCCATCAGCAAACAGTTGTGGTCAACGGCTAAATTTGTTTCTTCAAAGATTGGAGCAAACTCAAATTGATTGGGTGCTACCTCATTGTGACGCGTTTTTACTGGAATTCCTAGCAACATACACTCTTGCTCTAAATCACGCATATAAACCAATGCACGTGTAGGAATCGCTCCAAAATAATGATCGTCTAATTGTTGTCCTTTGGCCGAAGTATGTCCTAACAAGGTCCTTCCTGTCATCATAATATCCGGACGAGATTCGGCCAAAGCCTTATCAATCAAGAAATATTCTTGCTCCCATCCTAAGGTTGCTGTAACTTTTTTTACATTTTTATCAAAATATCTACATACTTCTGTGGCAGCTTCATCAATTGCCGATAAAGCTCTTAATAATGGAATTTTATTATCCAATGCTTCTCCTGTGTAAGAGATAAAAACCGTTGGAATACAAAGTGTGGTTCCAAAAATAAATGCTGGAGATGTTGGATCCCAAGCAGTATATCCTCTGGCTTCAAATGTATTTCGGATTCCGCCATTTGGAAAACTAGAAGCATCAGGTTCTTGTTGTACCAATTGAGCACCACCAAATTTCTCTACAGCATCTGATCCATCCAAAGAAGTTTCGAAGAAAGCATCGTGCTTTTCAGCTGTAGCTCCAGTCAGTGGCTGAAACCAGTGTGTATAATGAGTCACGCCTTTAGACAAAGCCCATTCTTTCATCCCCATAGCGATATAATCCGCTAGCTTTCTGTCAATTTTTGTTCCATGCTGGATTGCACTTTGAACTGCTTTGGAAGCATCCGAAGTAAGGAACTGCCTCATTGCTTTTTGATTAAAAACATTGGAACCAAAAATGGCCGATTTTCTTCCAGATTCTTCAAAATGAACTGGTTTTCTAGTGGAAGCTTCTCTCAAAGCTTGAAAACGTATTGTTGACATATCTATGTGTATTTCTAGAATGAATTATTAGTTTTACAAATATAACAACTATAAATTGTTTAGAAATAATTCAATTCACAGATTTTTCATTTTCGACATAATAAAACCACCTACAAATCCATAAAAAACTATTTTAAAAAACCGTATTCCCTTCAGATCCTAATCTTATACCTTTCAAACATAAATAAAAGACCCCCGGATTTTTAAGGAGAGAGGTACTATTTCATGTAATTAAATACAAAATGATTCTTAAAAAATTACAAAATTACTCATTAGCCCCCCTCAAAATGATTATTTCTAAATTATCCACCCAAAAAAATGTAGTAATCTAAAAAATAATACCATACCCTATAAAAAACACCCCCTAATTTTCGGCTATAAAAAAAAACTTCTATATTTGCACTGTTAAAAATTATTAAATAAAATTTACATAGTTATGGCTAAAATAAAATTAGAATACCTTTGGTTAGATGGATACGAACCAACTCAAAATCTTAGAAGTAAGACTAAAGTTGAAGAACATGAAAATTTTAAAGGAACATTAGAAGAAATAGGACTTTGGTCTTTTGATGGTTCATCTACGAGACAAGCTGAAGGTGGTTCATCTGACTGTTCATTGATGCCTGTTGCTATTTACCCAGATCCAGCACGTATAAACGGATACCTTGTAATGTGTGAAGTTATGAATGCTGATGGTACTCCACATCCTTCAAACGGAAGAGCTACTATCAATGATGATAACGATGATTTCTGGTTTGGTTTCGAACAAGAATACTTCATTATGGATACTAAAACTCAATTACCATTAGGCTTCCCTGTTGGTGGATATCCAGCTCCACAAGGAATGTACTATTGTTCAGTTGGTGGAAAAAACACACACGGAAGAAAATTAGTTGAGGAGCATGCTGATTTATGTATCGACGCTGGTTTGAACTTTGAAGGTATTAATCAAGAAGTTGCTGCAGGACAATGGGAATTCCAATTGTTTGCTAAAGGAGCTAAAAAAGCAGGTGATGAAATCTGGGTTGCTCGCTATTTATTAGATCGTTTGACTGAAAAATATGGTTACTACATCGAATACCACCCAAAACCACTTGGAAAAGACATGGATTGGAATGGTTCAGGTATGCATGCTAACTTCTCTAACGAAGTATTAAGAACATGCGGAGACAAAGAAGTATACGCAAAAATTTGTGAGGCTTTCCGTCCTGTAACTGCTGAACATATTGCAGTTTACGGAGCTTACAACGATCAACGTTTAACTGGTTTACACGAAACGGCTTCTATCCACGATTTCTCTTGGGGAGTTTCAGACAGAGGATGTTCAATCCGTATTCCATTAATCGCAGTACAAAAAGGATACAAAGGATGGTTGGAAGATAGAAGACCAGCATCTAACGGTGACCCATACAAAATTGCTGCAAGAATCATCAAAACAGTTAAATCTGCTTTGTAATTCTTTCTTAATAAAACAAAAAGTGCCTTCCACAAGAAGGCACTTTTTTTATGCACTAATTTCTTAATTTAGTATTAAAATATTTAAAAATGATACCAGCAACAAGTATCTTTGAATTTCTAAAAATATAGTAATATGATTGTTTGGATTTGTTTCATAAGTGCCATTTTAGTTTTTCTTGCCTTGGATTTGGGTATATTCAATAAAACACCTCATGAAATTAGCTCTAAAGAAGCTGGCAAATGGACCGCTATTTGGGTTTCATTATCCTTTATATTTTCAGGAGTTATTTATTGGTTATACCAAAACAATTATGTTTCGAATCCTGATCAATTAAAACCCGCAGTAGCCTCGATGAAATACATCACAGGGTACTTAATAGAACTTTCTTTGAGTGTTGATAATATTTTTGTAATTGCCATTATTTTTGCCGCTTTTAAAATCCCTAAAAAATACCAACATCGGGTTTTGTTCTGGGGAATTATTGGCGCCATTATTTTTAGAGGAATCATGATTTATTTTGGCGTCCTTATTATCAATAAATTTGCTTGGACAACCTATCTCTTCGGTGCATTTCTTCTTTACACTGCTGTAAAAATGCTTTTTTCAAAGGAAGAAGAAGAATTCAACCCCAAGAAATCATTTGTTTATCGTTATTTACGAAAACTCACCCCCATAACTACGCAAATTGATGGCGAACACTTTTTTGTAAAGAAAAGACACATTAAAGCTGCAACCCCATTATTTGTTGCGCTTATCGTTATCGAAGTAATGGATGTTGTTTTTGCACTTGACAGTGTTCCTGCTATTCTAGCCATTACTTCCGATCCATTTTTAGTCTTTAGTTCTAATATTTTTGCTATCTTAGGATTGCGTTCTATGTATTTCTTTTTGGCTAATATGCTGGAACGATTTAGTTATCTTGAATATAGTTTAATTGCTATTTTAAGTTTTGTGGGACTCAAAATGCTAATCCATGATTTTTTCAAAATACCCGAATGGGCATCACTTGGATTTATAGCAGTATCTCTTTTGACTGGAATTATCGTTTCTTTGAGAATGAATAAGGAAGTCAATAGCGAAAGCTTATAATATAACAAAAACGGACTATCAAATGATAGTCCGTTTTTATTTAAATAGAAATTTAATCTTTAGTTTTTTACAAATTTCAATGTGGTTGTTCCTACTCTAATAAAATATAACCCTTTTATTAATGTTGAAACTGGTATTTTTTGCTCAGTATGAACTTCACCTTCTAATACTTTTAATCCTAACAAATTATAAATTTCAAACTTTTGAACTGTATCTAAGCCTGAAACTACAA
>NZ_JBAWDL010000277.1:0-25410 GCF_049590715.1 Flavobacterium sp.
CTTCATAGGTTTTAACATTCTCATAAAAAGCATCCTGCAAAGCAGTTTGAAGCATGATCGAATTGCTTTCATATATTTTCCCATAAGTCAATGGCAATCCAGGTTGCACTAACTCATTTCCAGTTACAATAATCCCAATTGTAGGTTTTTGATACACTTTTACGGAAGTAAAACCCAAACCAGCCAAAAACCCTATGCATGCAGCGTTGAGCAATGTCCCTTTGGCTAGAGCCAAATCTCCTTTACTATTTTGTTCCCCAATAGGACGAATATTCATTCCTAATTTTGGATTTTCTGCCAAAAGTAAAACGGTTCCTGTTTCAGTTACTTTCTCAATTTGCATCACTGCTTGTGCTGACTCAGGAACAGGAGCTCCTGTGAAAATTTTTACTGCTTGTCCAGGCAACAAATTAATTTGATGTATATCACCTGCTTTGATTTCTCCTATAATTTCATATTCTAGACTATCATGCAATCCTAATGCAAAACCATCCATTGCCGATTGTCGAAAAGGGGGCATGCTCATAGGGGCATACAAATCTTCGGCTAGAATGTGCTTTCTGGCCATAGCCAATGGACATTCAACAATGACAGTAACTGGTATATTATTTTTAAGTATCGAAAAGGCTTCTTGAACACTAACCATAAGTACGTTTTATATTGTTTATCAAAAATACAATTTCAAGTATTTAAAATCACCTCTTCTTCTATTATTTTTTATCATAAAAATAGTTTCAAGAGTCTTTTTAGATTATTTCCCACTCTATTTTTACTAAATCAAATCATCATCAAAAAAATGTATTTATTATTTTGATATTAAACAAAAACTTCCATTAAATTAAATATAATTTTTAACAGTCTTTTAAGTTAATAAATAGCGATTATACAGCAAATAATCCCTTAAAAAATAAGGGGTTATTTTATTTTTTGGATTCAAAATATTTATACATTTACTTCAGTTTTACAAGGAAAACAAAAGCTTTCACCTCGTTAAGACAATTAACTTAATATCGTAAGAACAAAATGAAAAAATTATTTATTGCTGCTTTATTAGTAGCTAGTCTAACTGGATTTGCTCAAAAAAGTGGTGCTGATAAAGCATTAAGCAAAATGACTACTGAATTATCATTAACTGCAGAACAACAAACGCAATTGAAGCCTATTATTGAGGAACAAATGGCACTTCAAAAGGACAGTAAAGAAAATCCAGACAATGCTGAGGACAACAAAGCAAAAGGAAAAGAGATTGGAAAAAAAATCAATGCAATTTTAACTGCTGAACAAAAAGAGTTAAGAAAAACGCTAAAAGAACAAGCTTCTAAAAAAGCAGAATAAACTAATTAAGACTCTCGATTTAATCGGGAGTTTTTTTATATCATTGGTTTCTCAATCCTCATTGTAACTTTATTCAAAAAAAACGAACATAAATGTTAATTTTTTATTAAACCATTAAACCTTTCAATCCATTCAATGTCTTATTCTCAATAACATTTAAACAACTAAATAACATGAAAAAATTAATTGTAATAGCTTTATTAGCTATCAGTATCACAGGATTTGCACAAGAAGGAAAAAAGAAAAAAGGAGGTCATGAAGTAACAACCGAAATGAAATTGAAGAAAATGACTGAAGAATTATCTTTAAATGCTGATCAGCAAAAACAAATGGCAGTAGTCCTTGAAGAGCAATCAGCCATTATGAAAGCATCAAAAGAAAACCCTGACAACAAAGAAGAGAATAGAGGAAAAATGAAAGAGGTTTCAAAAAAAGTAAAAGGAATTTTGACTCCAGAACAATTCGAAAAATGGAGTGCTAATGCTAAAAAAGGCAAAGGTGATCACGCCAAAAAAGAAAAAGCTACTGAGTCTGAAGAATAAATCATATTCTCCTAAAATGCAAAAACTTCCAGGAATACTGGAAGTTTTTTTTTGTTATAGAACGATCTCTTTTATTAAAAAGTCTTGGACACTTTGTCAATTGCTTGTATTGTAACGTCTAAATCTTCATAGGTTAATGCATCAGTAATAAACCAAGTTTCATAAGCTGATGGGGCGATATAAATTCCTTCTTGCAATAAACCGTGGAAGAATTTCTTAAAAATAGCATTATCACCATTCGATGCTGATTTAAAATCTACAACTGGATTTGCATCAAAATGTACGGAAATCATAGAACCTACTGTGTTTATCGTAAACACTACATTATTAGCTTTTAAAACTTTATCAATTCCTGAAGCTAAATAAGCCGTTTTATCTGCTAATCTTTGGAAGATTTCTTGGTCATTATTTAAGGTTTGCAACATAGTTAAACCAGCTGCCATTGCTAATGGATTCCCTGATAAAGTTCCTGCTTGATACACAGGCCCTAAGGGAGCTAAATAATTCATAATCTCATTACGAGCTGCAAAAGCACCTACTGGCAGTCCGCCCCCAATCACTTTTCCAAAACAAACAATATCTGCATCGATATTCAATAATTCCTGTGCACCCCCTTTGGCTAATCTAAAACCAGTCATTACCTCATCAAAAATTAATAGAATTCCGTTTTCAGTACACAAACTTCTTAGTCCTTCCATAAAACCTTTTACAGGAGGGATACACCCCATGTTCCCTGCTACAGGTTCAATAATGATGGCTGCAATTTCGTTTTTATTCGCTTCAATTACTGATTTTACATTTTCTAAATCATTGTATGTGGCCAACAAAGTATCCTTTGCAGTTCCTGCTGTCACTCCAGGACTATTTGGCGAACCAAAAGTGACTGCTCCACTACCCGCTTGAATTAAAAATGAATCTGAATGTCCGTGATAACAACCTGCAAACTTGATGATTTTATCTCTTTTTGTAAAACCACGAGCCAATCGAATGGCACTCATACACGCTTCGGTTCCTGAATTCACAAAACGGATTTTATCAATATTAGGCACCATTGAAACCGCTAAAGCTGCGATTTGAGTTTCTAATTCCGTTGGCATCCCAAAAGAGGTTCCTAACTTTGCTTTTTCAATCACCGCTTGTACCACAGGTTCAAAAGCATGACCTAAAATCATGGGACCCCATGAATTAATATAATCTATTAATGTATTTCCGTCTTCATCATATAAATAAGCCCCTTTGGCACTTTTTACAAAAATAGGCGTTCCTCCCACCGCTTTAAAGGCGCGTACTGGTGAATTAACTCCTCCTGGAATTACTTGTTCTGCTTCAGCAAAAAGCTGGCTACTTCTTTGATATAACATTCTTGTAGTGTGTCTAATTTTATTTAATAACTGATGTGTTGCCCTAGAGAAAGGGTATTATCCTGTAGATTATTTTTACGTTTAATATCCTCAATCAAAACATTGTATTTTTTTGAAATAGAATATAACGTATCGCCTTTTTGTACTTCATGGTAACGTCCAGAAGTTGTTGTAACTGTATTATTTGATGCATTGGAATAAGTTGGTTTTTTACCTAAAGCTTGTGCATCGTATTGCGCTAAATCATAGCGTTCTATATATGAAATTAATTTTTCTGGATAACGTGGATCAGTTGCGTATCCTGCCTTTCTAAGCCCTTTGGCCCATCCTTTATAATCATCTTTTGACAAATCAAACAAACTAGCATACCTGCTTTTTCCAATCAAAAAATTGGCATGATCATCATACGATTCGGCTGGATTTCTATATTTTCTGAAACATTCTTGGCTTGCATCATCATCATGCTTCACACTTTCTCCTAACCAATCATTATTGCATTTGATCCCAAAATGATTATTAGCTGACTGAGACAAATCACTTTTACCAGCTCCTGATTCTAAAATTCCTTGCGCTAATATAATACTGGCAGGAATCCCATATTTTTTCATGTTTTTCATCGCCACTTCTTTATATTGAGCAATATAAGAATTAACGACATCATTCGTACTACCCGTATTAGAACTTGTACGACTCACCCCTGACGAAGTATTTCTTTTATTTTTTGAAGTTACAATAGGTGATTTAGACGAATTACAGCCGATTATTAAAGTCAAAAGCAGAATGGAAGTGATTTTTTTAATCATGAATTTTTATAATTGGTAATTTTTTGTTTTTTAATTTTTCATTCATTCCATCAATTCCCTGTAAACCTCCAGTATGAATTAATAGAATTTTAGAATTGGCTTTAAAATAGTTTTTTTGGATTAAATCCAATATTCCAAAAACCATTTTTCCTGTATAAATAGGATCTAATGGGATTTTAGTATCTTTATAAAATTGATTGATAAACGCAACCAAGTCTAGATTTACTTTCCCATACCCGCCAAAATGATAGTCGGTAATTAGCTCCCAATTTTTATTTTTTACAAAAGTACAAATTTCATCTTGTAAAAAATCTCCTTTTAGGGCTGGAAATCCCAAAATTTTTTGGTGGTGCAATGCACTGTTAATAATTCCAGAAATCGTCCCTGCCGTACCTACTGGACAGCAAATAAAATCAAATTCGGCATCTTGTTCATTTAAAATTTCTTCACATCCCTGAATTGCTAATGCGTTAGTTCCTCCTTCAGGAATAAGATAAAAAGAACCATATTTATCCTTTAATCGAGATAAAAAAAACTCCTCCTGTTTCAAACGATATTCTTCCCGATTAACAAATTCGAATTGCATGCCACATTCATGTGCAAATTTCAATGTGGGATTCTCTTGAACTTTAGTTACTAATTCTTCTCCACGAATAACGCCAATAGTTTTAAAATGTTGCTCTCGACCTGCAAAAGCAACTGCAGCAATATGATTTGAAAATGCACCTCCAAAGGTTAACAATGAATTTTCATTCTCATTTTTTGCTTGAAGCAAATTGTATTTGAGTTTTCTGAATTTATTTCCCGAAACATAAGGGTGAATCAAATCTTCACGTTTGATATAAACGGAGATATTGTTTGGGAATTGAATGGAAATCTGCTGGTTCAAGGTGAATGTTTTCTACAAAAGTAAATATTATAAAATATATTAGTGACTTAAAAGTTTTAAACCATTTAAGAAATTTAAGAACAGATAAGCGTTGTGTTATTCTTTATAACATATAAGTCATTTAAGTTTAAATACTTACTATGTATTTTTTAAAACGTTTAAGATCATTTAAGTATTTCAACTGAACATAACGAGCTAAAACTTATAGGACTAAATTGTTAATTTTATTTACGCTACTACTTTATTGTTCTTAAATTTCTTAAATGGTTTACAAAAATCTTGATGGTTTACAAAAACTTAACAAAGCGGTACATTCCTCTATACTTGAGATAGTCTAAGTTGGTTTCATTCCTATAGGCTTCTCGTTCAAAACTGATGTTTCGATATGCTTGGTATCCATTCCTATATTGGACCAACCTAAAAAGATATTCAACTACATACCAAATATAAAAAGGCAAAATAAACAACTCGATTTGCTGACGGAGGTGTATTTTTTCATGATTTACAAAATCAGGATTGTCTAAATCCGAGAGGAATTTTACAAATACAAAAGGATAAAGAGTAAGTCCTCTAAAACCTTTGGGCGTTAAATATCTTGAAACAATAAAAAACATACCTATTAAAGTTATAAATTTGTAATACTGAATGCCTCAAAGGGCAAAACATGCATTATGACTGAACAAAGTAATGAAAATAAATTAATTGAAGGAGAAGATTTTTATTATACTCCCGAAGGATACAAATGTTTTACTGAAAAACACCATCTCAAAAGAGGGTATTGTTGTAAAAGCGGTTGCCGACATTGCCCTTACGGTTATGATAAAAAAACGGGAATCATTAAAAAATAATTGCTTTGTTTTTTTGACAACCCACAAAAAAACGTTTGATTTGGTATGATTTTTGAAGCACTTAAGAACACACAACCATTTAAAAATCAATTTAATATATAAAAATTTAGCATTATGAAAACACTTAAACTTTTACCAATACTATTGGTTTTTATTTTGAGCTCTTGTAGTAGTATTCATGTAAATGCTGACTATGACTCGAAGGCCGATTTTAGTAAATACAAAACCTATGCTTTTCATAAAGCAGGCGTAGATAAAGTACAAATTTCCGAATTTGACAAAAAAAGAATCTTACACGCCATTGATAATGAACTCGCTAATAAAGGAATGACAAAAAGTGAAACTCCTGATTTACTAATTAACATCATTACTAAAGAAAGAGAACAATTGAATGTGAATCAATTTAATGCTGGATTTGGTTATGGCTGGGGTTGGGGATGGAGTCCGTTTTTTTGGGGAGGTAACCAAACCTATATAAACTCAACTCCTGAAGGAACTTTATACATCGATTTAATTGACGCTGAGAAAAAAGAACTAATTTGGGAAGGTGAAGGTGTTGGGATTTTAACTCAAAATAGGGACAGAAAAGAAGAACAAATTAATGAATTTGTTGCTAAAATTCTAGCACAATATCCGCCGAACCAAACCAAAAAATAAGAAGTAAAATCTACACTTAAACACTATTAACTCCGGATATTTTCTTATTTTTACAATAAGACAAAAAAAAATGACACTACACTTTTTTATTATTAACAGCTACAACAGTACACCATATATTCATACTGATGAGATGTTATTAGTTTAAGTGTTCCCATACTAAACGAAACCTCTCCTAACCGAGAGGTTTTTTTATATCAAAAGAAAAAATGGAATTATTTCAAGAAATACAAACGGCCAAAATACAGCTGGAACAAGTTGTACCTACTACACCACTCTCTCAAAACTTGAATTTATCTGAAGAATTTAAAGCTACTGTTTTATTAAAAAGAGAAGATTTGCAAATTGTACGTTCCTATAAGATTAGAGGGGCTTACAACAAAATGAGTAGCATCCCCAAAGAACATACTATAAAAGAAATTGTTTGTGCTAGTGCGGGAAATCATGCACAAGGAGTGGCTTATTCATGTCATTTACTCCAGATAAAAGGTACCATTTACATGCCTACTACAACGCCTAAACAAAAAATAAAACAAGTAGAATTGTTCGGGAAATCCTTTGTTGAAATTATACTTATTGGAGATACTTTTGATGATGCTTATGTAGCAGCTATGAAAGATGCTACCAAAAACAATACAATTTTCATCCATCCATTTGACGATATCAAAGTGATTGCGGGACAAGGGACAGTAGGATTAGAAATTTTAGATTCTTACAAAAAACCTATTGATTATTTATTTATTCCTATTGGCGGCGGAGGATTAGCTGCTGGTGTAACTACAGTCTTCAAGCAGTTAAGTCCTCATACTAAACTCATAGGTGTAGAACCGCTAGGTGCTCCTTCGATGAAAAATGCCATTGCTAAAGGTCAAAACATTCCACTTGATACTATTGATAAGTTTGTTGATGGTGCTGCTGTAAAACAAGTAGGACAACTCACATTTGAAATCTGCCAAAAGAATCTGGATGCTATTATTCTCGTGCCAGAAGGCAAAGTATGCACCACGATATTAAGACTGTACAATGAAGAAGCTATGGTTGTAGAGCCCGCAGGAGCATTGACCATTGCAGCACTTGATTTCTACCAAGAGCAAATAAAAGGCAAAACAGTTGTTTGTGTGGTTAGTGGTAGTAACAACGACATTGAACGTACGGCAGAAATTAAAGAGCGTTCCTTACTATACGAAGGATTAATGCATTATTTTTTAATTCAGTTCCCGCAACGACCAGGAGCATTGAAAGAGTTTGTGAATGATATTTTAGGACCTAACGACGATATCACTTATTTCCAATACAATAAAAAAAATAATCGTGAAGTAGGGACTGTAGTTGTAGGTTTAGAATTAAAAAATAAAAAAGACATCCAAGCAATAAAAAACAACATGACTAGCAAAGGTTTTGAATACAAATACCTCAATGAAATGCCTGATTTGTTTACGCAATTGATTGGATAAAAAAAGTCTTGGCAAAACTTTTACGATTTTGCCAAGACATACTAAACTAAACAAAACAAAAAAAAATAAACTCTTAGAAATTAGTATTTACAATCAAATTATTATTTCTTGCATCTGCAAAATCCATAATAATTACCCCAAAATTCCCAGAGGTATTTGTTGTAAAATAAGTTGCTACTTTAGGGTTTATAGCATTAGAAACCGTTGGAATACTTGGAATACCAAAAAATAATGGTTTGTAGCCACTACAATAATTCAAAAATAATTTTGAACCATTACCCGCTTTTGCTTCATTAGCTAAAGCATTGATTAAATTCCATTTGGCATTATTATCAGGTACTTTATATTGATCTTGTACTTTTGCTACAGAACCTATAGAAAACACAGTATTATCGGCCCAATTGGTAGCATCTATCCCTTTGGATGCAGAGGCGGGAAAACGTCTTAGTAAAACAATTTTACCTTTAACTGATTTTAGCGTTGGAATTGTATTACCTAAAGAGAAAAGCCCTGGAAATTGTTGAACATAAGAATCAAATGTAGCTTCATACGAGCGATTATTACCTGATGGAGTATGCTCTTCTTTTAATGACATAACAATTGTCTCAGAAGGATTTTGAGCCAAAAAAGTTTTACAACTATTCAAAACATTGGTAAAATTTATTTTTTGATACACTGCACCATGGTGAATTTCGAAAATATTATTAAAATGACGTCCACGAATATCTAAAAAACGTACACCCGCTTTCAATTGATCATCGATAGATAATCTTTGGCAAATGGCAGTTCCTGAAATACTCTCATAACGCGCACCTGAATCATGAGTCCCAGGAATTGAAAAAGCCGTTATTTTTTTATTTTCGTCTAAAGCTCCCATCCAATTTAACATTGAGTAAGAAGCCGTTCTAGCGGTTAATGATTTACTTCCTAGATCTTTTGTTACCATTTCCTGAGTCTTGGCTGTAGCCGTTTCTTCCATTGTAGGAGTGGAACATGAGGTAAAAAAACTTACGGTTAACAAAACTAGAAAACCTAAATGCAGTACATGATTTTTCATAAAAATTTATTTGAGGTTATTACTATTAATAGGTCTCCAAAAGTGCTCCATAGGATAGGTTAATAGTGTTTAACAAAAAGTTAATTAATTATCAATCAAATAAAACAACCATTTAGGCTGTAATAAAAACAACATCTTTAAATATTATTTTTTTTTCAAAAGAGGGATTAACTTCGAATAAATAGCGGTATTTTGATACACTCCTTTAAAGTTTTCGGCACCTGGACCATAGGCAAAAACAGGAACATTGACAGCTGTGTGATCGTTAGTACTAAAATTACCATGTACATATCCTTTCTCTATATCTCCATCTATAATAGACAATCCACCTGTTTCATGATCCGCAGTTATTACAAGTAAAGTTTCTTTATTCTTGTCTACAAATTCCATTGCTACACCTACTAATTGATCAAAATCAAGCAATTCTCGCACTACATAATCCATTTCATTTTTATGTCCTCCATAATCAATTTGCGCTCCTTCTTCCATGATAAAAAATGGCCTTTTAGACTTTGAAAAATTTTGAATCGTTTTAGAAAAAGCTTTTACCAAAAAATCACCACGTCCGTCTTTTTTTGACACTACAGCAGCATTATCCAAAATCACAAAACGGGAATTTTGTATTGTATCTAAAGAATTAAAATGACTTGAAAAAGTATATCCTTTTTTCAAAAGCTTTTCAACTAAATTTTGACCATCATTCCGTTTCGTAAATTCTTCAACCCCTCCACCAATCAAGACATCCGAAGAATTGGACAAAAAATCCAAAGCAATAGCTTCATTATAACTTCGATCAATTTGATGTGCATAAAAAGAAGCAGGCGTGGCATCCGTAGCATTTCCTGAAGAAATAATAGCTGTTTGAAAATTATTTTTGGCTAATTTTTGCGTGATGGATTCTAATGGCTTTCCTAAAGCATCTACACCAATGTATCGGTTGTTGCTTTTCTGTCCTGTTGCCATAGCAGTAGCTCCCGCAGCCGAATCAGTTATATAGCTATCCGAAGCTTTAGTTATTGAAAACCCTTGAACAGGCATGTTAAACAAACTCAACTCGCCTTTATTAGCCGTATATCCTGCATAGATTTGGGTTAGTCCCATACCATCACCAATTAACAAAATAACATTTTTAGGCTTTTTTGATGAAGAAAACTGTACTTGTCCCTTAGGTATATAGGCTTTATGAAAGTCTGTATTTTGATATGAATATTGCTTTTTAGTATTAATAAAATGAGTTAAATCTGTCGTTTTATCAGTACCCAAATAATCAACTCCAAGATTCATCAAGGTAATCCAAGTATTAACATTGTCTTGAGTAGACCAAAAACGAATTTTTTTATTTTGATGATGCACTTTTTCTATTACAGATTGAATTTTTATTAAATCAGGATGCGTCAATACGCCTTTCCCATTCCAAACCGTTAGATTTTTAAGATCCTCACTTATCATCTCCACTTTGGCCAAAGCGTGGTCAGAATAATTTTCGTTTAAACGACCATCAAAAGAAATAAAAGAAGGATAGTTTATCCAAGTCTCAGGATTAGGTCTATTACCCGAAATGATAACACTAAATTGTGAATTTGAAATAAGATCAGGATACGCTCGCAATTGTTTCACAATTTCATTTAGTGTTGCTAAGGCTTCTGTCTTTACATCAATCATTAAAACTAATGGCTTATTATTGGGATACAATTGCCCCTGTTTTTTTAGATTTTCCAAAAGTGGATTGAGGTATAGCTCCCTTAATGTTTTATCAGTAGTAATTTCGTTAAGTTTGTGTGCTACAAACAATTCGTTAGTATCAAAAAAAACATCAGCTTCAATTACACCTACCTCATTGGTGTAGGCCTCAACAAACGGCTGGGAATTAGCATAATCATTATGTGAGTGAATATTTGATGTACTATAATGTTGAGCAAATATTGAAAATGAAATACAAAGAAAAAAAACACAATATCTTTTATGGTATATAAGCATGGGGATAAATTAAGAAAGACTTTGATTTCCGAAGAAAAAGTCAATTGGTTTATAAAAACAAGTCAACCTATTTTTTAGTTACAAAAAATGGTTGACTTGGTGTGATTTTTTTTTTAGCTTTTAAAATTAATCCCACAAGACTATTATTTCGCAGTAGCCTTGCGGGAAAAACAACAAAACAATAAAACTAATTTTCGAGAATTACCATCCCTGATTTTGGGTTAGTGTTCCTTTGCTTATTCCGATTTCATCGGGTGGTATTGGCCAAACGTGGTGTATTGTTGGGTTGAAATTACGTGCTGGATAAATTACACTTCCATCATAATGATGTAAAGGTTGCGCATAGGTAGTTTTTGCATCTCCCCAACGTACAAGATCAAAGTGACGATCAGTCCATTCTCCAGCTAACTCACAACGTCTTTCTCTTTTTAAATCGACCATTGTAGCGCCAGAAATACTTTTTAAGCCTGCACGATTACGAATTAAATTAATTTCTGTATCCGCATTTTGACTTTTCATTAATTTGGCTTCGGCTAGCATCAAAAGTACGTCTGCATAACGCAATAACGGAAGGTTTAATGCTGTAGATGGTTTATCACCATTGGCATTTACATACCTTGTGTCTACAATATCACTAGTTCCTGCTTTTATTTTAGGATAACTATATGGTTCCATGTATTTTTTGAATTGATACCCTGTTCTATTACTTGCATTTACTACATAGGTACCTTCGTTATAAGATACTTCCTTACCAAAATACATGAACTTGTCTCCTTTTTGAAGAATAGTAGCACTAAGTCTTTTATCTCCTACAACATAAGTATCAAATAATTCTTTGGTAGGATAAAAATTTCCCCATCCGTTGTATTCTCTCCAACCTGTATCGTCTAAGCAAACACCTGGAAAAATGCAACCTAAATTAGAATCCGTAGCACTAGATGTCACTGACCAAATGTATTCCGAAGACCAGTTGTTGGCAATTTTAAAAACATCTTCAAAGTTAGGCAATAGAGAATGCTTACCGCTGGTTACAACTAAATTCGCATATTTGATGGCATTGTCATAATCTTTAGCATACAAATAGGTACGTGCTAAATACCCCCAAGCAGCTGTTTTATGTGCGCGTCCATAATTTGAGGCAGACAGTTCATTAAAATAAGGCAATAAATCAGCTGCTTTTTTTAAATCTTCGGCAATGTATGCATAATTTTCAGCCACATTTTTAGCACGTGGAATAAAAACATTTTCTGGATTGTTTCTATCTGGGATTGGGATACCTGCTTTGTCATCTCCATAATGATACGCCAATTCTAAGTGCATCACAGCATGATTAAAATACGCTTCTCCCAATAGTTTATTTTTTAAAACTGCATCCATAGAGATATTAGGAATATTACGAAGTGCTTCATTACATCTCTTCATTACCTGATAATGCTTTCTCCAAATTTCTTTGGTCTCAGATTCAGAACCATTTACAGTGAAATTTTTCATTTTTTCTGCATTAGCTCTAGGTTTTGTACCAATGTCATCACTAGCATTGTTGAGCCAAAAGAAACCACGACCGTACATGTCATCATCTGAATATAGTGAATATATAGCATTTACACCTGCAGTCGCATCTGATGAAGTTTTCCAAAAACTACCTGTACTTGGTGCACCTTGTGGCTCCAAATCTAGTTTGTTTTCGCAAGCTACTGTGACTAACAGCGCCCCTAAACCTATTAATAAAAATTTTGTTTTTTTCATTTTATTTTATTTTAATTGTTTTTTAAAAACTTAAATTAACACCTGTTAGGAAAATTTTTGATAATGGGTAACGTCCTAAATCGATACCAGAATTATTCAAACCAACTTCTGGATCTTGACCAGAATATTTGGTAATCGTAAATAGGTTTTGAGCAGAAAAATATATTCTAGCTTTCATTTTATTGTTAAAAAATTCTTCATTAAAAGTATACCCCACAGTTATATTTTTCAATCGTAAGAAAGAAGCATCCTCAATATACAAACTTGAAATACGAGTAAAATTATTATTAGGATCAAGAGTAGTCAATCTTGGGATTGAAGTATCTGTATTGGTTGGAGACCAAGCATCCTTTACTTCTGCCAAAAGGTTATAATTAGGCAAACCTGTATTTATCCCCGTAAATCTTAAAGAATTATTGACACTATTACCAGCTACTCCTTGGAAAAAGAGATTCATATCAAATCGTTTGTAATTAAAGTTGAAATTAACACTATAACTCTTTTTAGGAAATGGATTTCCAATCACGGTACGGTCTTTATCATCAATTGTCCCATCACCATTAGTATCAACAAATTTAATATCACCTGCAACTGCTTTTGGTTGTAATAAAACACCCTGCGCATTAGTATAACCTTTTACCTCATCATTAGATTGAAACAAACCATCTGCTACATATCCATAAAATGCATTTATTGGTTGATCTATTTGATAAATATTGGCTACTGGTAAATTAGTACGTGAACCGGAAACTTTTTCAGGAAAGAAAGAAGTTTGTCCTTCTTTTAGTGCTACTATTTTATTATCTAAGAAAGACACATTTACAGCTACATCCATTTTAAAATTGCCAATTTCCTTATTGAATCCCAAACTAACTTCTAAACCTTTATTCTCCACCTCTCCTGCATTAATTAGTTGTCCACCAGGCACTCCTGCATTCCCTGGTAATGAGTTACGGAATAACATATCTTTATTTGTTTTAACAAAATAATCCACTGAACCTGTAAAACTATTTTTAAACAAACCAAAATCCAAACCAATATTTTTTTGTCTAGAGCTTTCCCAAGTTAACTGACTATTTGACAATTCTGATTCTGCTAATCCCAGTACAGTTATTGGTGTTGAACCTAGCAAAGATTTAGTTTGAGACAAAGCAACACTACTTGAATAAGTTCCAACTCCGGCAAGATTTCCAATGGTACCATCACTTGCTCTTAATTTTAAAACTGATACAATTGATTTACTGTTTTCCATAAAATCTTCCTCAGAAATTAACCATCCAAGTGATAATGATGGATACGTTTTCCAACGGTTGTCAGCCGTTAATTTAGAAGTACCATCTCTACGAATAACAGCAGATAGTAAATATTTGTCTTTAAAAGAGTAGTTTAATCTACCTACATAAGAAAGTAAGTTCTCTTCAGTCCCGCTACCTGTTATGTTTTTAAAATTTTTGGCATTGATTAAATACCTTTTGGATGGACTTTCATCATCAAAATCGGTTCCTGTAGCACTAAAATAATTACTCTTATCATCTTGATAAGTATAACCTGCAAAAGCCGTTATATTATGACCGCCAAAACTCTTATCATACGTTAGCGTTTGCTCACTCAATAACCTTGTACGTGTGGATGATTTTTCAATCAATTGGTTAAAAGAAACTGGTTTTCCTGGCTCAGGAATTCTTACCTGAAAGTCTTTGGAGTTATTTTGTATACGTGTAAAACCCCAGTTCGTTTTAAAAGTAAGCCCTTTTACAATTTCCCATTCTGCATAAGGATTTATCAACAAAGTAGAAACTGGATTACTATTATCTAGACGCAGTAATGTTGCAACAGGATTAGCTACATCTCCATAACTAGCACCTGTATTTGATGGTATTCCGCTAAATTCTCCAGAACCATCTGGCTTATATATAGTCCCATATGGGGTATAAAAAACGGCAGATATAATAGGAGAAGTATAAGCATCCTCAGTACTACCAGATTGCCCATCCGTTAATGAATAGGTCAAATTTTCACCTATTTTTATTTTTGGAGAGATTTTAAAAGTAGAATTAGCTCTTGCGGTATATCTTTGTGAGAATGTATTCAATAAAATACCTTCATTTTTACGATAACCACCTGACAAAAAGAAGGTAGCTTTGTCATTTCCGCCATCAACAGACATTGCTACATCCTGTATTTTTCCAACTCTAAAAATCTCATCAGTCCAAACAGTATTAGTTGTTGCTAATTCAGGGTTTTTAGACAAATCTGCATAAACGTTGCTCAAACCATCGTTAGCAAAGGCTTGGTTACGTACAGACACAAGCTCTGCTGCGTTTAGAGCTTCTATTTTTTTACCTAGTTGTTGCATTCCTGATTTGTAATTTACATTTACGTTTACAGAACCAGTCCTTCCTTTTTTGGTAGTAATCAAAATAACACCTCCCGAAGCTCTAGCTCCATAAATTGCAGCTGAAGCAGCATCTTTCAAAACACTGATAGCTTCAATATCGTTAGGGTTTATATCATTGAATGAACCAGAAAAAATCATACCATCTAAAACAATCATTGGTTCTTCGCTATTTATAGAACCAATACCTCTTATTATAACTTTTGGTGGTGCTGTTGGATCCCCTCCACTATTAAGAACAGTAACACCTGCCACTGTACCTTGCAATAATTCAGCCGTAGAGTTGTATGTTCTACTCGAGCTTTCTTTTAAGGAAACTGTAGAAACAGCTCCTGTAATTTGCGATCTTTTTACTGATCCATATCCCACAACTACCACCTCTTGCAACTGTTTCGCTCCAGGTAATAAACGAATATTCAAATTTGAAGTTGTCCCATCTACTTTTAACTCTTGGTCTGCATATCCTACATAAGAAAAAATAAGTGTAACAGTAGGCTCATCAAGTGTTAAAACAAATGTCCCATCAAAATCAGTTGTTATACCAATTTTTGAATCCTTCACATTTACATTTACACCTGGCAAAGGCAAACCATCATCGTTTCCTATTACAGTTCCTGATATTTTATATTTTCGTTGGGAATTTTTGCTGGAAGTATTTGCTTTTTTGATTACGATATTTCTATTGATAATTTGATAATTTAAAAAAAGTGGCGTGCATAATTTTTCCATCACTTGGTTTAAACTCAAATTATTCACCTTCAAACTCACTTTTTGTGTATTATTTACCTGATTGGTTTCATACATAAAATGAACATTTGATTGTGCTTCAATTTTTTTAAACACATCTTTAAGCGGCTCATTATCCACACTTAAAGTTATATTTTCAAGTATAGCATCTTTTATTTTATTTTCATTGGCTAAAACATTTTGTCCCATACCCAATACTGTAAAGACCCCAAAGGTGTTTACAAAAACAATCTTCCTCAGTTGTTTCCATTTTAAAGATTGTACTTTTTTAAAATTCATAATTTTAATTTTAGATTACTAATTTGCTTTTTTACTTCGTTTCTTTTTTATTTAATTCGTTAGACTTAATTATATAGACCCCAGATTCCTTAGCATAAGAAGCATCGATCGTATTACATAAAAGCATAATGACTTGCTCAGCGCTTAGCTTTTCGAAACCTGCATTTATATTCAGCGGTTTAAATTTCAAATCTTTCATTTCTATTCTAATACCATAATTCCTTTCAATAGCACTAATCACTTCGTTAATAGGTGCATTATCAAAAAACAAGGTATTTGTACGCCAAGTAGAAATACTCGAAATATCGATTTTAGAATATGATTTAATAGCGTTACTTTTTTTGTCTAAAGATGCTTTTTGGCCCGGAGTTATAAATATTTGTTGATCTGTCTCTACAGAACTCACAGACACTTTTCCTGTAAGTACAGAAACTTCTTCATTTTCTTTATCTGGATACGCTTGAACATTAAAACTTGTTCCTACTACCTTAGTATCCATTTTTGATGTATGAATAATAAAAGGATGCTCTTTGTCTTTTGCTACATCAAAAAAAGCTTCTCCTTCTAGATATACTTCACGAGTATCACCTTGAAAAATTTTAGGATATTTAAGAACACTCCCCGCGTTGATCCATACTTGAGTCCCATCACTCATACTAACCTTAATACGTTGTCCGGGCTGCGTTATACTTTCTGAATAAGTTATAGGATATAACAACATACTTGCTGTACTCGAAAAATAAAACCATCCACTAACTCCTATGAACACCACAAGGGAAGCGGCCATTTGCCATTGATTATAATTCAATCCTAACAATCGGAATGATATTCTTTTGATGTATCTTATTTCTTTCTTTAAATCCGATGAAGATGAAAGGATTGCTTTCTCATCAGTCTTTGGATAGTTTGGCAATTCGAACCAACGGTACCATAACTTTTCCCCTACTGGAGATGGCTTTCCTTCTAAAAACCGTTTTACCTCTTTCTTTAATTTATCTACCATTTATTAAAAACTTATACTTGTTAGTAATAAGTGTAAAAAAGAGGTTTTATAGGTAGGTACACAAAGTTACGCTTGTGTTAACAGTTAAAAAAAAGCAATAACCTTTTCTTAAACTAACCAAAAAAGGAGTAAAAAATAAAATTCCTTCAAATTGATACGCATAAATCTTAGAGCGTATGCAATGTGATATTTCACTGTATCAGTAGAGATATTTAGTTCTTCTGAAATTTCTTTATTGGTATAATTTTTAAATCGGCTAAGAATAAAAACTTCTTTGGCTTTTTTAGGAAGCAAATCAGTAGATCTTTGTAATGCATCCTGAAGTTCTTCATGAAAAATATAATCTTCGGTTGAATTGATTTTTGGAGATGAAGCTTCGACAACCTCTTGTACGTATTCATCAGTAACCGCATGTGCTTTAATATAATCTAGAGTTACATATCGAACAGACGCATACACATAGGATGAAAACTTTTTTTGGATCACTAACATTCTTCTACGTTCCCAAATCGTAGTAAAAACTTCTTGAACTATTTCTTGGGCTATATCCAAAGATTTCATTCTTTGATGTACAAAACGAACTAATACATCACGGTATCTTATATATAACTCATCAAAAGCACGGTCTTTACCTTGTTGTAATAAAACAACCAATTCCTCATCAGTACACTGCTTATACATGAGAAACCATTTTTAGTAATGATACCGCTATTGTTATTTTGAAAACAACAATCAAAGTGCCCCAATATCTTTGAAAAACAAGCCAATTTGGCAACAACATATTATACATTTCTTTTCTCTGTTTAATATATGTCCTGCAAATTAATCAAATGGGTAGGCGACAAAAGTTACCGTTTTATTAAGAAAAAAAAATAAAATAACTATTTATTAAAATAGCGTTTCTGCATTCCGTATTTCTTATTTGTAACATCAACAATATCAATTCTTCAACTTTTTTTATCTTCATTATCTTTTCTATAATGCTATTAAAGATTGCTGTTGTTTTTTTATGCTTTAAAATTTCACAATTCTTAATCAACTAAATGTTATCCATATGTAACCCAAACAATACCGACAATATCCTATATTCTTTATAAAACACATATTTTATTATCTAACTATTTTTATCTATTTGTTTTTTCTTACTTATCATAAAAAATAATTGCAACACTTATTAAGGGAAACTTCATTTTATTTATCAATAAAAACTATTAAACTTTGATAATACAATTAAAAAAAGGGCAATATTTGTACCTTTAGAGCCTAATTACAGCCATCCTTATGACCCAATTCCATGACATTTCAAATCTAAACGACATCAAACTCTTAGTGAATACTTTTTACGAAAAAGTACAACAGGATCCTTTGATAGGTCCTGTTTTTAATGACAAAATAGGTGATCGCTGGCCAGAGCATTTGGAAAAAATGTACCGTTTTTGGCAAACACTTTTATTAGAAGTGCATACCTATTCAGGGAGTCCATTTCCTCCTCATAAACATTTGCCTGTTGAAAAGGAACATTTTGACCGCTGGATGCAAATTTTTACAACTACAATTGATAGCCTTTTCATAGGCAAAATCGCTGATGAGGCTAAACTAAGAGCTTACAATATGGCCGAAATGTTCTTTTATAAAATTGATTATTTCAGAAATTTATATACTAAAAAATAAAACTTCACCAATACCCTTCAAACCAAAACTAATATGATATTCAGATCATTCTATCTCGCTTTATTAACTACTGTTATAGTATTACCATCATGCAACGCACAATCTCATCAAAACGAAACTATTTATCAATATGCCACCATCAACGCTTTGATGGAAGGTGGTTATGATGGCGAATTGACAATGAAAAACTTGCAAAAAAAAGGTGATTTTGGCATTGGAACTTTTAATGCTTTGGATGGTGAAATGATTGGATTTGACAATCATTTTTACAAAATCAAATCAGATGGAAAAGCTTATCCTGTAAAATCTTCTACACTAACACCATTTGCTGTTGTAACTCATTTTAAAACAGAACTAAAGCATGATACATCACTGATATTAAATTTAAAAGAACTCTACAACCTTCTGGATAGTTTGAGTCCTAATAAGAATTTATATGTTGCTTACAAAATCAAAGTTGTTTGCCCTAAAATCAAAACACGCTCAGTAGCACAACAAACCAAACCATATCCCAAAATGATTGAGGCAGTAAAAAAACAATCTGTATTTGAGAGTAATAATAGTTCGGGGACACTCGTAGGTTTTCGTTTCCCAGAGTATATGCAGGGACTCAATGTGCCTGGGTATCATTTCCATTATATTGCCGATGATAAACAATCAGGTGGTCATGTCTTAGATTTAACGGGAAGTGACTTTAAAATTGAAATAGATTTTATGGATGATTTTGAACTCAAAATCCCAAACAATCCCGAATTTAACAAACTCAATTTGACCAAAACAAAACTAGAAGATTTAGAGAAAGTGGAGAAGTGAATCTTTTAAATTGATTAATAAAGACTAGCATAAAAGTTCATTTCAGCACCTCATTCTAGCCCCGATAGAAGCGAAAATCCTTGTGGTGGCTGGCGTTTGGCCACCAGAAGATTGTAGCGGATAGCGGGATTAGCTCCTAATAAATCGTTTAGAAAGGATACCCGATTGCTATATTGAAGACAAGGTTGCTATTGAGCCAATCGCGACTTCCAAAATTAACATCTTTAAGGATCCAATTGCTACCATTAATTACATATGGCTGACGAATAGGAAAAGCTAAATCAGTCCGAAGTGTTAGGAATGACAAATCAAAACGCAAACCCGCTCCTGTTCCTACTGCCATTTGGTTCAGAAAATCATGACTGAACTCCCCTCCAGGTTTGGATGCTTTAGGATTAAGCAACCATACATTCCCCGCATCCACAAACAATGCTCCTTCAACAATACTAAACAGTTTAGCTCTATATTCTGCATTAATTTCAATCTTAATATCGCCCGTTTCATCAGGTAAAAAATTAGAAAGAGTTGTTGGACTACGATAAACACCTGGCCCTATAGATTGAGAACGAAAGGCACGCAAACTATTTGCACCACCAATAACAAATTGTTTGGAATATGGCAATTCCGTATTATTTCCATAGGCATAACCAGCTCCTAAAATCAATCGGGTGGCGAGTTTGCTGTCCTTTCCTAATTTTAGATAATACCTTAAATCGGTTTTTATTTTGGCATACTGACTAAAAGGCACATCAAAAACTTTGATAGTATCCCCTTTTTTGACATTCGCTCCTGTTATTAGCCCCGTAATATTTCCTGCCAAGTCCAGTTCTCCATTAAAATAAAAAGTATGTTTCTTTCTTTTTTTACTGGTGTTTGTATAGGTGTATGAATACGTGGGTCCAAAGATAAATTGCTTTTGGATAACCTTTTCTAAGGAGGGATTTTGTTTTATTTCTTCTCGGTATAAATCTGTCACATCATTAGCACTTACATAACTAACATCTAATACTTTCAAATCGTGTTCCTTATTTGCATCTTCTTTCCATAAGTAACCAAATGACGTTTTGAAGGAATTCAAAGAATACAATTGGGCTCTATTTTGAAGTTCATAACTAATCGCCACTTTTGTTTTTGGCACAAATTCACTCGATCCGTCCCATTTAAAAGGCGCTACCATACGTGGCCAAATCAAACTAGCTTCGCCTCCATAATTATAAAGATTATAACCACCATTGTTTCCTGAAATCTGAAAATCTGCACCGCCAAATAGACTAAGTGTAAACAATTCGGCCCCACCAAAAAGATTTCGATTACTCCAATTAATTTTTAAATCGGTACCTGTATAACCAGCTGAATTTGTATTTGCCCCTAATTCTAAACGGATAAATTTTTTGGGTAATAATGTCAAATAATAATAGGCATTCAATGTCTTAGGAATGGTCTCATCAACTTTAAATTCGTTTTTTACAAATTTGAAAGTTCCTAAATTCACAAAGCGATTAAGAGATAAATTATGATCCTTTCTATTGTATAAATCCCCTTTATGAAAATACAAGGCACGGCTAAAAACTCTAGGATTAAAAGTGTTTGTAGTATCTATAATAGTAAAATCACCTACTTGTTTTGCGTATTTTTTTGCATAGAAGGTAGAATCTCCTAAAATGGAATAATTAGGATAGACTACAATATCATTTATTCTATACTGTTGCTTAGCCTTGAGAGGGGTTTCCTCTTTAATTTTTAATCGAATGTTTAACTCATGGCTGCCTTTAGAGCTATCCACTTGAGCTAAAATATAATCGGGATTGAAATAATAATAGCCTTTCTCTTTTAATCTAGCGTCAATTCGATCTCGTTCCGCTTTTATAGTTTCTAAATCGTATGGATGACCTGAAACTAAAAGACTTTTCTTTTTTATTGCGGTAATGGATTTACTCAAAGCGGTAGAATCCTCTGGTAAAAAAACCTCTTTTATTTTATATTGTTTAGCAAGTTTTACAATATAATCAGCCGTTGCGTGTTTGCCTTTTCGGGTAGAATCAGCTTGGGTTTTAGTCTTGAAATACCCTCGATTTTCAGCATAATTTCGAAGTACAGCTGCATTGTATTCTAAATCAACTTGACTAAACAAAACGGGAGGCTCCCCTACTTTGTTACGCAACCAATACCTAAACCCCTTATCTTTTGTGGGTTCACCTGCTAAACGGTAAAAGAATAATTTGAATCTAACGCCTAATATTTTACTATTCGGTTTGGGACGTAATAATTCTTCAAACTCAGACCGAAGTTGTTTTCTGATTTTTCTATTCAACGTGGAATCTTCAACAGTTACCTTCCCACCCGTGTAAAGTAAATCTCCTTTAGGCAAATACTTTGTGTTTCCACAACCTAAAATAAAGAGTGACATTAAAATTAAAAAATATTTAAAATATGGGATTTTCATATTGTTACGACTTATCAGTTTCATTACTTTTTTTCAGTTTCTCTTTCTCGTTTTTAAGCTTTTCCTTTGCTATACTCTCCTTTTCTTTTTTACTTTTTTGAAAAAGTTCTCTAAATTTATTGTATTCCATTGTAATAATAAATGAAACGCCTGTCTCCACTACTTCCCCTTGAATAGCAACTTGATATTCATTTTTTCGATAAGCTCTAAACTTATATCTTCCATCTTTAGTCAAGAGATATTCAACCGAAGCATTACCAGCAATATTGGACGCTTTTTCATTAGTATTCTGATTTCCTTCTAATTCAAAATTACTTCCTACGGAGACTTTTAAACGATCATTGAATAGTTTTTTAGAAACACCAATATTCAAATCAGTTCTATTTTCTTTTACTCCTGATGTGTAATTCTCTGTTGATTCTAAATCAAAATTCAATTCGACACCACTAATTAAATCACCTGCTAAATCATTTAATTGTTGCGATAGAATCTTGCTCACACTTTGTCTAGCGATTGACTCGGCACTAGTTCCGCCGCTCTCGCTCGCAAAAGGATTTTCTCCTACGAAACGATTCAATAATAAAAGTGCAAAAACCTGTTTATTAAGAGCAGAAGGATCTTTGCGTAATTGTTCTAACTTGTTTTGTGACGCAGACACAATATCTGAAGAAACATCATAATTCCCTTCAGGTAGCACCACGTCAAAACTGATTTCGGGTTTTAATAATTCCCCTTCCATTTTTAATAATGTTTGAAAAGGTATTTTTTGCTTGTAGGTATTTCTAACTGCATCACTCACTGCACCTAATTGATCGCCTAACAAGTCCAAAGGTGCAGCCGACACTTTATACACTGCCGTAATGGTAACCGTTGCTAATGTAGGCTCTCCATTCCAAACAATAGAACTACCACTTTGAATATCAAATTTTCTTTTGATATTATTAAAATTCATTTGATAGGCTCCATCATTAAATACATAACTTCCTGTAAGGGTTGTTTTTCCTGACGGGTCAATCCCTCCAAAAAGTTCTGCTTCTCCTTTTAAGCTCAAATAATCTCCATTCCCTTTATCAATAATCATCGTGAATTCAGCTTCCTTATCAATGGTAATGGCTACACCCACATCCATTCCTAACAACTCTGATTTATTGAATTCATCATTCAATTTGACTGTTTGTTTTAAATACTTATTTTCTTCATCTACAAACTCCACCACACCTTCTCTATCCACAATTGAAGGATCTGATTGAGGCAATACTACCGTAAATTTTGTTTTTTCATTGATTTTTACATTTCCACTAACCACTGGGTTGTCTAATGTTCCACCAATGTTTAATTGGGTATCCAAAAACAAATCACCATAAAAAATCTCATTATCTGTAGCCTTTGAATTTACAGCTCTAAAATCATCGGCTTTTACCTTTAAATCAAAACTATAGTTTCTAAAATCAGGTGTTGTCATTTTTCCATTTACGCTCAATTCATTTTTATTTTCATCATAGAGCGTAAACTCATTAAAAGCAATGGTTTCATTATCCATTCGGATTTTTTGATTATTAACTTCAAAAAACGAATTGAGTTTTGTAATTCGGAATCCAGCATCTTCAAAGGCTAAAGTTCCATTTATTTTAGGAGCAAGACTAGTTCCTGTAATCTTAAATTGCCCTGACAAAGCTCCTTTGCCATCGGTGATGTTCCCCATCGAAAAACCTTCAATATTTTTAATATTCAATTTAGTAATATCTAAATCCAAATCAAAAGCTCCTTTATCAGTAAAATATTCTCCTTTGATTGTAGCGTTGTTTCCTTCACCAGTAAGGGCTACATCAGCAGAAAGTGTATTTGCCGTTTTATTATTTACTTTTAAACTTACATCACCTACAGTTTGTCCTTTGAAAGTAAAATCCTTAACCGTCAAATCTGAGATAAAAACAGGAGATGTTATACCTCTTTCTAGCGTAGCCGTTCCATTAATGGATCCATCCATCAATAAAGATTTTTTTTTGACGATACTCAATAACGTTCCTATTTTGAAATTTGAGAATTCTATATCCAATGGAGCACTTTTCTTATCTGATTTAGACTGAATTTTAAGCATATCGCTGGAATGGCTTAATTCCATTTTATTTATAAATAATAAATCTTCTCCCAACACGATTTCATTCTCTGGATTTATTGTCCACAAATCATAATTCAGTTTTAATTTATCAACATCAAACTTGAATGTTTTTTTACCTTCAGCTACTACAAGATTCCCGGAAACATAATACTGATCTTTTTTAGCATCATCCTGAACTTGCAAAGCATACATCAGTTTGTTATCTGTTGCATTTCCAAAAAAAGTAGTTGCTCCTAACTTGAATTGACTATTTTCAATCGCACTCACAGACAATTTATAATTCAAAACATTATCAGCTGTTTCTACATTCAGGATTCCATTGGTAATCGTATTATCTGCATATACAATTCTTGGAATCGTTCCTTTTATAGCGATACTATCCCCTTGTGAATTGTACATCCCACTTATATCAATTGGTTCTATACCTGTTAATCCTGGAATCAACTCGTATAATATAGGTTCATTTTGAACATTTAACTTGAATGTTAAGTGTTGGTCTGAAGCCACCTTGGTTGGTTTTTTTATACCTTGAATATCAATATATTTCGAAATGGAATTTTGAATTGCCGCTGCTAGGGTTGTCAATTGGTACTTCCCATCAATCTCCGCTTTGAGTATTGGTGATTTTATTTTAATTGTATTTTTTTGTGCATCCGAAAAAGCAATAATCTGAATACTATCCAAAACCATCGGCTCAGCATCTTTTAAAATCTGAATATTCGAACCAATAATTTTTCCATTCAATTGATCTGGATTACTATTTGTAATATTTCCAGCAATATTTCCACGGATTTTGAAAGCACCTGCATGTAAATTTAATTTTTCTAAATCAGCAATATCAAGATTCAATTTTAGATTAACCGAAGGATATTTTCCACCGAAACCACCATTGGCATCCAATTGGTATTTGATATTTGGATCATCGCTTTTGCTATTTATTTTAAAATCCCCATTAGCAATAGCGCCATCAACATTAATATTGGTGTAATTGTATTTATTGAAAGTCGCTTTTTTAAGCATCAACTTCAATTGTGCATTAGCCGTTTTAGGTTCAAAACCAATTCCTTTTGCTGTTCCATTCACCGTTATTTTGCCTATGGAATCATTTTTAATTAGTTTCCCCAAATCAAAATTATCAAACGCAATTTTCGCATCGTAGCGTTCTCTTTTCTTAATTCGTTGATCTAGTAAGGCTTCAACATTTGCTTTACCATAACTACTATTTAATGCTAATTTTGTTTTGAAATTAGTAATCATCCCTTTAAACGTAC
>NZ_JBAWDL010000278.1:0-15572 GCF_049590715.1 Flavobacterium sp.
GCACTGCAGTGCCTCTCGACAAAGGTCACAAATAAAATAAAAAATTTTTGGGTTTGTTTTAAATGAACTAATTTTGCAAATTCAAACAACAACACACTAAAAACAAAAGAAAAATGAAAAATACACTTATTGCGCCATCAGTATTGGCTGCTGATTTTGCCAACCTACAACGCGATATCGAAATGATTAACAAAAGTGAGGCTGACTGGTTTCATATTGATATCATGGATGGTGTTTTTGTCCCTAATATTTCTTTTGGAATGCCCGTTCTAGAAGCGATCAAAAAACATGCTACTAAAACTATTGACGTACACTTGATGATTGTTGACCCAGATCGTTACATCTCGACTTTTAAAAAGCTAGGTGCCGATGTATTGACTGTTCACTTGGAAGCTTGCACTCACTTGCACAGAACCTTACAAGCCATCAAAGCCGAAGGGATGAAAGCAGGTGTTGCCTTAAACCCACATACGAATGTTGACTTACTAGAAGACGTCATTAATGATATTGACCTAGTTTGTATTATGAGTGTTAATCCAGGTTTTGGAGGACAATCATTTATTGAAAACACTTACGATAAAGTAAGAAAGTTAAAAGCGTTAATCACTAAAAAAGGGGCTTCAACTATAATTGAAATTGATGGAGGTGTTACCAATAAAAATGCTAAACAATTGGTTGAAGCTGGAGCTGATGTTCTTGTAGCGGGTAGCTATGTTTTTGGTGCTGCTGATCCAATTGCAACTGTTACTGATTTGAAAAAAATGACTGCATTTTAAATTCGAATATCTTATTCCAAAGCAGTTTGAAAGTTTCTTTTCAGACTGCTTTTTTTATCCACAATACTTTTCATCTATAGTAATCATTTGAGAAACTGAAGTGAAAAATTCGGAATGTTCCTTTTTGAATAAATAAGAAGTCTCAAAAAATGTTCTAACATAACTGCTTAGAATTCAAAATAATTACTATAAAGATACAATCTGAAATTGCTTTTTTGGAATAAAACTATCAGGCAACTTTCATTATTTAAATATTTCACCCCTTCAATAAACTCGTCTTAAAAAAATAACGGCACTTGTTAAATTACTCTTTAAACAATAAAAATGTAAAGTATGTGCAGATGCGTGTACCCCAAGAGTAATATTTTCTTAGCAGTACTTTATCCTAGACAAAATCCTTCCAAGAAAAAACCACAGCTTTCATATTTATAAACGAGTAATGTACTGATGGACAAATGATGATTTAGAAAACAAATCTATTAAATAATCTCGCATTCCCAAAGTTAGCATAATGTAAGTGTACGCAATAAGGATTTTCCTCTCATCGATGATTTGAATTTCTTTACCCATAAAATCATATTTGTATAAAACTCTTTTAATAGATAATGAAAATATATTTTCTTGGACTATGATAATTTAGTAAAAAAAGAAAAGTTAGCTTAATAATAGCCGTTTATATTGACGATATTTTTTAGAAAAAGGATACCAACACAAATAAAACGCCTTTTTAAAAACAAGATATAAAAGACGCAACAACAACAAAAAGCATCAATACAAATGACGCAACACACAAAATAAAATAAGATAGTGTAAAAGGCATACCTAGTTTAAATCAGCTTTGAGGTACTCCTTGTTGGATTAATTTGGGTTTTGGGTAAAATGGCGTATCATCTGATGGCACTCCATTTTTTTACTTAGAAATAAGCCCTTAGCTGGATATTCCCCGTGTGAATGGTATTACCCGTTTCACTTTTTCTTCCTAAATAATTAAAGTTAACATCTAAAAACTGAGTAATATTTTTTTGCAAAAGCAATTTCCATACAACATTCTGTCCTGTCTGTAATCCTTCTAGCATCTGAAACCCAACGGATGAAAATTCATCACCATCAAAATTATTTTGGTAAAAAGAAACTTCGGCATTTAACGTAAAATTCTTTTTTCCAGAATATGAAAGGGATGTCCCAAAGCGATTTTGAAGTAATGATTCTAAATTTCCAATTTGGTTTTTCTTGTTTTGTAATTCATAAAACAAATCCCAGCTCGTATTTTTAGAAAACAAATAACTGATTTTAGGAATCAATTGATACCCTGAAATGGTGTAGTTTTTCAATGGATAATTTTCAGAAGTAACTTTTGTCGCAATTGTATTTACGGAAGCGTTGATCAACCAACTTTTATGATGAAGATGGGTATATTGAAATTGATGCGAACTGTTGTCAGATTCTTGCGTCCCATTTGAAAGCAGGTTTTTAGCTTTATTTTCTATATACGTATAGGTAACAGAATGATCTTGTTTACCGCGATTGTAAAATAATGTATTTCGAATACTAGAGCTTAATCCTAATACATTTTCTTTGGAATTATTAAATGGATTCAAATCAAAATTATCTCCTTCGTTTTTTGTTTTTCGATTTATCAAAAAAGAAGTTTGATTGTAGAAATAGGAAATCCATTTTTGTAGACCTGTTTTATTTTGCCATTGATTGGGATTTAAAATGATGGATTGAGAAAATTTAGTTTGATGTGTTTTGATGTAAACCAAATTAGGCAGAAAAACTTGGATATATTTCGCTTGATCAATATAGGGGGCAACTTCAAATTCTTGTAATTCTTGAATACCATTATTATTGTAGTCATTCCACATATAAACTCCTTGCCCAGCAGCAACTTCGAGATAGGTAAATTCTTGTTGAGGCAATGTTCCTGAATTAGTCTCGTACGCCGTAGAACTCTGAATCAATTGATTGAAAAAACGATCATTGAATACTACTCTTGAATTTAAAGTAGATTCTTTTCTTTGCGCTGAATTAACGTATTCTAATACTCTATAATTTGTATAAACCGTTAAATCACTTGTGCTGTTCTGAATTAATTTTGATTTTAAAAAATAGGAATTTGAATTGTTTACTCGTTGCAAAAGGCCGTTTTGAATGCTATCATTGCTTCTTTTCAAAAGACCTATTTCAACAAATACTTTGGTACTGTCTCCTCGTCCCGTAAAAAATCCATATTCATTAAATCGTTGGCTCAATGCAGCAAATTCATTTGTAGTTTTGATTCTGGATTGATTATCTTCAAGTCGACTGCTACCACCAATCCAGTTTTTACCAAAATGATAGCGAACCTGCGTTTGATTTCTTACAAATTTAGATTCACTGTTTTGACTATCGCTTTTTAAATAACTCCCATGGGTATTAATATTCCAGCTTTTCAATTGGAACAAACCATTAACAACATGCCGATTACCAGAGAAACTATCAGAGAAATCAAGTTTTTCAAATTGATACGTTAGCATTCCACTACTATTGGAGTTTTCATTAGGACTCAGATTAAAATTCAAACCTGAGACCAATAAACTTTGATTTCCTGAAAGCGTTGTTTCTAAATTCCAATCACGATCAAATTCAATGGTGTAAAGACGTTCTACCGACGCAAAATTCTTTTGTATGAATTGGTATTTACCAAAAGCATCAATTTTCCATTTTTTTGAAAATAGCCGTTGTTTTGCGTTTATTTTTCCGCTCATTCCTTGATTATTGGAATCGTCCAGCGTTGAAAAGAGATTCTTATCATTATTACTTACCGCTATTTCAAAATCAACAGCTGTTTTTTCAGAAGGATTGTATTTCCCTAATAAAGTTGCCACTTGTACTTCAGTAGGCGCAACAAGTTGAATAATAGGCTCATAATTCCCTTGTGGAATGTTATTTATTGGAGCAATATATTCGTAAATTTTAGTAATACTGGAACTGCTTTTCAAAATATAATCTCCATTGTTATTTCCAACGGCAGTAAAACTTACATTAAAAAGAGTATCATTAGGATTGTTTGAATATTCAAAATAGGTGATGTCATTTTCGATCCTTTTAACATATAAAATTTTATTTTCAGAATAGGTGTCCGCATACGCTGAAGGTGCCACCATCAATCTGGTATCATTACCCGCATCAGCTAAAATATTAACTTGTTCAGACGAAAGGTTTTGTTGTACTGGTTGGTTTTTTATATCATTTTCAGAATATAAGTACCCTGCTAAACTCCATTTTTTATCCTCATGAGAAGCGCCAGCATAGGTAACAAAACGAGTGTAGTTACGGTCAGTAAATTGATATTCAACTGCAATTCTCATTTCTGAGGTAATGGTAAAAAGTGGTGTGAATGTGATTTCACCAGCATTATAATCAATCGTATAATCGTTGTTCTCCCCTCTTTTTAAGAGTCGTCCATTGACATATATCCTTTCAGAACCTGAAATAACTAAAACATACAATTCCCCATTTTGTCCTTTTAGTTTGTAAGGCCC
The DNA here is from genome assembly GCF_049590715.1 of Flavobacterium sp. Classification (GTDB taxonomy): domain Bacteria; phylum Bacteroidota; class Bacteroidia; order Flavobacteriales; family Flavobacteriaceae; genus Flavobacterium. The sequence goes on from NZ_JBAWDL010000278.1 coordinate 4,301, forward strand.
TTGACTCCCTTCAATTCCTTTAAAACTACTCTTAGCATATTGTCCTTTAACAAGTGCCGCCGAAGCAAAAATATTGGTTTTACTTTCTTCGGTTCCAAAATCTAAATTGACCGCTAAACCTTGCACTTTTTTATTAAAAGTAAGAAACTGAGTCTTATGATTATCCAAGAAAATATCCCCGGCTCTAATATTCCACTTTTCACTGAATAATTCCATAAAAATATTATCAAACTGATCTAATTTCTGAGAATAACCTCCATTTTGTATTGGGATATTGCTGTCTTGCAAGGAAGCTCTTAAACTCACTTTTTCGGATAATTTGCCTGTAATTTGTAAATCTAGATTAGAATTTAAAACTGCATTTTGATTGCTTCCTATTGTAATACCACGGGTGATACTTCCTGAAGTATTCAATCCATCAAAAGGGACTTTTTTAGTCGAAAGATTATTCTCTATTTTGTACAGTGGTTGTGCAGAAATATCATTAGTGACTACACTACTGGAATCGTAAATCTTATATTCTTTGGTTAAAAAATCTGGATAAGTTAAATAATGTACCGTGATACCCGAATCTGAGTGATTTTGAATAAAAGAGGTTTTAAAAATTATAATTCCTTTTTGAAAATCAACTGTATAATTACTGCTATCAACAATATCATTTTGATCATCAATTAGCTTGAAATGATTTGGGTTAATACTGAAAGGCTCTACCCGAATGGTGTCTGTAGAAACAGAAAGCTTCTTAGTTTTATACAATGAATTATTGTCCTGAGCGAGAAGCCTAGGAAAATAAAAAATAAGTATTAAAAAAAGTGCTTTTTTTAACATAAGGTGTATAACGTCAATATGTCAAAAGTAGTGTATTTTATGCGTTTAAAAAGTAGTGAGTACTAAGACTATCCGTTTGTTATATTGTGATCAACTGGATTAAAATGTTTGATATAGCCGTTTCTTACAGAGACTACTAAAATAAAAAATACAAATCTTGTATCTATTAAGTAAAACCGAAACTTATTATAAAATGGCTACAAACAAAAAAACAACACAAATTACACCTTTTATTGCTGCAATTTATGTTGAAATTCTGTGTAATTTATTTTTTTACTTTGTAAATCGGTGTAAAAAACAAACTATTTCTCGCTTGTAATGATTTGCATAGTTTCAGTACTTACTTGTTTCAGGATAACATTCTTTCCTTTTTCGACTGTTTCAGCAGCCATGTCGTTAAAGTGTCTGATAGTGTATAAAGTTACATGCTCAGTGTAGTCAACTTTAAATCTTTTTGCTAAAATTGCAATCAGATCTTTAAAGTTTCCAAATTTATCTTCCACACAAACTGAGAAACTAATCGCTGAGTTTTGAATCAAATTCACTTTGATTTTGAATTGGTGAAACAACGCAAAAATTTCACTGATGTGCTCTTCCATAATGAAAGAGAAATCAATAGAAGAAAGTGAAATTAAAAGCTGGTCTCTTTTTACAATGAAACAAGGCAAGTATGGTTCTAATGCCATTCCTTTAGAAACCACAGTCCCCTTCAACAATGGATTGATAAACGATTTTACATATAAAGGAATTTCCTTTTTTTGTAAGGGTTGTAATGTTTTTGGGTGAATAACGGTTGCGCCGTAAAAAGCCAATTCAATTGCTTCTCTATAAGAAATTTGATTCAACAAACTTGCATTTTCAAAATATCTAGGATCTGCATTCATTACCCCAGGTACGTCTTTCCAGATAGTGACACTTTCAGCATTCAAACAATAAGCAAAAATAGCTGCCGTGTAATCTGATCCTTCACGACCTAAGGTAGTAGTAAAGTTATTTTCGTCAGAACCCAAGAATCCTTGCGTAATGTTTAATATTTTTCTTTTTACGTTTTTAGAAATGTTCTTTTGTGTCAATTCCCAATCTACTTCAGCGTCTCTGTAATTCGCATCTGTTTTCACAAAATTACGAACGTCAATCCATTGTGTTTGAATGCCCATAAAACTCATATAATGGCTCAATACCGTAGTCGAAATCAACTCTCCGTAACTTACTACTTGGTCGTAAACAAAGTTATAATTAGGCGATTTATTATGGGATAAAAAGTACTCTAAATCGGCAAAATGAGTGTTTACTGCTTGAAATACTTCATGCTTTTCATCTTCAAACAAATCCATTAGGATTTGGTTATGGTATTTTTTTACTTCTTGAACTGAGGATTGTAATGAAGGTGATTTATCAAAATAGTCTTTGATAACTAATTCAAGAGCATTTGTTGTTTTTCCCATTGCAGAAACAACTAGCAATACATCTTCATATCCTACTTTTTGTAAAACATCATAAACGTTTTTAATTCCTTCTGCATCTTTCACAGAAGCACCACCAAATTTAAATACTCTCATGTTTTTATTCTAAATGTTTAATTTTATTTTATTTTGGCAAAATTAATAATTCTATGTTCATCAAGCCTAACAAGTTGCCATTCTTTTAGGATTTCAGCCCCCGACTCTATATAGAAATCAATTGCTGGTTTATTCCAATCTAATACATTCCATTCTAAACGTTTTACTTTTTCTTCACGAGCTAGTTCTACCATTTTAAAGAGCAATGCTTTTCCAACACCTTTCCCTCGATAATTCTCCGTAACAATCAAATCTTCGAGATGAATACTCCTTCCTTTCCAAGTGGAATATTTGTAAAAATACAATGCCATTCCAACTATTATATTAGAATCAGTCTCAGCAACATACACACTAAACAATGGATTGCTCCCAAAACCATCCCGAATCAAATCAGCAACAGTAACAACGACTGCTTCTGGCTCTTTTTCAAAAATAGCCAATTCTTGAATAAGGGCTAAAACAGCTTTCATATCTTCAGAATTTGCTTTTCTAATGTTCATTAAATCTGATTTTAAGCATTTTTATAACAATCTGTTAAATTATTAAGTTATGCAAAGATACAATTCTAACAAATGAAGTAGATTTTATTATTTTCGTTTTCACAAAAAAGGCGATATTTGTGACTTCAAACTAACTACAACGATTTCTTAATGGAAGAACACAACAAAACCCTAGGAGAATTTATCATTGAAAACCAGAATGCTTTTCAATATTCATCAGGAGAATTGTCCAGAATCATCAACTCCATTCGATTAGCAGCAAAAGTGGTTAACTATAAGGTAAACAAAGCCGGATTAGTTGACATTATTGGAGCAGCTGGAGAACAAAACATTCAAGGAGAAGATCAACAAAAATTAGATGTTTACGCTAATGAAATTTTCATTCAAACCTTAACCAATCGTGAGATTGTATGTGGTATTGCATCAGAAGAAAATGATGACTTTATCACTATTCAAGGAAATGACAACAAACATTCTAGCAAGTATGTTGTATTAATGGATCCATTGGACGGCTCGTCTAATATTGATGTAAATGTTTCAGTAGGAACAATTTTTTCGGTTTACCGAAGAGTAACACCAATAGGAACTCCCGTAGCACTGGAAGATTTTTTACAACCTGGTACTTGCCAAGTTGCTGCTGGATATGTTATCTACGGAACTTCAACGATGCTAGTTTACACAACGGGTCATGGTGTAAATGGATTTACATTAAACCCAGCCATTGGAACCTTTTATTTATCGCATCCTAATATGCAATATCCAAAGGATGGGAACATTTACTCTATCAATGAGGGGAATTACATTCAGTTTCCACAAGGAGTAAAAGATTACTTAAAATATTGTCAATCAGAAGAAGGTGATCGCCCTTATACTTCAAGATATATCGGAAGTTTGGTTTCGGATATTCATAGAAATATGATTAAAGGTGGGGTATACATTTATCCAACCAGTTCCAAAGCACCAAAAGGAAAATTAAGATTGTTGTACGAATGCAATCCTATTGCTTTTTTAGTAGAGCAAGCCGGCGGAAAAGCTTCAGATGGATACAAACGTATTATGGAACTAAAACCAACAGAATTACACGAAAGAGTGCCAATCTTCTGCGGAAGTTACAATATGGTTGAAAAAGCCGAAGAATTTATGCGCAAAGCAAAAAAAGAATAGTTTATTACCAGAAATAAACGAACATAAAAAAGCTCTTGAAATGATTTCCAAGAGCTTTTTCATTATGTAAACAATTTATATTTTAGCTTTCAAAAAACCGTTGACCTCAGCCAACCAAGCTTGAGGACCTCCAGCAACATAACCCGTTTTTCCTAATGCTTTAAAATTTAACCTGCCATCTTTGTCTTTTTCTACATTCGTAAAAAATACAGTTGGAAAACCTTGAATCCCAAAAACCTGTTGCAATTCGGCATTTTGTTGTTTGATTTCAGGCAATTGAGCCGTTCGTCGTGGATAATCTAATTCAACTAAAACTACATTTGTTTTTGCCCATTTTGTAAACTCAGGAGTTTTAAGGACTTCATTTTGTAAACGAATGCACCATCCACACCAGTCGCTACCAGTAAAGAACAACATCAATGGCTTTTTTTCTTTGTTGCTTACCGCAATTGCCTCTTTGATGTTAGTATGCCATTTTAAATCTTGTGCCTGAGTGTTTACCGAAAATACGATAAGAAACGCTATTATTATTTTTTTCATTTTCTGGATTTTTCTAAACAAGTTAACAAATATAATACCTTAATTCTATTTTACACCATGCATTAACTTTTTCATAAGAGGAGATAATAAAATCATTAACAATCCCAAACCCACAGGAATAATTGTAAATATTAAGAAAAACGTTGACAAACTATACTGTACGGTGATTGACTCAATCAAGCCTCCCATTGAACCTGCCAATTTATTACCCATTCCAAGAAACAAATAATAGACTCCAAACATAATTCCAATCCAGCTAGCAGGTACTAATTTGCTGATGTATGACAAACTCACAGGCGAAATACACAATTCTCCCAAAGTATGAAATAAATAAGCCGCAATAAGCCAAATCATACTGACTCTCACTACTGAATCTGTTGTAATCCCCATACTTCCATATGCCAAAAACCCAAAACCTAATCCTAGTAAAGCAAGCCCCAAACCAAATTTCATTGGTCCTGAAATATTATATTTACTTCCCCACCACTTCGAGAAAAAAGGGGCAAAACAAATAATAAACAATGAATTTAATATCCCAAACCAAGAAGCAGGAACTTCGGTTTCTGTCGTTGAAAAATCTCTATTTATCTTCCAAATAACAATACCCCATATCAAAATAAAACTTAACGATAGAATGCTGTTTCCTAAAGCATATTCTTTTATTGTTTTCGAAAACAATTTCACCAAAACATAACTAATAACAATTAAAGGAATAATAGTCAATAAAGCATCGGATATTTTAAACAGTAAGCCTGTATTACCAAATAACTCTCTTTGTGTAAATTTTTCAGCAAAAATAGTCATCGAGCCTCCCGCCTGCTCAAAAGCTGCCCAAAAGAAAACAGAGAATACCGAAAAAATAATAACCGCTATAATTCGATCTCTAATAATATGAGGAGCTACATTTTCCTGAGCTTCTTTTTGTTTGATAGCCAATTTAGATTCAGAGGTAGGTGGCAATCCAATAGTTCCAAAAATAGTTTGAGTAAAATAAAACTGTAACATTCCGAAGAACATAAAGATTCCTGCTAATCCAAAACCTAAACTCCAAGATACTTTTTCGCCTATATAACCACAAAGCATAATTCCTAGAAACGCTCCTGCATTTACCCCCATATAAAACAAAGAATAAGCTCCATCCTTTTTTTCAGGATGTTTCTCATAGGCATTTGATATAATAGAAGTCATATTGGGCTTAAACAACCCATTCCCTACCATCAAACAACCAATTCCAATATATAAAAACAAAGGTGTTTCGACCGCCATTGATGCATGTCCTAGAGTCATCATAAAAGCCCCAATCACTACTGCCCATCTATATCCAATATATTGATCCGCAAGATATCCTCCCAGTATAGGCGTAAAATAAACTACCATCGTATAAGTTCCATATAACGCCAATGCATCTTCTACATTCCATTCCCAGCCGCCTTTAGACAAAGAAGTAGTCAAAAACAATACTAATAACGCACGCATACCATAATAGGAAAAACGCTCCCACATTTCAGTAAAAAACAAAACAAATAACCCCGCAGGATGTCCTAATACAGGATTCTTAAAAAATTGGTCTTCTGAAGTATTTTGATTCATAAAATGGAATATTATTGTAGGTTAAACAGTTTTATATTTTCAAACGAATTACACAAATTAACACGAACACAAACGCTTTAAATTTCACAAATCTGCCATAGGCAAATAAAATTCGTATCTAATTATTATAGCTGAGTCGTAAATTTAATTTAAAAAATAGATTACAGCGACTCTTTAATAAAATTTGTCATTTTAGTATACAATTGGATTCGGGTCATGCCACCATAAATACTGTGATTTTTATCAGGATAAATCTGAGAATCAAATTGTTTGTTGGCTTGAATCAAAGCTTCAGACATTTTCATGGTATTTTGAAGATGCACATTATCATCAGCACTGCCGTGAATGAGCAAATATTTCCCTTTTAAATGAGAAACAAAATTAAGCGGGGAATTATCATCATAACCGCTAGGATTTTCCTGTGGCGTTTGCATGTATCTCTCGGTATAAATACTATCATAAAAACGCCAGTTGGTCACTGGAGCCACAGCAATTGCCATTTTAAAGATTTCATTTCCTTTCAAAATACAATTCGAAGCCATAAAACCGCCATACGACCAACCAAAAATTCCTATTCGAGCTACATCAACATAAGGATAAGAAGCCAAAACTTTGGCTGCATCAATTTGATCTTCGAGCTCGTACTTCCCTAATTCTTTATACGTTACTTTCTTGAATGCTTCGCCTTTAAAACCTGTACCTCTTCCATCCACACAAGCTACAATATAGCCTTGTTGCGCTAACATCATAAACCAATAATCATCATAACTATTCCATTCATTTTTTACTTGTTGCGAACCAGGCCCCGAATATTGATACATCAAAACGGGATATTTTTTGGAAGCATTAAAGTCTTTAGGCTTAATAATCCATGCATTTAATTCGTTTCCTTTAGCCGTTTTTAAGGTAAAAAAAGTTTTCGCAGGCAAATCATAAGGTTTTAAAATAGTAGTTAATCCCTCATTATCTTCAATTATTTGCAATTCTTCCCCCTTTTTAGACTCATTCAAAGTATAAATCGAAGGTTGATTAGCAGCTGAAAAATCATTAATAAAATATTGGAAATTCGGGCTAAAAGTCGCTTTATTGGTTCCTGTTTTTTTTGTTAAACACTCTTTATTCTTACCATCTAAACCAATGCGATAAACATCACGATAAATTGATCCTTTTTCAACTGATTCGTAAAAAACCGTTTCATTCTTTTCATCATATCCATAAAACTGCGTGACTTCCCAATTCCCTTTGGTAACTTGATTTATCAACTTCCCCGTTTTGTCATACAAGTAGATATGATTGAAACCGTCTTGCTCACTCATCCAAATAAAGCGATTATTTTCCAAAAAGCTTAAATTGTCTTTATCAACAAAATCAATATAGGTTTTGTTTTTTTCGTTCAAAACAACTTTGGTATTTCCTGTTTGTGTATCTACAAATAGTAAATCCAAATTATTTTGATGACGATTTAAAATTTTTGCTGACAATACACTAGCATCGTTTGTCCATTTGATTCGTGGAATATAGAAATCCGTGTAATTATCTAAATTTATTTTCTTCGAATGAGCCGATGCAACCTCATAAATATGCACAGACACTTTGGAGTTTTGCTCACCTGCTTTTGGGTATTTGAAAGTTTCAATGGAAGGGTATAAATTTTGTCCATAAATCACCATCGAATAGTCTGGAACGTGGGTTTCATCAAAACGGAGGTAGGCTATTTTTTTACTATCAGTACTCCAATCAAAAGCACGTACAAAAGAAAATTCTTCTTCATACACCCAATCCGAAATCCCATTGATAATTTCATTTTTCTTTCCATCGGTGGTGATTGCCGTTGTGGTTTTGGATTCCATATCATATACAAAAAGGTTGTTTTCTTTTGCGAAAGCGATCTTTTTACCATCAGGAGAAAATGTTGGCTCTTGCACAGGTGACTCAAATAATTTTGTCAACTGTTTGCTAGTTATATCATACAAAAAATAATCTGCAGTAAAGGAATGACGGTAAATTGGGCGTTTATTAGTCGCTAATAAAATCATTTTTCCAGTAGGATCAAAAGAATAGCTTTCAATACGAGGCAAACGGCTGTAACTTTTAGTATCAAATAACGTGGCTATTTTCTTCAAAGTGTCAAAATCATACAAATCAATTTGAATGCTACGATTATTTTCATCCTCATTCAAAACCGTGTACTGGTTTGTATTTTTTAGCGATTGCAATTCCATCATGCCTTCTTCTCGAAAAACACCACTATAAATATCTTCAACACTTATTTTTTGTTGTGCTAAAAGAGAAAAACCCAGAAACAAAAACATTCCTACAAACCATCTTATCATAATTACTTTATTTTCTAAACCATTTAAATTTTACAAAAACATAAAGTGTTTTTTTTTAACCATTAAGCAATTAAGTTTCATTGCGCTAGACCCTTAATTTCTCTTAATTTTAATGGTTCAATTATTTAAAACCTTTTCACATTCTATGTGTTTCATCTTTTGTTTTCTATCAATTATAAAACACTTTCAATTTTACAGAAAAATTTACAATTAAACTCCATTTCTAAAGACAAATCCTAAAAATCATTCGAAAGTCTCATTCGAAAGCCATTTATTATTAGCCAATAAAACAGCTAAAAATGTATCTTTGCAACTAATTACAACATAACACCTTGACAATGAATCAACCTTTTTCAGGATTTTCTAAATTATCCAAAGAAGACAAAATAAACTGGATTGCTGATGCTTATTTTTCAACTCCTAATGAAGCCATATCTCTCTTGAAGAAATATTGGAATTCCGATGAAAAAATTCAAAAACTCCACGATGAATTCATTGAAAACACCATTACAAACTTTTACATCCCACTGGGTGTAGCACCAAATTTTTTAATCAACGGCAAATACAATACCATCCCGATGGCGATTGAAGAGAGTTCCGTTGTGGCTGCAGCTTCAAAGGCAGCAAAGTTTTGGTCCACTCGTGGCGGATTCAAAACAACTGTAATTAACACCGAAAAAATTGGTCAAGTCCATTTTATATACAAAGGAGACAAATCAAAACTAGATTTGTTTTTTATTCAAACCAAATCAAAGTTTTTCGCTGACACCGATAACATTACAACCAATATGCAAAAGCGTGGCGGTGGTATTCTAAACATTGAATTGAGAGACAAAACCAATTTGATTGACCATTATTACCAACTACATGCCACTTTTGAAACAAAAGATAGCATGGGGGCTAATTTCATCAATTCATGCTTGGAACAATTTGCAAAAACATTAAAAGAAGAAGCACAAAATTTTGATTTATTTTCAGAAACTGAGAAAGAAATCGCAGTCATCATGAGCATACTTTCTAACTATGTTCCCAATTGTATTGTTCGTGCCGAAGTGTCTTGCCCGATTGAAGATTTAGAAGAAAAACACATTCCGAATCCAAAGGAATTTGCAGAACGATTTGTACAAGCCGTTCAAATTGCTGAAGTCGAACCGTATCGAGCCGTAACCCATAATAAAGGAATCATGAACGGAATCGATGCGGTTGTCATCGCTACAGGTAATGATTTCCGTGCTGTAGAGGCTGGTGTTCATGCTTATGCTGCTCATAAAGGACAGTATTCCAGTTTGTCACATGCTAAAATTGAAAATGGTGTTTTCATGTTTTGGCTTGAAGTGCCCTTAGCTTTAGGAACTGTTGGTGGATTAACGAGTTTGCATCCCTTGGTAAAACTATCCTTAGAGATGCTAGAAAACCCTTCCGCTGAGCAATTAATGCAGTTTGTAGCCGTAGCTGGTTTAGCCCAAAACTTTGCAGCTTTGCGTTCTTTAACAACTTCTGGTATTCAAGAAGGACATATGAAAATGCATTTGAACAATATTTTAAACCAGTTTGAAGCCAATGACGAAGAACGTTACGAGATTCGTAAATACTTTAAGCATCATGTGGTTTCTCACAGCGCTGTTGTTAGTTACATTGAAAGTCTAAGAAAATAAAAAAGGATTACAATCCATGAAAAAAACATTTTACAGCAACGGAAAATTATTAATCACTGGAGAATACCTAGTTTTAGATGGTGCCAATGCCTTTGCTCTACCCACTAAATTTGGACAAAATCTAATTATTGAAGAAGGTCAAAACCAAGAAATCCATTGGAAAAGCTATGATGCTGATGGCAGCATCTGGTTTGAAGATACTATTTTATTTAGCGAAATAACCAACTATGTTCCCAGTGAAATAGAAACGGTAAAAAACACATTGATTACCATTTTGTATCAGGCCTCTCTCAAAAATGATACTTTCTTAAACCAAAATCAAGGATACCACATTACTACGGAGTTGACCTTCCCTAGAAAATGGGGCTTAGGAACTTCATCTACACTCATTAACAACATTGGCGAATGGCTAGAAATTGATGCTTTTGACTTGTTGAATACTAGTTTTGGAGGAAGTGGTTATGATATTGCCTGTGCCCAGAATGATGGTCCTATTATTTACCATCTTGAACAAGGCAAACCAATAGTTAAGAAAATAACGTTTAATCCTGATTTCACCAACCAAATCTATTTTGTTTATCTCAATAAAAAACAAAGTAGCAAAAAAGCGATTGCCAATTACAATAGCAATAAAAATCACAATTTAGAAAGAACCATTGCTAAGAACAACCAAATTACTCAAGAGGTTCTAGAAGCAACAACCGTTGATACTTTTAGCAATGCTATTGAAAAACATGAAGCCAGAATGAGTATCATCCTAGAAGATAATACTGTCAAAGAAATGATTTTTGATGATTTTAATGGAAGCATTAAAAGTCTTGGTGCTTGGGGAGGTGATTTTATTATGGCGGTTTCAAGTGAGAACCCTATCGTTTATTTTAATTCAAAAGGCTACCATACGATTTTTACTTTTGATGAACTGATTTTAAATTCCAAATCATAAAGTGCCACCAAAGTGAACTGCATATGGAACATTAAATTAAAACAGTAACTCTATTTCAAAAAAAAATCCGATACAATTGTATCGGATTTTTTTTTTTGAAATTAATAATTACTACCCTAAGATTAGAAATTAAATTGTTTTCTATTATCTTTAATTTCAG
>NZ_JBAWDL010000279.1:0-14197 GCF_049590715.1 Flavobacterium sp.
GTTCTGAAATAAGTTCAACGGCTAGCGCGATGCCTCTTGGCTCGTGCCCACAAAGTGGAGCAACTAAAACAAGTCCATAAAAAATAAAGTCTTACAGTTTGGCAGGCTTAATGAAAGCAACAAATAGCCCCTATAGCTGGGGCTTTTATTATTTAGACAGCCGTACTTTTGAAAATGAATGCCCTAGCCCAGATAGAAGGGAAAATCCTTTTTTATCTTGTTTTTTTGCAAGATAAAAAAGATTGGAATGATAGCTGGAAATAGCTACAAAAACTAAAATAGTATCTCCTACCAGCTACACCGAGTTTGGGGATTTCAGAAAAATGACTTGGGACGAAGAAAACCGTTTGATGGGTATCAATGACAACGGTCGTATTCATTTGTATAGTTATGACGCTGGTGGCGAACGTGTGATAAAAAGCAGTGGCGATAGCCAAAATTTGGTTATTAATGGAAGCTCGGCAGCAAACTTGGTGCATTCTGATGATTATACTGGGTATGTGATTCTAAATGGCTCTAATAAACGGAATTATAGCGCAAATATCCAACTCGATGGATTGATATAAAGTGATGAAGAACAGAAATTATATAATATTTAAAATAAAAGCTATAACAACAATGCCTTGATTAAATCATAATTTTGAGAAAAAGAAAAAATTATGATAACACTATTAAATGATATTCCAAATAATGTTGCTGGTTTTGAAGCAACAGGTACAGTAACTCAATCTGATTTTGAAAATGTAGTTTTTCCAATAGTTGAAAGTAAAGTAAATCATTTTAATGAATTGAATTATCTATTGGTTTTAAACACCAATATTGAAGATTTTACTTTGAATGCTTGGTGGAAAGACGCATTACTCGGCATCAAGAATCTAACGAAATGGAATCGTTGTGCAATTGTAACTGACAATTCTACGGTTCAAAACTTTACTGCTGTTTTTAGTGTGTTAATGCCTGGTGAATTTAAACCTTTTGGTAAAAATGAGTTATCCGAAGCAATAGCATGGTGTTCTAATGGAAATAAAAATTATTAATTTAAAAAAATAAAAAAATGTCTACAGAAAATTTAAAAAATAATAAAGCAATTGAGAAATTAAAAGAATTGGCAGAAGATGCTAGAATTTGTATGTTTAGTACTGAACTCACAAAACTTCCTGTAAATTCTAGACCTATGGGACTACAAGAATGTGATTTGCAAGGTAATCTTTGGTTTTTAAGCAGTCAAGAAAGCAATAAAAATTTTGAAATTTCGGAGGATAATCGTGTCCAACTTTATTTTATGAACAACAGTAGTGCTGAATATTTATCTATATACGGGAAAGCTTATATTTATAAAGATCAAGAAACTATTGAAGAGCAATGGAGCCCTATGGCAAAGCCATGGTTTAAAGACGGTAAAGAAGATCCAAATGTCACCGTAATTAGAGTAACACCTGATGAAATTTATTATTGGGATACTAAAGCGGGGAAGTTCATGACTATGCTAAGTATATTTTCTGCAGTGGCCTTAGGTTCAGAAACCGATAATGATGATGGTGTTGAGGGAAAATTAAACATCTAAAGAAAAAGCAAATTCCAAAAAATAGTTCTGATTTCAATAATGGAAAAAGTACTATTTTCTGGAATTTTGCTTTTAAATACTGTAAAAAAAAATTATTGTGGTAAATTTTAAGTCTAAGTGGTATAATACTTTGGCTAATAGTAACTATTACATCTCTACTATAGTTTGTTTTGAAATGGTACTTCCGCCCTAGACAGTAGTAGCAGCCCCGAGAATTTGTTAGCTATTATTTACACTACTAAGAGCGCCCCTAAGAAGCTCTGTCACTAGTGAAAAAGCCAGCAAATCGAGGCTTAAGCAGATTGGTGGAATAAGTACATAGAAAAAGACTGTGAATTTTGATACTTTCTCTGTTATTTCTATAAAATAAACACCAATTAATTTCCGACCTTCATTCCATCAAATTCTAACAGTTATAACATACAAACTTAAAATGCAATAAATATGAATAAATTATTCAGAGGACTTTTAGCGGGTTACGGAGCAAAGAAATTAGGTGGTGGTTGTTTTAGCACGATCTTAATATTTATTTTGATATGGGTATTGCTAGGACAATGCAGTCATTAAAACCCACTTTTTAAAACCAAAACAGTATTGTTATAATAAAAAATAGTTTCTAAATGACAAAACATAAACAAAATGGAAAAGAATAAAATAAACACTGAAAAAATAGAAGAACCAAAAAATAAAAATAATAGTTCCGATATGGAATATATTGATCCTAAACCCAGTAAAGAAATAGAAACAGACATTACTGGAAATCAACTTGTTGTAGATAGAGCTCGAAACCCAATTGAGCATTCAGAAGAAATCCCAAACGAAATAAAATTAGATAACCCGAATGCAAATCGGGGTGTCAAAACCGACAAAGAAGCCATGAAAACAGTCGAAAATAATGACTTAAATTCAGATGTTACGTCTCATCGTTATCCTAGTTCCCATCCTGATAATCAAGAAGACAGAGGAAATATGAAATTAGACGAATAAATTATTGATGCAAGCGTGCAGTTTTGCTTGCTAATTTCTAAATTTACAAAAAAAAAATTATGGCTTCAGGGATTTTCGCACTATTAGATGATATCGCAGCAATTATGGATGATGTTGCCGTAATGAGTAAGGTAGCGGCAAAAAAAACTGCGGGAATTTTAGGCGATGATTTGGCTGTTAATGCCGAAAAAGCATCGGGATTTATCTCTTCAAGAGAAATTCCCGTTTTGTGGGCCATTACAAAAGGTTCCATGTTGAATAAGTTAATCATTTTACCTATTGCTTTTTTATTGAGTGCTTTTTCGCCATTAGCAATCATTGTAATTTTAGTGATAGGAGGATTGTACCTTGCTTATGAAGGAGCCGAAAAAATCCATGAATATGTATATCCACATCATTCCAAAAATATTGAAATCACTACACAAATCCCGTCCGAAACTGAAATATTGAGTCTTGAAAAAGCTAAAATAAAATCAGCGATTGTAACTGATTTTATTTTATCCGTTGAAATCATTATTATCGCCTTAGGAACTGTGATAGAAAAGTCAATTGCAACCCAAATTATTGTTGTTTCGATAATAGCCATACTTGCCACAATAGGGGTTTATGGAATTGTAGCTTTGATTGTTAGAATGGATGAATTGGGATTAAAATTAGTAGCCTTAAATGATCGTAAAAATAGTCTATCCAAAAAAATTGGAAACATGCTCATTCAAGCTTTACCTAAAGTAATAAAAAGTTTGAGCATTATTGGAACTATTGCTTTGTTATTAGTCTCTGGTGGCATTTTTGTTCACAACCTTCCATTTTTTCATGACTTATTGCCACAAATTCCTTCTATTATTGTTGAATTTGTCTTAGCATTAATTATAGGATTTATCGTTTTAGGAGTAGTGAATCTATTTAAAAAATTATTTCTAAAAAAAAATTCCTAAGTTTTTATTGGTATTGGTAATCGATTAAAACCATATAGGCAAGTCAAAAGTTTAAAAGTCGTTAAGTCAAAAGAACAAGTATCAAGGTAAACAACTAAACGATAAATAAAATCAATATTGTATCTTCTAAAAAACACTCCATTTAACGGTTTTTCTTTCTTAAGTCATAGAATGTATTGGTTTTGTTTTTACTAAAAATGACTAACTTTATCTTTTTTAAAACTTAAAAAGCATTATGAATTCTAAACTTGTAGATCCTTTTTTAAATAGGGCCAAAACATGGAAAGAGGAAATGATCGTATTGCGAAAAATTTGCCTTGATTGCGGATTAACCGAAGAATACAAATGGATGCATCCTTGTTACACTTTTCAAGAAAAGAATGTCGTTTTAATTCACCAGTTCAAAAATTATTGTGCCTTGCTCTTTCATAAAGGAGTTTTATTAAAAGACACGAATACTATTTTAATACAACAAACAGAAAATGTGCAAAGTGCTCGACAGATTCGGTTTACGGATTTACAGCAAATCATTGACTTAGAAACTGTTCTTAAAACGTATATCTATGAAGCTATCGAAGTCGAAAAAGCTGGATTAGAGGTCCAATTAAAACCTACAGCTGAATTTGAAATACCTGAGGAATTCAAAAAAGTATTGGATACCAATTCTAATTTAAAAATCGCTTTTGAGGACTTGACACCAGGGCGACAAAGGGGGTATTTACTATTCTTTTCCCAAGCCAAGCAATCCAAAACCCGTGAATCTCGCATTGAGAAATGTATTCCTGCTATATTAGAAGGAAAAGGATTGAAGGATTGAGAGCTGAATCAAACTCCCTATATTAGGGCTTCAAACTAAAATTGAAAGCTTATTTTCAGTTAGCATAAAAATAAAACATGAAATTTAAAGGCGTAATTTTTGATTTAGACGGAACACTTGTAAACTCTTTAGAAGATATTTCGGATGCTATGAATAGTATTTTAAAAGAGCTCCACTACCCTACCCATACTTATGAAACCTATCAATATTTCATTGGGAGTGGTCTTCGTAAATTAATAAGCAATGCACTGCCCGATACTCACACAAATGAAATAGAAATACAACGTTGCTATGATAAGATGATAGCTGTTTATAGTGAAAATTGTACCACTAAAACAAAACCCTACGAAGGAATACTTGAATTGTTAGTAGAATTAAAATAACGCAACATCAAAATCAGTGCTTTTTCAAACAAAGCTGAAGAGCTAACCAAGAAAATTATAACTACAATTTTTACTGGCTATTTTGAACCAATTGTTGGCTTAACGACCGAGACACTTAAGAAACCAAATCCAGCAAAAGCCATTGAAATAAGTAATCAATGGAACTTAAAACCTGATGAGATTCTATTTGTAGGAGATTCAGAGATTGATATGCAAACTGCTACTAATGCTAAAATGTATGCTGTAGGTGTGCTATGGGGATATCGAACTAAAGAGGAATTACTCACGGATGGCGCTAAAGTTATCATAAACCATCCCTCAGAGTTACTTGCAATTTTATAAACACAACCCCTTGATTTTATATTGATTATCAATATTATTTTTTCATCAATAACTAAACACTATTGTTATATAAAAATTAATAATCGGAATTGATTGTTATCACACGCTTATATGCCTTATTTTTGCACCAAAGAAATTTAAATATAAAATCATATTATTATGGCATTAGTAGGTAAAAAATTCCCAAGTATTGCAATTGACGCTATCTCAGAAATGGGTGACAATTTGAAAATCAACATTTTTGAAGAAGCTACAAAAAATAACAAAAAAGTAGTTTTGTTTTGGTACCCAAAAGATTTCACTTTTGTATGCCCAACAGAATTGCACGCTTTTCAAGCTGCATTACCAGAGTTTGACAAAAGAAACACAATCGTTATTGGTGCTTCTTGCGATACTAACGAAGTACACTTTGCTTGGTTAAACACACCAAAAAACAATGGTGGAATTGAAGGAGTAACCTATCCAATTTTAGCAGATACAACTCGTAACCTTTCTTCTGCATTAGGGATTTTAGATATTGAATCTTCTGAATACAATGAAGATACTGATTCTATTGTACTTGAAGGATCAAATGTAACTTACAGAGCTACTTATCTTATTGACGAAACTGGAAAAATTTTCCACGAAAGTGTAAACGATATGCCTCTAGGTCGTAACGTAAACGAATATTTACGTATGATTGATGCTTATACCCATATCCAAGAAAAAGGAGAAGTTTGTCCTGCAAACTGGGAAGCTGGTAAAGAAGCAATGAGTGCTGATAGAAACAGTACTGCTGCTTACTTGAGTGCTAACTAGTATTTTAAAGTTACTAAGATTCTGAGTTGCTAAGTCTCTAAGATTTAAACCAGAACAAATAGAAACTTCAAAATAAAATATCTAAATAAAAGTCACAAGGTTCTAAGATCAAATACTTAGTATCTTAGAACCTTAGCGACTTTGAACCTAAAAATGAAACCTATGTTAATCGAATTAAACGAAGATACGTTGGCAAACTTAGTTGCCGAAAACAATAAAGTAGTGGTTCAGTTTTCAGCTTCATGGTGTGGTAACTGCCGAATCATGAAACCAAAATTCAAGAAATTAGCAACTGAAAATGAAGATATTACTTTTGCTCTTGTTGATGCAGAGAATTTTCCTGAATCGCGTAAACTAGCTAATGTAAGCAACTTGCCTACTTTTGCTACTTTCGTAAACGGAAAATTAGTAAACGAAACGCAAACCAATAAACAAGAAGTATTAATTGAATTAGTAAACGAAATTATTTAACAATTCCGTTTTACATAATTTGATAGAAGCACAAAACTTGATTAATAGCCCCGATAGTAGCGGCATCCTCTTGTATGGCGATAGCAAATACAAGAGATATAGCGAATAGCGGGAACTGATTTGATTGGAACACCTAATCGTTGTGCTCCTAAAAAATCAAAATAGATACTGCTTTCTCTTTACCCCATATTCTTTTTTACTTATCTCTTTACTTATTCCTTTTATTTAACCCTTATCCCATTATACTTATCCCTAATTATCTAAATAAATGAAACTACCTGTTATAAAACACCTTACCCAATTTATCGAAGAAAACGATCAAGATTACATCATTGAAACGATTGAAGTCTTAGAAGCAATGACCGAAATTTCTTCTTTGAAAGATGAAGAATTAGATGTTATAGGCGAGTTGATTTCGAATATGTATGGAGCATTAGAGGTACAGAAATTAGTCAAGAATGGGACTGATAAAAAAGAGGCGCTAAATACTTTTATGAAACGTGTTATGGGATCTATAGACAAATAACAACACTCATTTTAAGTTTTACATAAAGAAACGCATACTAATTTTAGGTGCGTTTTTTTGGTTTTAAAACCTAATTCTTAAATAATTTTCATACTTTTGAACCTCAATAAAAATAAAAATTATGGCTTCAATTACATTAAAAGGAAATGCAATAAACACAATCAGTGAATTACCAAAAGTAGGTTCTAAGTTAGCTGATTTTAAATTAGTACAAAACGATCTTTCGGTAGCTACATTAAGTACTTTTGCTGGTAAAAAGTTAGTTTTAAATATTTTTCCAAGTATCGACACAGGAACTTGTGCTACTTCTGTTAGAACATTTAACGAATCAGCTGCTAAGTTAGACAACACTACTGTTTTGTGTATTTCTAGAGATTTACCTTTTGCACAAGGACGTTTTTGTGGAGCCGAAGGAATTACTAACGTAGTTAACTTATCAGATTTTCAAGAAGGAAGTTTTGGAAAAGCTAATGGTTTAGAAATCGTTGATGGTCCATTGAAAGGATTACACTCAAGAGCGATTATTGTTGTTGATGCTGACGGAACGATCCTTTATACTGAACAAGTAGGAGAAATTGTTGACGAACCTAATTACGAAGCTGCTTTAGCAGTACTATAATCTAAACATTAATGGAGTTTCAAAAAGACAATACCTTCTTTACAGGAAGATTAAAAAGCGTTACTTTTGCTGTCAAAGGTGCTATCAAATTAATCACAACCGAGCATAGTGTGATGGTTCAGTTTTCAACAGGGATTTTGTTGACAATTGCAGGTTTTTATTTTGGTATTACATCTACTCAATGGCTTTTTCAAACTTTAGCCATTGGCCTAGTTTTGAGTATTGAAGGTTTGAATACTGCAGTTGAAAAAATTGCAGATTTCATCCATCCTGATTATCATGAAAGAATAGGTTTTATAAAAGACATTGCTGCTGGCGCAGTCTTTTTTGCTGCTATTACAGCTATCATAATCGGTTTAATCATATATGTGCCTTTATTTCTATAGGCAATAGTACATCAAGAATGGCAAAATCAAAAAAAGAAACTTTAGATAAGAAAAACAATTCCGAGACTAAAGAAATTAAATCATGGAAAATGACTAGACAGCACAAAATTGTTTTGGGCTGTCTTTTTGTATTATTTTCTATCGCTTTATTAGTCGCTTTCACCTCCTTTTTTATATACGGACAAGAAGACCAAAGTGCTGTAACCGAGTTAACGGATCGTTCCGAAACCGTTCGCAACTGGTTAGGTAAATTTGGTGCTTATCTAGCTGATTTAATTGTTTACCAAGGATTTGGTTTGGCTTCCTTTTTATTTGTACGTCTTTTTTTCCTAACAGGAACCTTTTTAATCCTTGATCTTTCAGCTAAAAAACTAAAAGGGATTTGGTTTTGGGATTTATTTGTTCTGATCATTCTTTCAGTTTTATTTAGTTTTTTCGCTACTTCGTTACCAGAATTAGGTGGTGTTGTAGGCTATGAATTGAACTTATTTCTACAAGATTACATTGGGAAAACAGGTACTTTTTTAGTATTACTTTTTGGAGTTATCGTATATGTTATTTTCAAACTCCAACTTTCACCAGAAAAAATCCAATCCTTTTTTGAAAACTCGAAAAATGGATTGAAAGCAGACTTGGCTACGATTCAAAATGCTAAAAATGATGCCAGTTATAATTTAGAAGAATTTGCTGTTCCAGAAGAAGAAATGACTTTGGTAACCAAAAAGCCTCAATTTGAGATCAACAAAGAAGAATTAAAACCTACGATACAACATTCGTCGGAAATTAAACTAGAAACAACTACCCCTCCTCCATTCGAGAAAAAAATTACGGAAACTGCTGCACACAATGAAGAGTTTGTAATTGAAACAGCTCCTGAAGAAGATATTATTGAAGAAAATCTCGCTTCAAAATTAGTTTCTGATTTTGGATTATTTGATCCTACACTGGACTTATCCAACTATAAATACCCAACTATTGATTTATTAAAAGAATATTCTACTGGTGGAATCACCATCAATCAAGAAGAATTAGAAGAAAATAAAAACAAAATTGTAGATACGCTCCGCAATTATAAAATTGAAATTGCACAGATTAAAGCCACTGTTGGTCCTTCTGTTACCCTATACGAAATCGTACCCGAAGCTGGTATCCGTATTTCAAAAATTAAAAGCCTTGAAGACGATATTGCTTTATCACTTTCGGCTTTAGGAATTCGTATCATTGCTCCTATCCCGGGGAAAGGAACGATTGGTATCGAAGTACCTAACAAAACCCCAACGATGGTGTCTATGAAAAGTGTGATTGGATCAGCAAAATTCCAAGAAGCCGAAATGGAATTACCTATTGCTCTTGGTAAAACCATTTCCAATGAAACTTTTGTAGTGGATTTAGCCAAAATGCCTCACTTATTGATGGCAGGTGCAACAGGACAAGGAAAATCAGTGGGATTGAATGCAGTACTTACGTCTCTACTGTACAAAAAACATCCTGCCGAAGTAAAATTTGTTTTGGTTGATCCAAAAAAGGTCGAATTAACGCTTTTCAACAAAATCGAAAGGCACTATTTAGCGATGCTTCCTGATTCAGAAGACGCTATTATTACAGATAACACTAAAGTGGTGAATACATTAAATTCTCTTTGTGTCGAAATGGACAACCGTTATTCTTTATTGAAAGATGCGATGGTTCGAAATATCAAAGAATATAACGATAAATTCAAATCTAGAAAGTTAAATCCTGAGAACGGACACCGTTTTCTACCTTATATCATACTAGTGGTCGATGAGTTTGCCGATTTGATTATGACCGCTGGAAAAGAAGTTGAAATCCCAATAGCTCGTTTGGCTCAATTGGCTCGTGCCATTGGTATTCACTTGATTATCGCAACGCAACGTCCATCAGTCAACGTTATTACAGGTTTAATAAAAGCCAACTTCCCGGCTCGTATTGCTTTTAGAGTAACTTCAAAAATTGACTCTAGAACAATTCTTGACGCACAAGGAGCTGATCAACTTATAGGTCGTGGAGATTTATTATATACTAATGGAAACGATGTCGTACGTGTACAATGTGCCTTTATTGACACTCCTGAGGTTGAAAAAATTACAGATTTTATTGGATCACAAAAAGCATATGCTACTGCTTATTTACTTCCAGAATTTGTTGGAGAAGAAACTGGCATTAATCTTGATATGGATATATCCGAAAGAGATACTCTGTTTCGAGAAGCAGCCGAAGTCATTGTAAGTGCACAACAAGGTTCTGCATCCTTGTTACAGAGAAAATTAAAACTAGGGTACAACCGAGCGGGTCGATTAATTGACCAACTCGAAGCAGCTGGAATTGTAGGTCCTTTTGAAGGAAGTAAAGCTCGTTCAGTCAATGTACAAGATTTGACCTCTCTTGAGCACTTTTTAAACAATGAAAAAAACAGTTAACATCATGCAACTTAATATTCAAAAAAGCCAAAGAAATTTCGTTACTATTATGACTAAAAAAATTATTCCGATGCTATTTATTCTTTTTACTTGCATGTCATTGCAAGCTCAGGATAAAAATGCAAAAGCATTATTAGATCAAGTGACCGCCAAAGTAAAAAGTTATAATACTATTGCTATTGATTTTAAATATTGTTTAAACAATACAAAAGAAAACATTAATCAAGAAAGTAAAGGAAATGTTACAATGAAAGGGAATCAATATGTCTTAAATTTTATGGGGATAACTAAGATATTTGACGGTAAAAAAACCTACACTGTCGTTCCAGAAGATGAAGAAGTCACTATTTCAAGTTTCAATGAAAAAGATGACAATGCAATCACTCCTTCAAAAATGTTAACTTTTTTCAATATTGGTTACCGATATTCTATGGATATTATACAGGATGTAAGAGGAAGAAAAATTCAATACATCAAATTAGTACCTACTAATGCTAAAGATCAACGTAAAGAAATCCTTTTAGGAATCGATGTGCAAACAAAACACATTTATAACTTAATTGAAATTGGAAAAAAAGGAACAAAAACGACTTTAACCGTTAATTCTTTTAAAACCAACCAACCTTTATCAAAAAATCATTTTACCTTTGCGCAAAGTAAATATCCAAATTACTACATCAATAAATTAGATTAAATAAGGTAAGTGAAAATACTTGACAAATACTTATTAAAAACATTCCTGATTACATTTGCTACGGTATTTGTAATCTTGTTTTTTATATTCATACTTCAAACAATTTGGTTATTTATCGCTGAATTAGCAGGTAAAGATCTAGACATTCTCATGATATTAAAATTCTTGGTATTTTCAATGCCTCGAATTGTTCCACTGGTTTTGCCGTTATCTATTTTATTAGCGTCCATCATGACTTTTGGAAATCTAGCTGAAAATTATGAATTTGCAGCTATGAAATCATCAGGCATCTCTCTACAGAGAACCCTGAGAGGACTAACTGTTTTTATAGCTGTACTGAGTATTGTTGCCTTTTTATTTGCCAATAATGTTATCCCTTACGCTGAATATAAGTTCATAAATTTCAGAAAAAATATTGCTCAAGTACAACCAGCATTAGCCATAACTGAAGGGCAATTTAGCGATGTTGGGATTTACAATATCAAAGTCAATAAAAAATCTGGTAAAAACGGAAATAACTTAACAGGCATTACCATTCACAAAAAATCTTCAATGGGTGATGGAAGTAAAATCGTTATTAAATCTAAAGATGGAGAATTAATAAGCAGCGAACAATCCAGTGTTTTGCAACTTGTATTGAATGATGGTAACTACTATGAAGATGTTATCCCTAAAAAATATGAAGATAGATTAAAACTACCATTTGCGAAAAGTTCTTTTAAAAAATACACCATTAATATTGATTTATCGCAACTCAACAAACCCGAAGATAATGGCCAGGATGTTTCTAATTCTAATACCATGCTTACTGTAAACGAACTGAACTATACTTTAGATTCATTACAAAAAAACATGAAAACTGAAGTCATTTCTTTTTCTGAAAACATAACTCTTCAAACAGGTATTACAAACCTTATTAATACTGACAACAAAATAAATAATCCCAAAAAAGATAGTATTTCTAAATTAAAAGAAATCCCTAAGGACATATTATCAATATTCAGTAATCCTGAAAAAATGAATATTTTAACTACCGCAAGCAGTAACTTAGTAAGTATTGGCTATAATATTGATGCTTCTAAAGTAAATTTAGAAAACAAACAGAAGACAATTAATGATCATGTTTTAGCTTTATACGATAAATTTGTAATCGCCTATGCTTGTTTTCTGATGTTTTTCATTGGAGCTCCTTTAGGTGCAATTATTAGAAAAGGGGGACTCGGACTCCCAATCGTTTTTGCAGTTTTGATTTTTATAACCTTTCATTTTATCAATACTTTTGGTAAACGTATTTCACAAGAAGATGGTTTATCACCTTTTTTGGGAGCTTGGATGTCCTCATTTATTCTAACTCCATTGGCTATTTTTCTAACCTATAGAGCTACTAATGACATTGGCTTGATTAATATGGATGCGATCTTTACTCCTATCCAAAAAATATTTAAAAAACTCTTTCAAAAACAAAAATAAACACCAATCATGGTTTCAAATAAAATAGAACTCAACACAATTGAAGAAGCAATTGAAGATATTCGTCAAGGTAAAGTAATCATTGTTGTTGATGATGAAGACAGAGAAAATGAAGGCGATTTTCTTGCAGCAGCAGAAAAAGTCACACCCGAAATGATCAACTTTATGGCTACCCATGGACGTGGATTAATTTGCGCACCATTAACAGAGAGTCGTTGTAAAGAACTGGGGTTGCATGTTATGGTTACTAATAATACAGATCATATGGAAACTGCTTTCACTGTTTCTGTAGATTTAAAAGGAAATGGAGTAACAACAGGAATATCCGCATCAGATAGATCTACTACTACTTTGGCACTAGTTGATTCCAATACAAAACCACATGATTTAGCTCGTCCAGGACACATTTTTCCATTGGTAGCAAAACAAGGTGGTGTATTACGTAGAACAGGTCACACTGAAGCTGCAATTGACTTTGCAAGATTAGCAGGTTTTAAATCGGCTGGTGTGATTTGCGAAATCCTAAATGAGGATGGAACAATGGCTAGACTTCCTCAATTAGTCGAAGTAGCTAAGAAATTCGATCTAAAACTAGTTTCTATCGAAGATTTAGTTGCTTATCGTATGCAACATGATAGTCTCATTATTAAAAAAGAAGATTTTGACATTCAAACTCGTTTTGGAACGTTCCGTTTGAGAGCTTATGAACAAACAACTAATAAACAAATCCATATTGCATTAACCAAAGGAACTTGGAATTTAGGTGACCCAATATTAACTAGAATCCATTCTTCACAAGTTAACAATGATTTATTAGGCACATTAACTAATAATGTTGATCAACAATTGGACGATATGTTTAAGGTCATTAATGACCACGGAAAAGGTGCTTTTATCTTTATCAATCAAGATATGCAAGCTATTACTTTAATCAGTCGTCTTACTGAACTAAAAGCATTACAAGAAAAAGGAACGATGAAAGCACCAAAAATCGTTATTGATACTAAGGATTTTGGTATTGGTGCGCAAATTCTTCATGATATTGATATTTCTAAAATACGTTTGGTTTCTAATTCAGTTCAAGAAAAACGTGTTGGAATGATAGGTTATGGTTTAGAAATCACAGAATACGTCAATTATTAAGGCTTTTCTAATTTGTTTTTTAAATGATTCATCATTCATAAAGCATAGAAAATGAATCATTTAAAAAATAGTTTTAAAAACAGTTAAAATTTTTATCAAAATTGTTTTTGTAAACCGAAAAAGGTGCTTATATTTGCACTCGCAATCAGCAAATGATCGCAACATACTGGAGAAATGGCAGAGCGGTCGAATGCGGCAGTCTTGAAAACTGTTGACTGTAACAGGTCCGGGGGTTCGAATCCCTCTTTCTCCGCGAGCTGAAAAGCAAAGGGAAACAAAACCTCGTAAATCTTATGATTTACGGGGTTTTTTCTTTTATGCACTATTCAAAACATTCATTTAATCTTATTCCTTAAGAGATAAAATCGAGACCCTAGAATTTTCAAAAATTAGGGTCTCGCTAAATCTCTTAAACCTTTCAAAACAGTAGTTCATTTACTTGTTCAACAACAGGTTTACTATTTGAACATCTTGTTTGATATTGATTTTGAATCTAAATTGAATACTAATTAAAAGGTTACCACTATGAAAACAAAAATCACTTTGCATTTTTATGCTAAAAGCACAAAAGCCAATTCAGCCGGACTACTCCCTATTTATGTGCGCTTGACTGTTGATGGAAAA
>NZ_JBAWDL010000280.1:0-1659 GCF_049590715.1 Flavobacterium sp.
ATTTCCAGTTTGTTGATTCACAGGAATGGGTAAAAATTACGTGCCATTCCCCTTAGTCAACGCTGTCAGCGTTTAGAACGCTGGCAGCGTTAAAAGCAAAAAGGGTAGGCTTCCTTTCCGAAAGCCCACCCTCACAACTGATTAACAAGATAGTGGTTAGATCTCTACGCCCCCGCTGACATTCTCAAAGGAAATCTCGCCGGAGGGGTCTAACTCCATCATAATGACGGCGTCCTTGGCCACCTGCCCGCTGAGGATTCCTTTGGACAGTTCGTTCAGGATGCGGCGTTGTAGCACCCGCTTGAGCGGACGGGCCCCGAACGCGGGATCGAAACCTTCTTCCCCCAGTTTGGTCAGAGATTCCTCCGTGGCGTCGAGGGTGATACCCTGTTCGGCCAGCATTTTCTGGATACCCTTGAACTGAATATCCACAATCTTACGGATGTTTTTCTGAGTCAATGGTTCAAAGAGCACGATCTCATCAATACGATTGAGGAACTCGGGACGTACCGAAGCTTTCAATAAATCCAGCACCGCCTGTTTGGTTTCTGCCATGATCAGGGTATGGTTCCATCCTTCGTCCTCGGCAAATTTCTCCTGAATAATATGACTCCCCATGTTGGAGGTCATAATGATGATCGTATTCTTAAAATTGGCAACCCTACCTTTATTATCGGTCAGGCGCCCTTCATCCAGTACCTGCAATAGTATATTCCATACATCGGGATGGGCTTTTTCAATCTCATCCAGCAAAATCACGCTATACGGTTTCCGACGTACCGCTTCGGTCAGCTGGCCGCCTTCGTCGTAGCCCACATAGCCGGGAGGTGCTCCCACCAGACGACTTACGGCGTGGCGCTCCTGGTACTCGCTCATGTCGATGCGCACGATGGCATTCTCATCGTTAAACAGGTACTCGGCCAGGGTTTTGGCGAGCTCGGTCTTACCTACCCCCGTCGGCCCGAGGAAGAGGAAGCTACCGATGGGCCGCCTGGCATCCTGCAAACCCGCCCGACTCCGACGTACGGCGTCAGAAACCACTTCTATGGCTTCGTCTTGCCCAGCCACGCGCTGGTGCAATCGATCTTCCAGGTGCAGGAGTTTCTCGCGGTCGCTCTGGAGCATTTTCTGCACGGGAATTCCGGTCCACTTGGCTACCACTTCGGCAATATCCTCAGCGCCGATCTCTTCCTGCATCAGGCGGCGGTCACCTTGTGATTTCTGTAAAGTGTCCAGTTTCTGCTGAGCTTCGGGAATTCGTCCGTAGCGAATCTCAGCTACCTTGCCAAAATCCCCGGCCCGTTCGGCCTGCTCAGCTTCCAGGCGCAGCTGATCCACTGACTCTTTGAGCCCCCGTATTTCATTCACCGCACCTTTCTCATTTTCCCATTCGGCCCTGAGGGCATCGCGCTCTTCGCTCAGGTCGGCGATTTCCTTGTTCAATACGGTTTCTTTCTCCCGGTTGTCCTCCCGACGAATGGCCTCACGCTCGATCTCCAGCTGCATGATGCGGCGGTTCAGCTCGTCCAGTTCCTCGGGTACGCTGTCCATTTCCAGGCGCAGCTTAGCCGCGGCCTCGTCCATGAGATCGATGGCCTTGTCCGGCAGGAAGCGGTCGCTGATGTAGCGGTTCGACAACTCCACGGCGGCAATCACAGC
>NZ_JBAWDL010000281.1:0-15850 GCF_049590715.1 Flavobacterium sp.
TCAAACAAGTTGATATTCGTGGAGCGCAAGAGAAAGAAATTGAAATTGCGGTTGATATTTTCAAGATGGCAGCTTCAAAAGTAAGTTTTGATGATGTAATCAATGCCGTTCGTAATGGAAACGTGACCATGTCAGCAGGAAATATTATTTCGAGTGGACAAAGAAGAACCATTAGTATCAAAGGAGAAATTGATAAGCCTGCGGATTTAGAAAACTTTGTACTTAAAAATGAACATGGTCCTATTTACCTTAAAGATGTAGCGACTGTGAGTTTTAAAAATGAAGATAAAACCACTTATGCTCGTGAATTTGGGAATAGCGTTGTAATGCTTGACGTAAAAAAACGTGCGGGCAAGAATATGATTGAGGCTTCGGAGAAAATTAAAACTATTATTGCGGAATCTCAAGAAAATTATTTTCCAAAGGATTTGAAAATTAGTTTGTCTAATGATTCTTCTGCAAAGACTTTGAATCAAGTAGATGATTTAGTTAATAATATCATTTTTGGTATTATTCTAGTAGTTGGAGTTTTGATGTTTTTCCTTGGTTTTAGAAATGCACTTTTTGTTGGATTTGCTATTCCAATGTCGATGTTCTTGTCGTTCATGATTTTGAATGCACTTGGCTACACGATGAATACAATGATCCTTTTTGGACTCATCATGGGGCTCGGAATGCTTGTGGATAACGGAATTGTAGTGGTTGAGAATGTCTATCGATTGATGGAAGATGAAGGGATGGATCGCATTAGTGCTGCAAAAGTAGGTATTGGTGAAATTGCGATGCCAATTATCATTTCAACGTTGACTACAGTTGCCGCTTTCGTTCCTCTTGGTTTATGGCCTGGGGTTATGGGGCAATTTATGATTTACTTTCCAATTACATTGTCTGTTGTGCTAGGTTCCTCGTTGTTTGTGGCAATCTTTTTTAACTCTGTTTTGGTGTCCCAATTCATGGATATCAAGGATAAAGTTTTGACAAAAAAACAATTGATTCGATTGACAATTATATTAGGTGGTTTCGGAACTTTGATCCTTATTTTTGGTGGAGCAGTGAGTGGTTTGGGTTCTTTGATGCTTTTTACTGCAGCAATGTTTTGGTTGTATAAATATGTTATCAAAGGATATACCTTGAAGTTTCAGACTGTTACTTTAAATAAATTGGAGAATGGATACGAAAGTTGGTTGAAATACTTTTTATCAGGTAGAAAACCATTTGTAGTTGTGGGAGTGATGTTTGTAATGTTCTTTGTAGTGATTTTTACTTATTTTGGATGGAGTGTTGGTAGTGGTAGAACTAAAGTGGAATTTTTTCCAGACAACAAACCCAATCAAATTATAGTCTATATCGAATACCCACAAGGAACTGATATCGAAAAAACAAATACGATTACCAAAGACATAGAAAAAAGAGTCTATGCGGTTTTAGATTCGAAAGAATATATTGATGAGGCCACTAAAACAAATTATTTAGCGGAGTCAGCAGTTTCTCAAGTAGGAGAGGGAGCAGGAAATCCGCAAACAGATGGTGGTTCTACAGCCGAAATGCCACATAAAGCCAAGATTACGGTTTCGATGCGTGAGTATAAATACCGTAATGGAAGAGATTCTGAACAAATGCGTTTAAAGGTACAAGAAGCGCTGAAAGACATTTATCCGGGTATTTCTATTTCTGTTGAAAAAGATGCTGCAGGACCACCTGCGGGTTATCCTATTAACATTGAAATTAAAGGGAAAGATTATACGGAGCTGATTGTCACTGCCGAGAAGATGAAAGAATTCTTAAACGGTAGAAATATTCCTGGAATTGACGAACTAAAAGTAGATGTCAACAAAGGAAAACCAGCAATGAAAGTTACAGTTGATAGAGAGAAAGCTGGTGAAATGGGAGTTTCGGCTGGTCAAGTAGGAAATCAATTAAGACGTTCTGTTTTTGGTGAAAAGGCGGGTGTTTATAAAGTTAATGGTGAAGATTATGATATCAATGTGAGATTCAATGATGAGAACCGTTACAATCAAAGTACACTTTTCAATCAGAACATAACTTTTAGAGATATGGCTTCGGGTCAAATTAAAGAAATTCCACTTTCGACTGTGGCTTCTCAAAAGAATAGTTCTTCTTTTAGTGCTATTAAGCACAGGGATTTAAATCGTGTTGTAGTTTTGTATTCAGCACTTTCTCCTGGTTTTACGGATGCTGGGGCAGTAGTTAATCAAATTCAAGCAGAAATGGCCGATTTTGATGCTCCAAAGACAGTGAAATTTGATTTTACAGGACAAATTGAAGAGCAAAACAAACAGATGGCCTTTTTGATGGGAGCCTTAGTAACAGGTTTGGGACTGATTATGTTGATTCTTGTTTTTCAATTTAATTCGATTTCGAAACCATCGATTATTATGGTGGCGGTGTTTTTGAGTTTTATTGGAGTGTTTTTAGGCTTAATGATTACGGGATGGCCGTTTGTAATTATGATGACTATGATGGGAATCATTTCACTTGCGGGAATTGTGGTGAATAATGGAGTCGTACTTCTCGATTATACCGAGTTATTGTTAAGTCGCAAGAAAGAGGAGTTAAATGTTCCGCAAAGTAAAATTTTAGATAGAGAATATATTTTTGAAGCTATTGTAACAGGAGGTAAAGCGAGGTTGCGACCAGTATTGTTAACAGCAATAACAACGGTACTTGGTTTGATTCCGTTGGCTATTGGTTTTAATATTGATTTCTTCTCTCTATTTATTGAGTTTGACCCTAAGATTTTTATTGGAGGTGATAATGTTATTTTCTGGGGTCCATTGGCTTGGACAGTAATTTTCGGATTGACATTTGCTACCTTCCTTACATTGATCGTTGTCCCAGTGTTATACTATTTAGTAGAACGTTTTAAACTTTGGAAACAGACTAAAAAAATTAGTTTGTAATATTGTTTTTTAATTATTGAAAAGGACTGTCTGTAACTTCAGACAGTCCTTTTTTTATGGGTGTTTTTAGTGTTAGAGTTTATTGAGAAGCAAAAAAAAATACTCATGGTTTGCGTCATGAGTATTTCTTAATGCAAAAAAAAAGCTGTCGTGAATGACAGCTTTTTCTATTATTGAGGATCTCTCATTTTAAAAGTATCCATAAAGGCAGTAGTGTAATTTCCTGCAATATATTCTGGATCATCCATTAATTGTCTGTGGAAAGGTATTGTAGTTTTGATTCCTTCAATCACAAATTCATCTAATGCTCTACGCATTTTGCTAATCGCTTCTTCACGTGTTTGTGCCGTTGTGATTAATTTAGCAATCATCGAGTCATAATTAGGTGGAATAGTGTATCCTGAGTATACGTGTGTATCTAGACGTACTCCGTGACCTCCTGGCATATGCAATGTAGTAATCTTTCCTGGAGAAGGTCTAAATTCATTAAACGGATCTTCAGCATTGATACGACACTCGATAGCATGTAATTGTGGTAAATAATTTTTACCAGAAATTGGCACACCAGCAGCAACTAAAATTTGTTCACGAATTAAATCATAATCAATTACTTGCTCCGTAATTGGGTGCTCTACTTGGATACGAGTATTCATTTCCATAAAGTAGAAATTACGGTGTTTGTCAACTAAAAATTCTACTGTTCCAGCGCCTTCATATTTGATATATTCAGCAGCTTTTACAGCAGCTTCTCCCATCGCTAGACGCAATTCGTCAGTCATGAATGGAGAAGGAGTCTCTTCCGTTAATTTTTGATGACGTCGTTGTACAGAACAGTCTCTTTCAGAAAGGTGACAGGCCTTACCAAATGAATCTCCAACAATTTGGATTTCGATATGACGAGGTTCTTCGATTAGTTTTTCAAGATACATTCCGTCATTACCAAAAGCAGCAGCCGACTCTTGACGAGCGCCTTCCCATGCTTTTAATAAATCTTCTTCTTTCCATACGGCACGCATTCCTTTTCCACCACCACCAGCAGTAGCTTTTAACATTACAGGAAAACCAAATTCTCTAGAAAGCTGTAACGCTTGTTCGTAAGATTCTAAAATCCCAACAGAACCAGGTACACATGGTACACCTGCTTCAATCATAGTCGATTTAGCCGAAGCTTTATCTCCCATACGGTCAATCATCTCTGGAGCAGCTCCAATAAATTTGATACCGTGTTCTTGACAGATTTTTGAAAACTTTGAATTTTCAGATAAAAATCCGTATCCAGGATGAATTGCATCTGCATTTGTAATTTCTGCAGCAGCAATGATATTAGACATTTTCAAATAAGACAAGTTACTTGGAGGTGGTCCTATGCAAACTGCCTCGTCTGCAAAACGTACGTGTAAACTATCCGCATCAGCAGTTGAATAAACAGCAACTGTTTTAATGCCCATTTCTTTACAAGTTCTAATTACACGAAGTGCAATTTCTCCCCTATTTGCAATTAATATTTTTTTAAACATCTATTTAGAGTTATGAGTTATGAGTTTTAAGTTATGAGAAAGGTTATGAGTTGAGAGTTAGGAGCTGTAGCTAATTGCAAACGACTCCTAATACCTAACTTTTAACGAATAACTCCTTGACTTAAAATTTATAATTAATTAAGATGGATCAACTAAGAATAATGGTTGGTCAAATTCTACAGGAGACATATCGTCAACCAATATTTTTACAATTTTACCTGAAATTTCTGATTCAATTTCATTAAATAACTTCATTGCTTCAATCACACAAAGTACATCACCTTTTGCAATAGAATTTCCTACTTCAGCAAAAACAGGTTTGTCTGGAGAAGGTTTTCTGTAAAAAGTACCAATGATTGGTGATTTGATAGTAATGTATTTAGACTCTTCAACAACCGGTGCAGTCGCTACTGGTGCAACAGGCGCAGCTGCTGCTTGAGGAGCGATTGCTTGTTGTACTGGAGCTTGTTGTATGTAAGTTGCTTCTGTTGTGTTTTCAAGAGTAGTTCTGATGGTGATTTTAACGTCATCCATTTCTAATTTAACTTCCGCAACACCTGTATTTGAAACAAATTTGATTAGGTTCTGAATTTCTTTTAAATCCATAATTGGTCTTATTTTTAGTTTAAATTTATTTTTTGTCGTATGCCCATTTTAAATAAACAGACCCCCAAGTGAATCCTCCACCGAAGGCTGCAAAAATAATAGTATCACCTTTTTTAAACAAATGTTCAAAATCACTGATTACTAAAGGTAAGGTTGCTGAGGTTGTATTACCATATCTTTCGATATTCATCAATACCTTAGATTCTTCTAAATTCATTCTGTTAGCTGTAGCATCAATAATCCTTTTATTGGCTTGATGTGGAATCAACCAATTAACATCGTCATTAGTAAGGTTGTTTCGTTTTAAGATTTGCTCACTAGCATCAGCCATATTAGTCACTGCATATTTGAAAACGGTTTTACCGTCTTGCATAATATTGTGTCTGTTGTCTTTTACGGTTTGCATGGTAGTAGGAACTAAAGAACCTCCAGCTGGAATTCTTAGAAAATCACGTCCTACACCATCACTTCTTAAATATTCATCTTGTAAACCTAAGCCTTCGTAATTTGGTTCAAACAGTACTGCTCCAGCACCATCACCAAAAATGATACACGTAGTTCTGTCAGTATAATCTACAATTGAAGACATCTTATCAGCACCAATTAAGAGTACTTTTTTATATCTTCCTGATTCAATATAAGCTGCTGCTGTTGACATTCCGTATAAAAAACTAGAACAAGCAGCTTGTAAATCGTAAGCAAAAGCATTCGTAGCGCCAATTTCAGTAGCAACATAGGCTCCTGTTGCTGCAACTGGCATATCTGGTGTTGCAGTAGCCATTATCACCATATCAATTTCTAAAGGATTTATATTTCCTTTAGCAATTAGATTTTGCGCTGCTTTTATTGCTAAAAAGGAAGTTCCTTTGTCTGTGTCCTTAAGGATTCTTCTTTCTTTTATTCCTGTACGAGAGGTAATCCACTCATCATTTGTGTCTACCATTGTTTCTAGAACTTTGTTTGAAAGAACAAAGTCAGGAACATAAGCTCCAACAGCGGTAATTGCGGCGGTCATTTTCTTCATTTTATTGGACTATTTTTCATCAAATGCTGTCATTTGAAAAAACGTTTAAAAGGGGGTGAAAATTACAAAAAAAAATCTAAACCCGTAGTTTTCGAACTTCTTATTTAAGGAAAATTATAAACAACAAAAAAAACTCTCACAAGTGAGAGTTCGTATATCATTTATAAAGAAATGAATTAAGCAAAAGTAGCTTCTGACTTGTCAATAACCACTTGCCCTCTGTAATACATTTTACCTTCATGCCAGTAAGCTCTGTGATATAAATGTGCTTCTCCTGTAATAGGACAAGTAGCGATTTGAGCTACTGTAGCTTTATAATGT
Source organism: Flavobacterium sp. (assembly GCF_049590715.1). Lineage (GTDB taxonomy): Bacteria > Bacteroidota > Bacteroidia > Flavobacteriales > Flavobacteriaceae > Flavobacterium. Next base: position 6,390 of record NZ_JBAWDL010000281.1, read on the forward strand.
GTTCTTCTCTTATCTCTTCTTGTTTTCGAGATTTTTCTTTTAGGATGTGCCATTTTACTATATTATTTATCCGTTAATAGTTGCTTTAATTTGTCCCAGCGTGGGTCAATATTGTCTTCTTTTTGTTTTTTGTCTTCTTTCTTTTGTTCTTTAATGGTTAGTTCATTTAGTCGTTCAAGAGCTTCGGTTTTTAAACTTCCGTCTTTTACGCCAGGATGAACTCGTCTTAGAGGAATCGATAGTACAATCATTTCATAAATGTATTGTGCAATGTCTATTTCAAATTCTCCAAAGGGTAAAATAAGCAATTCTTCATTGTCATTATTAAACTCTTCTCCAAAGCGAACAATCAATTTCATATTTCCTTTAATTGGTAAATCAAAATCTTCACTAGTAAGATCACAAGGGACATTGATTGTTCCTTTGTGTTTGAAATTCAACTCAAGCATATTGCTTTGTTTCTCTAAGATCACATTTACTTTGATATCTGAATTTTCAAATTCGTCATACTCAAAGTTTTCAAAGAACGCATTATTTAATTGATACTCAAAATGATGTTTTCCGGTCTTTAATCCTACAAATGGAATTAAATATTCTTTTGTCTTATTCATTTCAACAAAATTTTGCCCCAAACTTCGGGGTGCAAAGATATAAAATTATTACAAACCTAATAAAGTTATTTATCTTTTTTTATTTACTACTATTTTTCTTTTGCTTTCAGTGGGTTTTCACTGATTTCTGAATGCTGAATTCTTGAACGATAGATGTCTATTGCTAAATAGACAGCTTCTTTAAATGAATTGTAATCTGCTTGCCCTTTTCCCGCGATATCATAGGCTGTTCCATGGTCTGGTGATGTTCTTATTTTGTTTAAACCAGCGGTATAATTTACTCCATTTCCAAATGATAAGGTCTTAAAAGGGATTAATCCTTGGTCATGATAGGTGGCAATTATGGCGTCATATTTTTCGTATTGACCGCTTCCAAAAAAGCCATCTGCTGCAAAAGGACCAAAAACCAAGGTGCCTTTATTGAATATTTTTTCTATAGTTGGTTTTAAAATACTGTCGTCTTCATTTCCAATTACGCCACCGTCGCCACAATGTGGGTTTAATCCTAAGACAGCAATTTTGGGTTTATTGATGCTGAAGTCCTGAATTAGAGATTTTTTTATAGTCTCTATTTTTTTTGTGATTAAAGCCTCGGTTAAGTAGGATGATACTTTGTTTAAGGGTACATGGTCTGTTAGTAAGCCTACTCTTAGATTGCCTTGAACCATCATCATTAAAGCATTTCCATCTAGTTCTTGATTTAAGTAATCAGTATGTCCTGGGAATTTAAATTCCTCAGATTGAATGTTGTATTTGTTGATTGGGGCGGTTACTAAAACGTCAATTAATCCATCTTTTAATGCTTTAGTGCTTGCAGTAAAAGATTTGATTGCGTATTCGCCTATTTTTTCGTCGTTAGTTCCTAGATTTAAATCAACACCTTCTTTCCATAAATTGAAAATGTTTATTTTTCCGGGTAGAATTTGGTCTAATTTATCAATACCATGTAAGATTATAGTCGAATCCAAGTTTTTTTTGATAAACGACATAATTTTTACATTGGCAAAAATAACGGGTGTACATAGTTCTAACATTCTAGAATCTTCAAATGTTTTTAGTACCACTTCGCTTCCAATACCGTTTAAATCTCCAATTGAAATTCCGACGATTATATTTTCTGCTCTTTTCATCATGACCACAAGTTATTTATTGCTAATTTTGAAGTGCAAATTTAGTAAAATAAAACAAGAATGTTTACAGGTATTATAGAAACCCTTGGAACTATCCAAGAAATTAAGAGAGAGAAGGATAATATTCATGTTACGGTGGATTCATCTATCACCAATGAACTCAAAATTGATCAGAGCGTTGCTCATAATGGCATTTGTTTGACGGTTGTTGCTGTAGAGGGTACTCAATATACAGTTACAGCTATTGATGAAACGGTTCAAAAAACCAATTTGGGGTATTGGGAAGTAGGGCAAAAGGTCAATTTAGAAAGGGCAATGAAGCTGGGGAATCGATTAGACGGTCATATTGTACAAGGGCATGTGGATCAAGTGGGTACTTGTGTTGCTATGGCGGAGACCAATGGAAGTTGGAGCTATACCTTTGCTTATGATGAAATTTTTAATAATATAACCATAGAAAAAGGATCTATAACAGTGAATGGTGTAAGTTTGACAGTTGTAAATTCAAATAAAAATCAATTTAGTGTTGCAATTATTCCGTATACACATGAATATACTAATTTTAATTGTATTGAAGTGGGGACAAAAGTAAATCTAGAATTTGATGTGATTGGTAAATATGTTTCTAGATTATATTCGATTAGTTAATTGTATGTAATACTTAATTTTTAAAAACAAAAAAGAGACTATTTCATAATTTATGAAATAGTCTCTTTTTTATGAATGGCGGATTCAAGTCATAAATGCAACTTGACCATTATTATTTAATGACTTTGTTATATCTCAATGGTTGGTTTAGTTTTGTGCCTGCTTTTTTGTGATTGTGATGTATGTTTGTATATGGTATATATTCCAAAAATCAAAGCAATGCAAACCAGTAGGGCAATGTCTTGATCAATAGGTACTCCATCTGGTGGAGGTGGTATTTTACCAGTTGGGCTTGGTGGTGTAGTTCCCTTCTTGGCAAAGACATTTAGTGTCTCAAGAAAGAATATGGTTATAAAGTGGTATCTATATTTAAAAATTTTCATTATTTTTTAAAAGTAGTTGTGTTGAAAAAAATAATTTTACTGATGGATTGTCTGTTTTATTACTATAGTTTATTTCAAAGAAACGACATTGGAGTGATATTAAAAAATTATTTTGCTTTTAATAGTAAATAGTAGTTTAATTCATGAAAAGAGTAAGAAAAAACAAACCCCTCTAATACAATGTATTGAGGGGTTTCTCTGTGGTCCCACCTGGGCTCGAACCAGGGACCACCTGATTATGAGTCAGGTGCTCTAACCAGCTGAGCTATAGGACCGGTTAAGAGTGTGCAATATTACTACTATTTTTTGTTTGCTCCAAATATTTTTCAATTAGTTTTTGTGTAAAACTTGTTAAATATGATGGAGTAAATAGGAACAGGCTGATTTCTAGAATAGTATTTATTATTGTAGACTGAATTATTTAATTTCTTGACAGAGTTCTATTAAAATGCCATTTGTGTTTTTTGGGTGTAAGAATACAATTAGTTTATTGTCGGCTCCTTTTTTTGGTAATTCATCTATAAAGATAAAGCCTTCCTTTTTTAACCGAATGATTTCGGTTTCTATATTATCTACTTCAAAAGCAATATGATGAATGCCTTCTCCATTTTTGTCAATAAATTTTGCGATATGGCTTTCTGGATCAGTTGCCTCTAAGAGTTCAATTTTGGTAGATTCATTTTTAAAAAAGGAAGTAAGAACGCCTTCGCTAATAACTTCTTCGGATTTATATGGGGCAGTGCCTAATAGTTTTTCAAAAAGTAAATTAGAAGTTGTTATGTCTTTTACGGCAATTCCAATGTGCTCTACTTTTTGCATCTCTATCAGGTATTGAATAGGTTATATTTTTCAGCAAATTTACAAATTAAATGCTTGATGTTTTTTTGCGCATAAAATTTACTTAGACTCTTGTTATAATAATGGTTTAAAAATTTCAATTACCGTAAATATAATTGTTATTTTGTACTCTTTAATTTTGATGACTCATGTTCAAAAACAATTTTATTACTTTTTTTATAATTATCTCCTTGTCGTTAATCGGTTGTGCTAAAAGAGGAAGCATTACAGGTGGATTAAAGGATACATTAGCTCCAGTTTTGAAAAGTAGTTTTCCTAAAAACTTCAGCACTAATTTCAACGAAACAGAAATCAAACTTACTTTTGATGAATATGTTAAGTTAAAAGATCTTAATAAACAGCTTGTTATTTCACCTCCAATGAAAACAGATCCGCTGATTTTGCCTACCATTGCCAGTAAGTATCTTTCTATAAAAATATACGATACTTTGCAGCCAAATACCACCTATAGTTTTAATTTCGGGCAGAGCATTGCTGATAATAATGAGGGTAATCCGTTGAACCAATTAAAATATGTGTTCTCAACAGGAGATTATATTGACTCGCTTGCTATAGGAGGTGTAATTAGGGATGCCTATAACAAAGAGCCTGATAATTTTGTTTCGGTTATGTTGTATGAAATGAATGAGAAATTCAATGATTCAGTAGTCTTTAATGAAACGCCAAGGTATGTTACTAATACTTTAGATAGTTTAAAAACTTTTCGACTTGAAAATCTAAAAGCAGGAAAGTACATGCTTATTGCGTTAAAAGATAAAAATAAAAACAACAAATTCAATCCAAAAGAAGAAAAAATAGGATTCATAAAACAAGCGATTACGGTTCCAAATGATACGTTATATGAATTAGAGTTGTTTCAAGAAGCGCTGCCTTTTAAGGCTTTTAAGCCTTCTCAAGTTTCTGGAAACAAACTCTTTGTAGGTTATGAAGGGAAGCAGGATTTTGCCAAATCAAAACCTATAATGATTTTGAAAAAGGGAAAGGAAATAGTTCCAAGTATTGTAACAAAAATGCCTGATAAAGATTCCTTACAAGTGTGGTACAAAGGAATTAAAACAGATTCTTTGACAATTTCAGTCGAAAAAGATAATTATAAAAAGGATTTTGAATTTAAAGTCAAAGATCAAAAGAAAGATACTTTGACAATTTCAGCAGTTCAGGCAGGGACATTGAGTTTTAGAGAGCGCTTCACGTTGTTGTCAGCTACGCCTTTAGTTAGTTTTGATAAATCAAAAATGGAGATAACGAATGGTTTAAAGGAAATAGTTGAATTTCAAACGGAATACGATGAATTTAATCAAAAGTTGTATTTTGACTTCAAAAAAACACCTTCAGAAAAATATAATATTGCAATTTTACCAGGAGGTTTAACTGATTTTTTTGAAAAAGAAAACGATACGCTTTCTTATAAAATCGCCCTTAAAGAAATCGAAGATTTTGGTAATTTAAGAGTGAATTTACAGAATGTAAAGAAGTTTCCTGTAATGGTAGAGTTGACAAATTCGAAAGGAGAAGTTCTTGCATTTGAGTATAGTCAAAAAGAAACAACAATAGATTTTAATCTTTTAGATCCTGCCGTTTACAATCTACGTATTATCTATGATGATAATAAAAACAAACAATACGATACAGGTAATTTTCTTCAAAAACGCTATTCTGAAGAGGTGGTTTATTTTTCAAAAGAAATTGATGTGCGAGCCAATTGGGATGTGGAACAAATTTTTGATGTCAGTCTTCCTTATACCCCTGAGCCTAAAAAGAAACCTGAGAAAAAGAAAAGTAGCTTTTAGTCTTTGATTTCAAATGTATCGGCATCAGCAAGAAAATTGAATTTTTTTCGATTTGCGATAAGTTCAGTTTGATTTATTTCGGCTATAAAAATGCCTTCCTCTTCTTGAGGTTTTATAGTATATAGGCCTAATGAATCAATCAACTGTGAGTGTCCATTAAAGTTTAATAAGTTTGCATCTTCACCAACTCGGTTAACGCCTATCGTATAGCAAAGGTTTTCAATTGATCGAGCACGAAGTAAACTATCCCAAGCTAGGATTCTGCTTTCAGGCCAATTGGCTACATAAACTAATAAATCATAATTTTCGGTATTTCGAGAAAAAATAGGGAAACGCAAATCATAACAGACCAAAAGACAGATTTTCCAACCCAAATAATTTATAATTAATTTTTCTTTTCCTGCGGTATATTTTTTTTCTTCACCTGCATGTGTAAATAAATGGCGTTTGTCATATTGTTGTATCTCACCTGAAGGGAAAACAAATAATAATCGATTATAATAATTACCATCTTCTTCAATTACAACACTTCCTGTAATAGCGGTTGTTTTGGCTTTTGCCAATGTCTGCAACCATTGAACAGTTTCTCCTTGCATCGTTTCGGCTACGACAACTGGATTCATCGTGAAGCCTGTAGTGAACATTTCAGGAAGTACAATTAAATCAATATCCGAAGCAATCGCATTGATTTTTTTTTCGAAAGCGATTCTATTGGCTTTGGGGTTTTCCCAAATTAGTGGAGATTGTATAAGTGCGATTTTCATCTTATTTTCTGTTTATACACAGACTAGAAGATTAATCTGTGAGGTTTTTTTATATTAATAATTTTTTAAAAGACATAGAGACATAGGATTTGTTTAACTTATAAAGCAAATAAACAGGAAAGAATAGTCCATGTCTCTATGAATAAAAAAAATTACTCACTCAAAGCATTCCAACCTCTAGCTTTCAAAGCAATCTTAGTATTGGCGCGAGTTACTAAATGGATTCCTTCATTTTCTTCGGTCATATGACCTATGATAGAGAAATTTGGATTCCCTTTGATTTTATCAAAATCGTCAATTGGAATCGTGAATAATAATTCATAATCTTCACCTCCATTAATCGCAACTGTTGTGCTATCAATATCAAATTCTTCACAAACATTGATAAACTGAGGATCAAGAGGCAATTTATCTTCGTACAGATTACAACCTACTTTGGATTGTTTACACAAATGAATTATTTCTGATGATAATCCGTCAGAAATGTCAATCATAGATGTTGGTTTAATTTCTAAAGCATGCAATAACGTACGCACATCTTTACGAGCTTCAGGTCTTAATTGACGTTCTACTAAATAAGTGTATAGTTCTAAATCAGGTTGCGAATTTGGATTTACTTGAAAAACCTGTTTCTCTCTCTCTAAAACCTGCAGCCCCATATAAGCAGCTCCAATATCGCCTGTTACTACTAATAAATCCGTCGATTTTGCCCCATTGCGATACACAATTTCAGCTTCATCAGCTTCTCCTAAAACTGTGATACTAATAATCAATCCTTTTTGAGAAGAAGTCGTGTCACCACCTATCACATCAACTTTATATTCATTTGCAGCAAGCGTAATTCCTTGAAATAATTCTTCTAAAGCTTCCAGCGGAAAACGATTTGAAACGGCAATAGAAACGGTTATTTGAGTCGCTTTGGCATTCATCGCACAAATGTCTGACACATTCGTAACTACGGCTTTGTATCCTAAATGTTTCAACGGCATATAAGCCAAATCAAAATGAACACCTTCGATCATCATATCCGTAGATACGACAACTTTTTTGTCTTTGAAATCTAATACTGCGGCATCATCCCCAATTCCTTTTAAAGTAGAGGGTTGATTGATTTTAAAATTTTTAGTCAAATGGTCTATCAATCCAAATTCGCCCAATTGAGCAATACTTGTACGTTGTGGGGTTTTATCTTCAATCATTTTTTAAGGTGCAAAGTTTTTAAGATGCAAAGGTACAAAGTTGCAAAGGTTTTGGCTAATTTTAAAAAAACATAAAAACGAATTGTTTTACATTGATTACTACAAGTTTTTTTGCATCTTTAATTCAAAAATAAAAAAAAATGAAATCATACGACATAGTTACGCTGACCGTAAATCCTGCAATTGACAAAAGTACTCATTTGAAAGGACTAGTTCCAGAGCAAAAAATACGTTGTGAAGCGCCTAGATATGATGCAGGTGGCGGTGGGATCAATGTGTCTAAGGCCATTTCAAGACTCGGAGGTACTTCATTGGCGGTTTTTACATCTGGTGGACCAACAGGTGTAATGCTTGAAAAGCTGATCGAAAAAGAAGCTATTTCATTCAAGAGTATTGAAGTAGAAACTTGGACTAGAGAAAGTTTTATTGCTGTAGATGATAATACTAATTCACAATACCGTTTTGGATTCCCTGGTGGTGTAATTTCATCACAAGAAGTTCAGAACATTTTAAATGTTATTTCAAATTTAGCTACTCAGTATATAGTAGTAAGTGGTAGTTTGAACGAAGGGTTATCAGATGGTTTTTACGAAGAAATTGCCAAAATTGCTAAAGACAAAAAAGCTAAATTAATCGTTGATACTTCGGGAGAAGCTCTGAAAAAAGTTTTAAAAACGGGTGCTTATTTGATAAAACCCAATGTGGGAGAGTTAGCAAAATTAGTTGGTGTTGAAAGACTACAATTGGAAGAAGTAAACCAAGCAGCTAAACAAATAATCGCTGATGGCGGAGCCGCGATAGTAGTTGTTTCCCTTGGTTCACAAGGAGCGGTATTGGTAACCAAAGATTCTTATGACTACGTTCCCGCTCCCCATGTTGCTAAAAAAAGTACTGTAGGTGCTGGGGATAGTATGGTAGGTGGAATGGTTTGGGCGCTTTCGCAAAATAAAAACTTGAAAGAAGTGCTTCGTTGGGGGGTGGCCTGTGGATCGGCAGCCACTATGAATGAGGGAACACAGCTTTTTAAACAAGAAGATGCACATCGATTGTTTGAGTGGTTGCAAAAAAAATAAAAAAATGGAGTGACAAACGGTTGTCATTATGGCCTCTTATTTTTGAAGTATTAAAAATAAAAAACCTTTAAAATTATGAAAACACTGGCAACACAAATGATTACTCCCGAAGATTTATTGAAACATTGGCAAGGACACCGCAACTTAACCCGTCGTGTAATTGAACTTTTTCCTGAAAAAGATTTTTTTGAATTTTCTATTGGCGGAATGAGAACTTTCTCTGGACTTACCACCGAATTATTATCCATTGGTTCTCCTGCTTTAAAAGCCATTATCAACCGCAATGACCAAGCTTACTCTGAAAACATTGGCGAACTAAAAACAAAAGCCGATTTTCTGCAAAAATGGGATGAAGCCACAGAAGAAATCAACCAAAACTGGGGAAAATTGACCATTGAAGACTTCAACGAAACTTTTAACCTGTTTGGTCAATATGAGTTTCCTATCATTCAAAACATTCTTTATTTTATTGACAACGAAATTCATCACCGTGGTCAAGGCTATGTGTATTTAAGAGCTTTAGGCATTGCCCCTCCTTTTTTCTGGGAACGATAGTGCGAATTTGATTTTAAAAACAAAAAAACCTGACGATTATTATATCGTCAGGTTTTTACTTTATATCAAAAATTATAAGTTTTTAGAAACTTCATTCCAATCTAAAAGTCTTTCAGGATTAATTTTTGCTTTTGTCATTCTGTCTAAAACAATCTGTTGATGTTCTGTAGGAATCTCAATAGTTTCAACGATAACTACTTTGTCTGTAATAATGATTTTATTCTTAATTTTACTTTTCATTGTGTTGAAACTTAAGCTTTGAATTTTCTAAAAGATTGAATCATTTCATAAATACCAAAGGCGATGAATATTTTACCAAATATGAATGGAATCCAACTTCCAATATTTGTCAAATAATTTCTTCCTGCCTCAAATGGACTATAAAAATCAGTTATTAAGAAAAAACGAAATAAACTTACAAAATAAGCCTCTATTTGATCAGAATTATAC
>NZ_JBAWDL010000282.1:0-2523 GCF_049590715.1 Flavobacterium sp.
CCAATACTCAGTAAAAAACCATTAAGTTTAAAAAAAGCAATGTCTTTGTTTTCTGCAACTGTTGTCCAACCCAAGACGTTTCCATAGAAATTTTTCATTGCGTTTAGATCATCTGCTCCAATAGTTAGTACACTTCTTCTTTGTTCCACTTCTGTTATTTTCAGCTATTCTTTGGGTTATTTTTAACTCTTTCAATACCACTCATAATTCCTCTTTTAATCATATTTCCGTACCCGTCATCTGATAAATGAAGTGTGAAAGATGAAGCTAATTCATAGTTTTCTTTTGCTTTCTCAAAATCGTTTAGGTCTTCGTAGCCTTTGGCTATATTTAGATATAAAGAAGGATAAGCTCCCGTCACTGTTCCATCATTAATTTGCAGAGCAATATCCAATGCTATTTCATCCCATTTCAATTTATTTTCTACACTATCTTGATGTCGAGCTACATAATGAGCAGCTGTAAACTTTTCAAATTCATTCGAAGCTTCTTTCCAGGCTTGGTTAAAATGTTTTGAAGCCTCGTCCTTTCTTCCTTGGCCTTCGAGTTCCATACCTTCAGCACAGAGTTTTACTATTTTGTTATTCGGATCATACATAATAATTTTTGATTTAAATGTGAACTACAAAATTGTGCATATTTCAAATTCTTCGCATTGACATAGGTCAAATAACATTATTTCGATTTCAGTCTGCTTAGCGTCTCCTGTCTAATATCGAGATATGATGCGAGTATCCGATTTGAGAGGCGCTGAACGTACATTGGATTCTCATTCATAAGTTTGTCGTATCGAATTTTGGCCGAAACAGTCACCAAATTTTCTATTTTCTTGTTTTGATATAAATACGCGGTTTCCAATAGTGTTCGATAAAATTTTTCCCATTCAGGAATTTCAGAAACAAGTTGAAAAAAATCAGAATATTTTATTGAGTACAATACCGAATCTTCCAGAGTATCCATAAATTCAAAGGATGGCTGTTTAGAAATGAAACTCGCTAATGAACTTACCATAGAGTTTTCAAATGCCACATACCTTGTTTTTTCGTTTCCTTGTTTTGTGATATAAAATGTACGAACACATCCTGAATGTATAAAGTAAAATTCTTTACAGGTTTGCCCTTCCGAAAGAAGAATCGTATTCGCCTTAACTGATGTTATTTTAAAACAATCAATTATTTTATCGATTTCTTTGTCAGTAAGTTTTGATTGGGACTTTAAATAATATCTTAGTTTTATTGACACTTAATTATTGATTTTTTAAATGACTGTTGTCGATTAGTATACATTCTAGTTCTATCTTTCGTTTTTCCCTACTGCTTTTTACCTTTTACAATCGCAGAAGATATTTGTCCGCAATGATGCGCATTATGATTAAGTAGAACCGATAATAGTTTTATTCTTTCTATCTTTCCGAACCAAGTTGTATCAATTTCTTCAAGCCATTTTTGGTCTGAGGTATTTGCAATTAGTTTCTCAAGCGTATTGTAGCCATTTTCAAAATACATTCTACTCGTTTCAAGGTCAAACTCAGTTCCTGTATCTTTTTTCCCTATGGTTGTTCCTTCTACATCCGTTTCGTAGCCAAAGAATTGTCCTATTAAATTTGTCGTTTCTCCAATATGTCTATAAATAAATCCTACAGAGGCTGTTTGCTCTGATAAGCGATAAGCTGAGTTCTCAGTGTTTATATTTTTACAGAAATGAGAACAGTCTTTTCGGTTTTGTTCAAGTAATTGTGATAAGATTTCGTTTTGCATTTTTAAGGTGTTTTAGTTCTTTTTATTCTTTAAAACAGTTTCCAAATTTTTAAGTTTACTATTCCAAAATTCATCAAAATGGTTAATCCAAGCTTTTAACTCATTAAATCCTTCCTGATTTAAAATACAATGTCTTTCCCTGCCTATTTCTTGAATTGTTATAAAACCTGCCATCTGCAATATTTTAATATGTTTCGAAATCGCAGGTCTGCTCATTTCAAAATTTTCTGCTAAAGCATTTATATTATAGGTGTTTTTGGTAAGCATCCCCAATATTTGCCTACGGCTTGGGTCTGCAATTACCTGAAAGGCATCAAGGGTGGGTATTGACATATTAGTGCGGGGTTAAATTCGTAAACATTTTTTGAATGTTTTTGTCCCAACCATCAAACATGGCAGTAAGAATGGAGTTATTCTCTTCTTTAAATCCGCTGTGAACAAGGGTTAATTCAGTTCCATGATCTTTAGTTTCTAAAGTCCAGTCCACAATGGTTTCTAGTGTTGGTTTGTTTTTGCTCAAACCACCTTTCCAACTATAAACAAGTTTTTTTAAAGGAACAATTTCCAAAACTTTGCAATAAAAGGTTCCGTCAAGATTTAAACTTGGAATCGGATTCGTAGTAAACTTAAATTCATATCCCAATTTTAGCTTAAAATCATTGGGCATCAACCATTTTTCTATTAACTCTGCTTTTGTAAGGTATTCCCAAATTTCTTCGGGAGATTGGTTATAAAACCACTTGTGTTTAATTTCTGTTTTCATTAA
>NZ_JBAWDL010000283.1:0-4381 GCF_049590715.1 Flavobacterium sp.
TAAATGTTACATGCTTCCAATATTTAACATTGAGTTTTAAATAAACAAAAAACACAAAATGGCAAAAGAAGTCAGTGCAATGATCAAATTACAGATCAAAGGCGGAGCGGCAAATCCATCGCCACCAGTAGGACCTGCATTAGGTGCTAAAGGGGTGAACATTATGGAGTTTTGCAAACAGTACAACGCTCGTACCCAAGATAAAGCAGGTAAAGTATTGCCGGTTGTAATTACTGTTTATGCTGATAAGTCATTCGAATTCATCATCAAAACCCCTCCAGTAGCTATCCAATTAAAAGATGCTACTAAATTACAGAGTGGTTCTGCTGAGCCTAACCGTAAGAAAGTTGGGTCGGTGACCTGGGACCAGATTAAAGTTATTGCAGAAGATAAAATGCCTGATTTAAATGCATTTACAATCGAATCTGCAATGAGTATGGTTGCTGGAACAGCACGCAGTATGGGAATCACCGTTTCTGGTGACGCACCCTGGAACAATTAATTAAAAAACAGTTTACAACAGTGGCGAAATTAACTAAAAATCAAAAAAAGGCACATGCTAAGATAGAAGCTGGTAAAGCTTATACCTTAAAGGATGCGGCTGCTTTGGTAAAAGAAATCACTACTACTAAATTCGATGCTTCAGTTGATATTGATGTATCTTTAGGAGTAGATCCGCGTAAAGCCAATCAAATGGTACGTGGTATTGCTACTTTACCACACGGAACAGGTAAAACTGTACGTGTTTTAGCTTTAGTAACTCCTGATAAGGAAGAAGAAGCAAGAGCGGCTGGCGCAGACTTCGTAGGTTTAGACGAGTATGTAGCTAAAATTGAAGGTGGTTGGACCGATGTAGACATTATTATCACTACACCAGCTTGTATGGCTAAGGTAGGTAAATTGGGCCGTGTTTTAGGTCCAAGGAACTTAATGCCTAACCCAAAATCAGGTACAGTAACTAACGAAGTTGGTAAAGCTGTAACTGAGGTTAAAGCAGGTAAGATTGATTTTAAAGTAGACAAAACGGGTATCATACACGCCTCGATAGGAAAAGTATCATTCCCAGCAGATAAAATTTATGAGAATGCACTTGAAATTATTCAGGTTATTTCTAAATTAAAACCTTCTGCTGCAAAAGGAACTTATTTTAAAAGCATTCACGTGTCTTCTACAATGAGTCCTGGGATTGCAATTGAAACTAAATCAGTAGCGGGGATCTAATCATGAACAGAGAAGAAAAAAACGAAGTAGTTCTAGAACTACAAGGACAAATGCAAGAGTTTGGCAATTTTTATATTGCTGATACATCTAGCCTTTCTGTTGAGCAGATCAATAACATCCGCCGCAAATGTTTCGAAGGTGATATCGTAATGAAGGTTGCTAAAAACTCTTTAATTCGCAAAGCGATTGAAGGTTTAGATGGTGATGCTTCTGAGATATACGAAGCCCTTAAAGGTTCTTCATCATTATTATTCTCAAAAACAGCTAACGCTCCGGCTAAGTTGATTAAAACTTTGAGAAAAACTTCTGATAAACCAGTGCTTAAAGCAGCATATATAGATTCATCAGTATACGTTGGTGATGATCAATTGAATAACTTAGTAAGCTTAAAATCGAGAGAAGAGCTTATTGGCGATATCATTGGATTATTACAATCACCAGCGAAAAATGTTGTATCTGCGCTTAAATCAAGCGGAGGCAAAATTGCAGGAATTGTTAAAACTCTACAAGAGAGAGAAGGTTAACGAACACCTTAAGTTCGCAAATTAAACAAAATTATTACACACGTAAATTTTAAAATCTTAATAAAATGGCAGATTTAAAAGCGTTTGCTGAGCAATTAGTAAACTTAACAGTAAAAGAAGTTAATGAATTAGCTCAAATCTTAAAAGATGAGTATGGTATCGAGCCTGCAGCTGCTGCTGTAGTTGCTGCTCCTGCTGGTGGTGATGCACCTGCTGCTGCTGCAGAAAAAACATCTTTTGATGTAATCTTAAAAGAAGCTGGTGGTCAGAAATTAGCAGTTGTAAAACTTGTTAAAGACTTAACTGGTTTAGGTTTGAAAGAAGCTAAAGACTTAGTTGACGGTGCACCAAAAGAATTAAAAGCTGGTGTTGCTAAAGACGAAGCAGAAGCTCTTAAAAAACAATTAGAAGAAGCTGGAGCAGTAGTTGAAATTAAGTAATCACTTAATTTAGCTAAGCTAAAAATGTATTAGACACCGACTGAAAATGTCGGTGTCTTTACCTGTTTATAAACATCTCATTTTGCTTGGTTAATGAGAATGTTTCAAACCCGAACCAAACAAATAGTTTATTCTTAAACTAAAATCTTTTAGTCCATTGGCAAAGACAGTCGAACAAAGAGTAAATTTTGCAACTAGTAAGCACATTATAGACTATCCGGATTTTCTGGATGTGCAATTGCAATCATTCAGAGAATTTTTCCAGATAGATACCACATCAGACGATCGCTCTAGCGAAGGTTTGTTTAAAGTGTTTGCTGAAAACTTTCCAATAACAGATTCAAGAAATATCTTCGTATTAGAGTTTCTTGATTATTTTGTTGATCCGCCACGTTACGATATACACGAGTGTATTGAGCGTGGATTAACCTACAATGTTCCATTAAAAGCAAAGCTTAAGCTTTCTTGTAACGATGTTGAACATGAAGATTTTGAAACCATTATTCAGGATGTGTATTTAGGTACTATCCCGTATATGACACCAAAAGGTACATTTGTTATCAACGGTGCAGAACGTGTTATCGTTTCGCAATTACACCGTTCTCCAGGTGTGTTCTTCGGCCAGAGCCGTCACACAAACGGAACCAAATTGTATTCTGCTCGTGTTATTCCTTTCAAAGGTTCATGGATCGAGTTTGCTACAGACGTTAATAACGTAATGTATGCGTATATCGATCGTAAGAAAAAATTCCCGGTTACCACTTTATTGCGTGCTATCGGTTACGATTCTGATAAAGATATCTTAGAACTTTTTGATCTTGCTGACGAAGTAAAAGTTAGTAAATCAGGTTTAAAGAAATATATCGGTCGCAAACTTGCAGCAAGAGTTTTAAAGAAATGGGTTGAAGATTTTGTAGATGAAGATACAGGTGAGGTAGTTTCTATCGACCGTAATGAAGTGATTCTTGAAAGAGAAACCGTTTTAGAAGACGAACACATTGATATGGTTATCGAAGCAGGTGTTAAAACTATTATCCTTTCTAAGGAAGATGGTGCTAGCCAGGCAGATTATACCATTATTTATAATACATTACAAAAAGATACATCAAACTCAGAAAAAGAGGCTGTTGAAAACATCTATCGTGCATTGCGTAATGCAGAACCACCTGATGAGGAAACTGCTCGTGGTATCATTGATCGTTTATTCTTCTCGGATAAACGTTACGATTTAGGAGATGTTGGTCGTTACCGCATCAACCGTAAGTTGAAAATGAATACACCTGATGATGTAAAGGTTTTAACAAAAGCGGATATTATTGCAATCGTTAAATACCTGATTAAATTGATCAACTCTAAAGAAGAGGTGGATGATATTGACCACTTATCAAACCGTCGTGTACGTACGGTAGGTGAGCAGTTATATGCACAATTCGGCGTTGGTTTAGCTCGTATGGCTAGAACAATCCGTGAGCGTATGAACATTCGCGATAACGAGGTGTTTACACCAACTGATTTGATTAACGCTCGTACGTTATCATCAGTAATCAACTCTTTCTTTGGTACAAATCAGTTATCTCAGTTCATGGATCAAACGAATCCATTGGCAGAGATTACACACAAACGCCGTTTATCAGCATTAGGCCCAGGTGGTTTATCACGTGAGCGTGCTGGTTTCGAGGTACGTGACGTTCACTATACTCACTACGGTCGTTTATGTACTATTGAAACTCCTGAGGGACCAAACATTGGTTTAATTTCATCACTTTGTGTGCATGCAAAAATCAATAATTTAGGTTTCATTGAAACACCATACAAACGTGTTGAAGAAGGTAAAGTAGTTGTAGATTCAGATGTTATTTATTTATCTGCTGAAGATGAAGATGGTAAAACCATCGCCCAGGCTAATGCGGAATATGATGATAAAGGGGTATTTACAACACCACGTGTTAAAGCACGTTATGAGGGTGACTTCCCGATTATTGAGCCTGAGAAATTAGACTTGATGGACGTTGCACCTAACCAGATTACTTCAATTGCTGCTTCGTTAATTCCGTTCTTAGAACATGATGATGCGAACAGGGCTTTGATGGGATCGAACATGCAACGTCAGGCCGTACCATTGTTACGTCCTGAAGCACCAATCGTTGGTACAGGTTTGGAAGGTCGCGTTGCTCGTGACTCAAGAACATTGATCAA
>NZ_JBAWDL010000284.1:0-2603 GCF_049590715.1 Flavobacterium sp.
ACTGATTCCTGAGGATCTTTATCATGGTCAAATAATTCTACAAAAAGCGGTTCGTTTTTAGGAAAACGTCTGTCTTTCCATACGACCATACGGTAACGTTCTGTACGCATGGCATAGCCCATTACAAAATCTTCAAATACTTGACGGTTCCATTTATCGCCCATTTGTTTTTCAATTTTAGTCTCTATTTTTTTGATTAGTGGACCAAAGAAAGAATTACGAAACGGTGGTGTAAAAGGTCTTGCCGCCCACTCACGCATAGCTGGATTAGGGAATAAACTGAAAGCAGCCTCTTGCCATTTGATGGCTGGATTTTTCAAAACAGGGACAATACTATGACCTTCTAAATGTTCTGGACGTTTTAATCCTGCTAAGTCGGAAAGTGTTGGAAAAATATCAACCATTTCTACCAACGCATCTGACTTTTGTCCTTTTACATTATCTGTAACTCCTGGAGCGACAATAATAAAAGGAACACGAGTAGCCAATTCATAATTGGTTGCTTTACCCCAATATCCCATTTCACCAAGATTGAAACCGTGATCTGACCACAAAACAATAATAGTATTGTCATATTCTCCAGACTCTTTCAAGGCTTCCACCATTTTTCCTAACTGAGCATCAATATAGCTGATACAAGCATAATATCCATGGCGCAATTTACGTTGCAACTCAGGTGAAAAAGGTTCTGTTTTAGGAATATCGGCACCAACACGCACTTCCATAGATTCTGATAATCCCATAGAAGCTCCGTCTTTTGGAGGGTTTACTTGAGTAGCAATAGGAATCGTAGCTTCATCATAGAGATCCCAATATTTTTTTGGAGCAATCCAATCTAAATGAGGCTTGTGGAAACCTAAAGCTAAAAACCATGGTTTATCATCTTTTTTAACCAAATCTTTTAAAGTAGCAATAGCATTATTGGTGTTTTGACCGTCTTCATAAGTATCATCCGGAACATCCGCACATTCTGTATCAGGTCCTTTAGCAAGCCAGTTTTCACGAATCATTTTTTCGCCATACTTTTCTTCAAGCTCAATTTTATTTTTAAGATACATCAACTGATTTTCAGGTAGGGCATACCCTCCTGTTTTTTCTTCTGACTCACCGCTCATTTTTACACGAATAGGTTTTCGACTCCACGACAAGGCATCATCAGTATATTTTCCATGAAAAACTTTACCTGTAAAAACTGTTTCATATCCGTTTTCACGAAAGTGTTGCGGAATGGTTTTGATACTCGGACAATTCAATCTAAAATCCTGAAACAAATCAATTACATTAATTGTTTCAGGACGTGCTCCAGTCATCAAGCTCGCACGCGAAGGACCACAAATAGCTTCTTGGCAATACGCTCGATTAAATTGCACTCCAGATTGTGCCAAAGCATCAATATTAGGTGACTTTACCACATTTGAACCATAACAACCTAAATCCGCACGAAGATCATCTACAGCTATAAAAAGTACATTAGGCTGTTTCTTTTTCTGTGCCGACACATTTACAGTTGTAAATACTAAGCTAACCAAAAGCAAACTAAAAAAATTTCTATTTTTCATTTATTAAATATTAAACACCTCTTTCTCAATAAAAATAAAGATTTTATTGATGCAAAGGCTATAAATCATTATTGAACTTACAAATTAGAAAAAAAAAAGCAGTCCGTAGTTCGTAAAATTTACCTGTTAGTATATGTATTTTACCCTAACTGAAAATGTAAAAAGAGTAATTAGCTTTAAAATGATGAATAATTGTATAATGTTATTTATAAAAGAAAGATAAACTTAAATATATATGCTAAACCCTACTTATTTCTTCAAAATAAACTAATAAAAAATCCTGTAGCTTCAAATCTCAATGGCAATTAGCGTTTACTTGTACAAACAAACTCATAGTTGAAGGCGACACATACGGAATTCCTAAACCCAGTCCTCTCAGAATAAACAATACCGCAATCAATATGACCACATACGGAATTGCTTTTTGGATTTTGTTTCTAACAGATAGTGTTATAAAAGATTGAATAAAGATTACAGCACTCATCAAAGGCACGGTTCCTAGCCCAAACAAGACCATATACAATACTCCAAAAGTAGCAGATTGCATGGCAATAGCGCCAAACAAAGCCATATACACCATGCCACAAGGCAAGAACCCGTTGAGGAGTCCTATTGTAAAAAAGGAATTGTAACTTTTATTTTTGAACTGTTGTCCTAACTTAGATTTCAGCTTAGTGATTAATTTGAAAATAGGTTTTGAAAAATTGTAGATAGTCAGTTTTTTTTCTGGAATTAGAACTACAAGAATCATCGCTAGACCTATAAATAGGGACATTTTTTGTTGTAATCCTGCAATATAAAGACCTCGTCCTAGCAATCCAAACAATAAACCTATACTACCATAGGCTGTAAGTCGTCCCAGATGATAAGTCACAATTTGAATTATTTTCTTTGCTTGGTTGTTTCGATCTACAGGAAGCATCATCGCTATAGGACCACACATCCCAACGCAATGAAAACTACTGATTAATCCAAATATGAAAGCGGTGTATAACAAAGTTAGAGGTTAGAGGTTAAAGGTTAGGAGTTGGAAGTTAGGAGTTA
>NZ_JBAWDL010000285.1:0-2108 GCF_049590715.1 Flavobacterium sp.
GTAGCAACTCAATATAATTTAATGATTGACCCAGTTAATCCACAAAATATGTATTTCTGTAGCATTTATAATGCAATTTCTGAAGTAGGTGGTGGTAAAGGTCAAGAATTAACCAAAGGTGGTTACGGGTTTTACCGTTCATTCGACGGAGGCTATACTTGGGAATTGAGTAATACTGGTTTTCATGAAGGATTTAGTCTTAATAGATTTGCTATGAGTCCTGAAAATCCAGAAGTGTTTTATGCTGCAGCAAACGATAACAAAGGTGGTTTGTATAAGTCTACCAATAAAGGAAGTGGTTGGTCTAAAATGGATCTTCCATCTGAAATCAAAGCTGTAAATAATGTTTTTATCGATAGAAACACTAAGAAGATGTACATCGCTACCGGAAGAAAAGGCGGAACTTATGAAGAAGGTGGTGCTTGGTGTAGCGATAATAACGGAAAGTCTTGGAAACAAATTTTTAAAGCTCCTTTTGTATGGCAAGTAGAAACATCACCAGTAAATTCAGATTTAATTGTTGTAAATGCAGCAGGACAAGGACCAACCAAAGCTAGTGAGTTCTTGAATCCAGGAATTTACCTTTCTCAAAATAACGGGAAATCTTGGGACAAAATAAATAAAGGTTTAGGTCAACCAGATAAAATGGTCGATGTAAAACCAGACCCATACAACAAAGATGTGTTGTGGTGCGCTGGATGGGGATCAGGTTGGTTTATTGCCTATTTGAACGGAACCAAAGAGGGTTGGTTGAAAAAATAATTCAGGATTGACTTCAGATTAGATTTTTCTAATCTGGAGATTGTCATTGAATAATTTCAAATAATAAAGTCCGTTAAGTAAGTCAGTATGTTGAGGATCATTTAATAGTAACAATACCATTTATGAAAAAGATAAATAAAAAATTCGACTATTCGTTCTCGTTTTTCAATTGCATGTAAATGCCCAATATACAGGTGGAAACGGAACTGAAAATGATCTTTACCAATTAAAAAATGCGACAGATTTAGGACCGCTTACGCAAACGCAAAGCCATTGGAATACTATAGATCAAGTTGATGAATGACATTGATATGACGAATGATAAACGAATAAAGCATAATTACATAAGAATAATCAATGAATTATAACCAAAAATATATCTACCAAGGATTGACTGCTTTCTTTTTAGCAACTCTTACATCGTTCGCTCAAAGAGTAGATTTTTCTTTCCAAAACAACAATTTGTCAATTGAGAAGAGAGCCGAAATTTTGGTGTCACAAATGACAACCGAAGAAAAAATTAACCAGTTAAAAAACGGTGCAGCTGCAATTCCGCGTTTGAAAGTGCCCGATTATGATTGGTGGAACGAAGCACTTCACGGAATTGGTAGAAACGGAAAGGCAACTATTTTTCCGCAAGCTATTGCGTTGGGAGCTACTTTTGATCCTCAATTGGCAGAAAGAGTTGCATCAGCAATTTCGACAGAAGCACGTGCTAAATATAGTATTTCTCAAAAAAATGGCAATCACAGTAAATACTCTGGATTGACTTTTTGGACGCCCAATATCAATATTTTTAGAGATCCAAGATGGGGTCGTGGTCAAGAAACCTATGGTGAAGATCCGTTTTTAACGGCTCGAATTGGAGTTGCTTTTGTAAAAGGATTGCAAGGAAACGATCCGAAATATTTGAAAACTGCCGCCTGTGCCAAACATTTTGCTGTGCATTCTGGTCCAGAAAGTATTCGACACGAATTCAATGCAGCACCTTCAAAACAAGATTTATACGAAACCTATTTACCCGCTTTTGAATCGTTGGTCAAAGAGGCAAAAGTAGAAGGAGTAATGGCAGCATACAACGCCGTGTACGGAAAGCCCGCTTGTGCAAGTGATTTTTTATTGAAAGAAACCTTAAGAGATAAATGGAAATTCGATGGTTATGTAACGTCAGATTGTGGTGCTGTTAGTGGTGTTTCGGGCAAATTAAAATATGTAAAAACGGCGGCAGAAGCGGCAGCTGTTTCTTTAAAAGCAGGAACCAATTTGGAATGTGGTACAACCTACGATCAATTGAAAAAAGCGATTCAAGAAGGTTTTATCACAGAAAAAATCATTCATGAAAGAAC
>NZ_JBAWDL010000286.1:0-1973 GCF_049590715.1 Flavobacterium sp.
ACACTAGTGTCGCCCCCTTTTAAATAATTTTTTAGTAAAAAAAGCGCAAACAAGTATTCCGCAGTCCCCGTCACAACTTCCTCAACTGCCGCTCCGAAATCTTAATCCCTTTGTGGTTCGAATAGCGCTCCTTCGTTGGACTGTGGAATCCAGAACTGCACCACCGCCGGCCGCTTTGCCTGCTGTATTTTCTTAAAGAGTTCTGCCGGAGAAACCGGAGTGATGGTACTTTGTGCAGATGCCACATACCCAATCAGAAGAGCCGTAAAAAGGAGAATGGGAAATTGCATCTCCTCTTAGTATTGCTCCTCTGCATTGGGGAAATCGCGGCTTTTCACATCCTTAATATAGCTTTCCACGCCGCCTTTTATTTCTTCGTACAGGTTTAGATAACGCCGCAAAAAGCGGGGCGAAAAATCTTTGGTGATGCCCAGTAGGTCATGCATCACCAGCACCTGCCCGTCTACCCCCCCGCCGGCGCCAATGCCAATAATGGGAATGCTCAGCAGCCCGCTTACCTGTGTGCCCAGTGCCGCCGGTATTTTTTCCAGTACAATAGAAAAGCAGCCGGCCGCTTCCAGCAGCTTTGCGTTTTCAATTAGTATATCCGCTTCGGCTTCTTCTTTGGCCCGAACGGTATAGGTGCCAAACTGGTAAATGCTTTGGGGGGTTAGTCCCAGGTGGCCCATCACCGGCACGCCGGCGCCCACAATGCGACGAATGCTTTCTACTACCTCGGCACCGCCTTCCAGCTTAATGGCATGTGCCCCCGATTCCTTCATAATGCGGATAGCCGATACCAGGGCTTCGCGGCTGTTGCCCTGGTAAGACCCAAAAGGCAGGTCCACTACAATCAGGCAACGCGAAGCTGCCCGCACTACACTCTGGGCATGGTAAATCATCTGGTCGAGGGTAATGGGCAGCGTGGTTTCGTGGCCGGCCATTACATTAGAGGCCGAGTCGCCCACCAGGAGCACGTCAATACCGGCATCGTCCAGAATGCTGGCCATTGAAAAGTCATAGGCCGTAAGCATTGAAATGGGCACCCCCTCGCGCTTCATGGCCTGCAGGGTATGGGTGGTAACGCGCTTTATTTTGGAGTGCACCGACATATAAAAAGGAGAGAAGAAAAAAGAAGAGAAAACTACATAAAAATGCGGCGGGCCTGCTGCTGTGCATTTTGGAAAGCAGTGGTATCAATACCGGTATCAATACCCCTGCCTGCCGCCCAGGCTACAATCTGCTCGGTAGCCAGGTTGCCTACCAGCTCATCGTTGGCCATGGGGCAGCCGCCTATGCCCCCAATAGCCCCTTCAAAACGACGGCAGCCGCCTGCCCAGGCCGCATCCATTTTAGCGGCAGCTGCCTCTTTTGTGCTGTGCAGGTGCGCCGAAAAAGTAACTTCAGGATAGCGGGGAATCAGTTCTTCAAAAAGGGCTTGTATTGCCGGCGGAAGGGCCAGGCCAACAGTATCGGCCAGGGCAATGGTGCGGATGCCCAGCGCAACCAGCTGTGCGGTGAAGTGGGCCGCAATGGCCGGACTGTAATCATCGCCATAGGGATTGCCAAAGCCCATAGAGAGGTACACCACCGCCTCTTTGTTGGCTGCTGCACACTGCTCCTGCAGGTACTGTACCGTCTCCATTGCTTCGGCAATACTTTTGCCGGTATTGCGCTGCTGAAAAGTCTCGGAAAGAGAAAGGGGGAAGCCTAAATAATGCACTTTTGCTACCGCAATGGCAGCGTCGATGCCCCGGTTGTTGGCTACAATCACCAAGAGCTTTGTGTTGTTTTCTCCTGCATCCGGATTGCCGGCAGAGTCAATTTGTTCCAGCACCGCTGTCGTATCGGCCATCTGGGGAATGGCCTTCGGCGATACAAAAGACCCACAGTCGAGAATGGGAAAGCGCACCTTTAAAAGGGCATTTAAGTAGGCTACTTTATCTGCCGTGGCAATGGGGTGGGTCCAGCCC
>NZ_JBAWDL010000287.1:0-10121 GCF_049590715.1 Flavobacterium sp.
ATTTAATACAAACCCGAAAATTTTTATTTGTGACCTTTGTATAGATGTGGTGGTAGAAATATGTTATTAGTAGAGAGGGAGTGCAGTAGAGAGGCACTGCAGTGCCTCTCTACATGCAAAAACATTCTATACAAAAAAAACGCCAACCAAATAATGGTCAGCGTTTCTATAAAATTGATCTGATTCAGGGGTTATCCTAAATACGTTTTTAAAATTTTACTTCTAGAAGTATGTTTTAATCTACGGATTGCTTTTTCTTTAATCTGACGTACACGTTCACGGGTTAAGTCAAAAGTTTCTCCAATTTCTTCTAGAGTCATTGGGTGTTGGTCACCAAGGCCAAAATACAAACGAACTACATCCGCCTCACGTGGAGTCAATGTTTCAAGAGAACGCTCAATTTCAGTACGCAATGATTCGTGGATTAATTCTCTATCAGGATTTGGAGATTCACCTGAACGTAAAACATCATAAAGGTTAGAATCTTCTCCTTCAACAAGAGGGGCATCCATGGATAAGTGACGACCAGAGTTTTTCATAGACTCTTTTACATCATTTACGGTCATGTCTAGTTCCTTAGCAATTTCCTCAGCAGATGGCGGACGCTCGTTAGATTGCTCTAATAAGGCATACATCTTGTTGATTTTATTGATAGAACCAATTTTGTTTAATGGCAAACGAACGATACGTGATTGTTCAGCCAAAGCTTGTAGGATCGATTGACGAATCCACCAAACAGCATACGAGATAAATTTGAAACCACGAGTTTCATCAAAACGTTGTGCTGCTTTAATCAAACCTAAGTTTCCTTCATTAATCAAATCGGGAAGGGTTAATCCTTGGTTTTGGTATTGTTTAGCTACCGAAACCACGAAACGTAAATTCGCTTTTGTTAATTTTTCTAGAGCACGTTGGTCTCCAGCTTTAATCTTCTGAGCTAATTCTACTTCTTCGTCAGCAGTAATAAGATCAACTTTACCTATTTCTTGTAAATATTTGTCTAATGATGCGGTTTCACGATTAGTAACCTGTTTGGTAATTTTAAGTTGTCTCATGTGTTTGTCTCCTCAAATTTAAATGTGTACAGTAGTTATACGTACAGACTTCCTAAAAAGTTACAAAAACCACAAAGGAATTTTATTTTATTTTCAAATGGAAGATAAATTAGGGCATTCCCCGCCAAGAAAAATGGCGGGTCGGGCTATCCGCACTCGCTTTATTGCTTCGCTCCGCTACACAATAAGAGGGCATACAATTGCTCCTATCCCTAATGCGGTGAAGTGCTAGAAGAGAATTTCAATTGTGAATTTCTCGTTCAGCCTGTTGCTATAACATTTTTAGAAGTTATCATCAAAACGATGTTTATATTTTTTAAATAACGTATTCATGACAATCAAAACAATTCCCACTCCAACTAAAACTAAGGCTCTAATTAAGAAATCTGCATTGGACAAATCAAAAAACATCAATCTGATAATACAAATGGCAACTAACGAAAGGGAAACATACCTGAAATGTTTTTCTTTTAATAAAATACCTAATATTAATAAACCTAGTGATTCTAAAATCCAAAAGAAAGTTAGGATTCCTTTGTCAAAAGTGAGGTATAAAAAGCAAGCGACACTCAACGTTGTAGGAAAAATCAAAAGACTGTTTTTTAGTTTGAAATTTTCAAGCCATTTGTACGCTAGATAAATGTAAACTCCTAATAGCACAAAAATAGTGAAATACACATACAAGAATTGTGATTCGTAATAATTGAAACTAATAAAACCCAAATGCAAGTTAGCTAACAAGAAATAAGTCAGGTTGATGTTTTTCTCGACGTTGGCTTTTTTGTGGTATAAAAACAAGTTAATGATAGCCATACATCCCCAGAAAACAGGAAGGAATTGATGCTGTAATTGGCTAAACATCAAGATGGATACCCATGCGTTTAAAACAACTTGGTAACTAACTTTTATAGTTTTGTTGGATTCTTTTGGTGCTAATAAATAAACCACAGCAATTCCTAACGCAAAACCGCTTAGTTGTGTAATCCAGTCAATTAATGTGAAATTATTACTGTGAGTGATACTGTATAACAAGGAAACAACAATGGCTATCAATGCAATCGCAGGTACGGAATAAAGACTGGATTTGATTTTATAGGTATTGATTAATCCATAATTTGCTAATGCCAAAATCATGAATAAACTAGTTAAATAAGTAGTTTCAACTTGAATGAATAACAACAATAGTATCCATGTATTTTGAATATAAGGCAAACTTAGGCTGATGTATTCGCTTTCGGTGGTTTTTTCTTTGGATTGAAAATAAACATAGCTTAATGATAGGGCTATACAAACGAGTTGTGAGCCATAAAGAACGTAGCTATTTCCGATTAATACTGGATTTATAGCAAAATAAATCGTTGTTATTATTGATAACATTATGAGTCCAAAAGAATAATAATTAAAGCGTTTGAATTCTCCCCATTTTTTGTAACCAAAAAAGGTAAGCAACCCAAAACTGGTAAAGTAAACACAAAGGTATGCATTGTCTAAACAGGCAAATCCAAATAATAAGATATTGAATAACAATAATTCGGAATTTATCAAACGAAATTCTTGCCAGCTTGCATTGAGAGTTGCTGCTTTATTTCTCCATCTGTTAGCAAAAAGTACATAAATCTCAATTACGGAAAGAACAGCGCAACTAATTGTAATTTGAGTTGTAGTCAACGTGAAACTTTTGACTAATAAAATTACGGTAGCTAAAATAGAAAACAGATAATACGCTTGATATAAAGTGTTTTGTGCTTTGTTAGTGATTTTTTTCTTTGGAAAAAGCAACCATAAAAACTCATGGTTGAATAGACCAATTCCCGTCAGAGCAATAATTTGGAACATAGGGAAATCAGGCAGGTATTTGTATACAAAAGCCATTAAAGCAATATTTACAGCCACAATACTAATCAATTGAATAAGTGATTCACTGTTGTAAAAACGTTTTGTCATCCAATTATAGCTAATAATAGCAACCAAACCTGCAAAGTATGTCCAGTCCAAATAAGATTTTGGTTGACTAAGGATAAGAAGGATTCCAAGAAAACTTACTAAAACTAGGAAAAACAATCGTCCGATATGAAAGGTTTTAGAATCGAATTTATGATTTGCAAAACACCAAATAACCGCAAAAATTAGTACGACATAATAAAATGAATCTACAAAAACAGTTGTCCAATTGTAAAATACAAACAAGGATATTATAATAGAGGCAAGCCCATTTAGACTTAAGCTTTTTTCACCATACAATGCATCAACGGATTGGTATTCTTTTTTCATTGCTGATAAAATAGGTACTGCAAATGCGAACAAAGATGTTAGAATTGTAGTTGCTAATAAGCTGACTTTATTATTTATCTCAATGGTGTCATTATTAATCAGTAAGTACATAACAATGATTAAGAATACAAAAACATGGTTGATCCCTAAGAATATTTTGTGTAGCAAAATTTCTTTTTGTTGGTGTAAAACCAATAAACAAACCAACACCAATGTATATAAAGCAGTCAAAATAATGTTTAATTCGATATTCCAATCGTTCAGCATGATGATACTTAATGCGCATAGGATAAAGGATACCATTCCGTCAAGGTGGTAAAGCCAATATATTTTACGTTTACGAGCTTTAAGAGCAATAAAGAAGCATAAGGTTGCTGCTCCCATCAGAATAAAAGTCTTGAAATGGCTTCCTGTTGAATGCAGAATCAATCCCGTGGCAAACAAAACCCAATTTAGCAAATGGGTTATAAATGCGGATTTCTCAAAAGTAGAATTTTCATAAATGCTACGGTATTGCATAAACATACAGCTCCCAAAAACGGTAGTGATAGCCAATATTGCAAACCTATTTTCAGTAACGGAAAGTGTTGTTCCTGCAGCATTAAACCAAATGTCAAATATGACAAATGATACGATAACAAGGATCAAATGGTATTCCCATTTTTCTTTATACGATAAAAGGATTGCTGCGGTACTTGTTAGCGATGCAATGATGATTGCAAGCAAGGCTTTCTCTGGAATAACACATAGGATAACAAGACTTAATATGGCATGAAAAGACAAAAAACGTTGTTGCTTGATGATGTATCCTATGTATAAATTGAGCCCAATTCCTAATCCTAATAAAGCATAACCGAAGGTTTGATTTGTTATAAATGTTAAAGCTTGGATTTGGGATGCTCCAAAACAGCCAAATAAAAACAAACTCGCACCACCACTACGGAGCCACAATCCTGTTTTATTCCATTTTTCTTTGTGTTGCAAAAAATAGTACGAACCGAAAAGTAAACCAGCATAGAACCATAAAGTCAAAATTCGGTACAATGGCGCTACTTTCATAGCAGTATAAATACTCAGGTAGCCAATACCTAACACCATAATAAAGGTTCCTAGAATTCCAGTCCAATTGTCAGCAAATTGTTTTTCGGCTTTTTTTATGAATTTAGAAAAAGCAGATTCCTCCTTTGGAATTTCAACATATTCTATTACTGGTTCTTCAAGTGGAATTGTTTTTTCAATTTCAACCAGCGGTTCTGAAGTGATTTTATGCTTAACTACAGGTTCAGGGGCCTCAGGAAGAGGAGGAGTTACGGGAGTGATTATAGGCGGTATGCTATCTTCAATTTTTGAAAAAGGTTTTGGAATAGGCTCTAGAAGGATTTCTTTTTCCTGAGTTAGGATGATTTCCTGAATTTCGGGAGTTGCGGTTGCAGGTACAACACCTTCTTCTAGTTTTTTCTTTAGTAGGAGTAAGTCTTTTTTGAGTTTGCTATTTTCAATTCGGATGTCTTTAACTAAAGATTTTGTTTCTTGCGCTTCACTCTTTAACCCCTTTAATTCTAAAAACAAAAAAAGAATTCCGACAATGATTAGGAATATTAATATAGCCATTATTTTATAATTTTATAAACGCCAAATATAGGTTAATTTTCACCATCATAGAGGTGGGTTTTGTGGGTAATGAGGAATAGTTGTATGTGGGTGGTAGATTTTTTGAAAACATTCCTGAGAAACTAAATCTTTCCACTTAGCCCTGACAGCAGCGGTATCCTTGTGGCGGCTGGCATTTATGCCGCCACAAGATATAGCGGATGGCAGGAAACCAACTTTCTTGATACTGCCAATCGTTCTGCTCCTATAAAAACTAGGATAAAAAATGAGCCCGATACACTATCGAGCTCATTATGATCAAAAATAATTATAAATTTCTCTAAACTCTTGACTTTAGGCTGTTTTAAGTGTTTAGTGTAAAGTGGTTTAATTAAGTTGTGTGGTTGTTTCCAGTTGCTTAACCCACAGAATTTCGCCATTTTCCAATAGCACCTCTATTGTGTCTCCTTCTTTTACTTCGCCAGATACTATTTTTTTTGCTAATGGGCGTCGCAAATGGCTTCGAATAATGCTTTTGATGGGTCTTGCTCCATACTTTGCATTATAGCCACTCTCAGCAAGGAAAACTTTGGTTTCCATCGGGATGTTAACCGTAATTTTGTTTGTCTTTAGTAAGTCTAAGAATTCTTTTTTAAGATGTACTTCAAATATTTTTAAAGCATTGTTCTTACTTATCGGGGCAAATGGTATGATTTCAGTCAGACGGCCCAAAAATTCAGGACGGAAATAATTGGCCATGATTTCCATTAACGATGTAGAAGTCGGAATCTGGTTGGCGTTAAAAGTGTCAACGATATGATCTGCTCCAATATTCGAAGTAAAAAGAATAATGGCGTTTGAGAAATCACCTTCTTTCCCTAATCGGTCATGTAATTTTCCTTCGTCCATAATTTGCAAAAACACGTCATATACAGAGGAGTGCGCTTTTTCAATTTCATCAAAAAGTACTATTGAATACGGTTTTTGGCGAATTTTATTTACCAATAAACCTCCTTCTTCGTAACCAACATAACCCGGAGGTGCACCATACAATAAGGCGGCTGAATGTTCTTCTTTGAACTCCGACATGTCAAATCGAATGATGGCATTTTCATCCTGAAATAAAAATTCGGCCAAACTTTTTGCTAATTCTGTTTTTCCAGTTCCAGTTGGTCCCAAGAAAAAGAAAGAAGCGATCGGTTGTCCAGCTTTACTCAATCCAGAACGCGACTCCAAGATAGATTCGGCTACCGTTTCAATACAGTGGTCTTGTCCAATTACACGTTTGGCTAATACTTCTTCAATAGCGTTTAGTTTTTGTTTTTCTTCTTCTTTTAGTTTACCAGCAGGAATTCCTGTTTTTTGAGCAATGATCAATGATAAATCAAATGCTTCGATATGTTCTCGTTTTGCTAGTGCTCGTTTTTCAATTTGAGCAATAAGCAATTCGATATGATTAAAGTACGCATCGCTATCGGCAAAAGCCTCGTCAGCTACTTTCTCCTCATCGATCATTAAAAAAGAAGCTTTGTTTGTCAAATCCTTCAAAAACCAACTGCATTCTTGAAACAATTGTTTTTCAGATAAGTCGTTCTCATTTTCCTTTAGCAGGCCAAGTTTGGCAGTGATTGCTGCTTGATCTTTTAAAAAAGTCTCTCCCGAAGTTTTCAAAACAGACATTGTGTGATCGATCAAATTAATAGCAGATTCGGGTAAGCTTTTTTCTTTTAGATATCTTTTGGATAGGCGAATAGATTCTACAATGGTTTCGTCGTCAATTTGTATTTTATGATGTTCTTGATAGCTTTTTATGGATTCACGAATCATTCTAAAAACGGTATCGTCGTCGGACTCCTGAAGTTTTAGTACTTCAAACATGCCTGACAATCCTTGTTCCTTTTCTATTCTTTTGGTGTACTCTTCGATTGTAGAGGTAGCGATAATATTTAATCCTTTACTCAATTCGGCTTTCAAAACATTCGATACTCCAGAGTCTCCGCCATTTTTGTCTAGTAAAGTATGGATTTCTTCAATAATCAAAATCGCTTTCGGAAATTGTTTAAGTTCTTGAATACAGTTTTTCAATCGGTCCTCAATTTCTCCTTTATACGAGGCACCTGCTATCAAAGAGGATAAATCCAACTCAAACAACTGCACATTCGATAATAGATCTGGAACTTGATTGGCTTTTACATGTTCGATTATGGTTTTGATTAGGATCGATTTACCAATTCCTCGATCACCAAGAACCAATACATTAGGCTTAGAAAAACGACAAAGAATTTCTTTAATTTCGTTTAACTCTTTTTCGCGACCAATCGCGAGGATAGTATTTGTCTGTTTTTCAGTGTTTTTATGACTGCAGTATTTACTCAAAAAACCTTTCTTTACTGGGGTCACAACTTGATCAGTGCTACTGTTTTCAGGCTTGATATCGCTTAGTAATTCTGCTCTAGAGATAGGATAGGTCTTCATTTGATCGAAGTTGAAACCCACGCCAGGCGAACTGATGGCGATTATTAGTGCATATAGACTAATTTCGCCTTCATTAAGAAGCATGCTTACCGCTTCGGCCTCTTTAATGATTTGATCAATGATTTCGCTAGGTTCCACTTCAAAAAAAGTGGTGGTTTTAGGTTCGTCTTCGATGCGTACTTCTGCCCATTCGTCAAGATAATAAACATCTTTGCCCATTTTCTCTAATTGCTTGAGTAAGGATAAATCTCTATTTAATATCGCTTTTAATAAATGTGCTGCAGTATAATATTTATTAGCATTTTCTTTTGCAATTTTTCTCGCAATCTCTAGTGCGCGAGCTAGTTCTAAACTGAAAGTATATTTTTCTGATACCATGACGATCTTAATTTTTTACCCAGATTAAGTATTTCTTTACTTTGTAGCTAATACTCAGTCCTTTTATACAATTATTTTGTTTGTCTTTGTTAAGACGTATGGATTCTATTTTTATTTTTTGACCTTTCAATTGGGCACAAAGCTGTGCGAATGTTAGCAAATCGGTATCATTTTTAACGACAGGTATTTCGAAATCATCACACAAATATTCTGCAAAATCGTCTTTTACTTTACTTCCCTCGGCTACTTTGTTTAGCAATATTTCGAACTGATCTTCAGATATTTTTGGAGCTTTTTTAACCGCAATTATGCTGTCTTTTTTTACTTTACTTTTAGGTGCAACTGGTACATATTGAAGCATTTCTTCTAGTGGGTCTTTTTTAACAGTGCCTCTAGGCAAATAAAAAGCAGCATCCTTCTTTTCATATACATAGGTTGCTACATCTAGTGGGTTTGTTTTTTTAATTATTTTAGGGTGTACGTAAACGACTTTTTTGATAATGTTACTAAAATCACCGTTTATAATAAGTGTGATTGTTTTTTCTCCTGCTGTTTCAAAAGTGTAAACAGGATCAGCTACAGTTTCATCAATACCTCTATTTTCTCCAAATGTCCATTCCCAAGTTTTGGCAACGTCACTTTCCGCTCTTATATAGGTGGGTTGTCCCGCGGTAATTATTTTTGGAGTAATAATTTGTGAACTGCTTTCGTCTATCGAGACTATTTTGTTTTTTATCGTAATTCTTTTTGAGTTAACACAACTACCATTTAAGGTTAAAGTCACATAATAGTCGCCAGGTTTTTTATAAACATGAAACGTATGTCGTCTAGAATCTGGAATTGATCCATCTCCAAAATCCCACTCCCATGATTTTGCATTTGGGGTTTTATCATAGAACTCAATCGATTCTTGATTTTGAAAATTATCCGCAAAAACGTAGTATTTGGCATTTTCGCATTCTACAGAATTAAACAGTTGTATAATGATCCAAATGATTCCGATTAAGAAAAAGGTGGCGAATAAGAAAATTACTTTAAAGTCAATGTTTTTAGTTTTCATTTGTAATAATAGTTGTCGTTTTTTAAGAATTGTTTTTCACTCGAAGATGTAAGTATATAGTCTCAAATATAAATGTAAATGTATAATTAAATTTTCAACTTTTTTAACAATTTGAATCTATTTATTCAGTATGTTTGTAATAGAATACTGAGCGAATCAATTTTCAGAGTAAAAATAGAGATAATAATGATGAATATTCTTATGTCAAGTTGGTTTTTTTTAGGTTCCTTTTTAATACTTAAAAACTTATGAAAAACCTTGTTTTGTTAGTGGTTGTGACGATTTTGACAACTAGTTGTGGAAGTAAAAAATACTTGTCTGAAGTCCCTTATAAATATGATTATTCTTTAGCGTTATTGCAAAAAGAAAATGATATGATAGAGACAGGAATGAAGAATAAAACCATTATAAATGATAATTCTGAGAACTTAAGCGACGATATCTTGTTGTTAAAAGAAAAGTATTCTATCATCTTTGGAGTTACTCCTAATAAAATTACAAATTACAATTTGTATTCCTACATCGATCCTTGGATAAATACCCCTTATAAGGAAAAAAGTTTTTCGAAAAAAGGAATTGATTGTACGTATTTCATTCAATCGTTATATAGTGATGTTTATAAAGTAGTCCTTCCCAAGGATCCTGCAGGAATGTGGAAATCAAAAGAAATTCAAATTTTTACGGGTCGTAGCTTTCTTCAAGAAGGAGATCTGGTGTTTTTTAGATACAACAAAGACCAACCAATTTCTGATGTAGGTTTGTATTTGCATAACGATCGAATTCTTGCTTGTACTAACAAGGGTTTGGCAATTTATAATTTTAATGATGAATATTTTCAGCTACGATACATAGGATCAGGAAGAATTAATGAAGACACAAAGAAGAAATAACAGAGATCTTACTACTGTTGTTGAAGAAATAGAGGCCATTCCTTACGACATCAGAGCCGAGGTAATTGCAAATGAACTTATTGAGAATTACGCCATACATCATGATGAAATTGCGATTTCAAATGTTGGACAGTTTTCAAGAGCGTACAGGAGTGATGTGCTTGCTGCAACTGTGCATTTAGATGACTATGGGAACCAAGAATATGTAACCTTAGCATTATCACGTGATAGTATCTACGACTCGCTACCAGAAGGATTTACACATAGTTTGAGCGAAAACAACGGCGATAAGTCGGTGGTCAAAATGATTAAGGAGCACAAATACCAGAAAAAACAAGAAGCGGAAGCACGAAAGTTTTTTGCTCCTTTTGAGAACGAAATATTTCATTATCGAACACAAAT
>NZ_JBAWDL010000288.1:0-3854 GCF_049590715.1 Flavobacterium sp.
CAGGAAAAACAGGTTATAAATTTATTTTCCCCACAATGAATCGGTTTTCTAAAAGTGGGTATGAAGGTACTTTAGATGCTATCATCAAGAGTTTAAATGGTGTGGTCTTAGGAAAAGCGGAGAATATTACAAAAGAAGCGTTTAGTACATACGTGGAATTTAATTATGCACCGCCACCAATTATTAATGTGGAATTAGTAAAACACGGCACCACAGAATCGTATCGTACTGGACAATCCGTAATTGTTCAATTATCAGTGCAGAACAACAAAACAAGACTTATCGTACTGGATGAAAAAGCCAATACGGATGGAAGTTTCAAAAACGTAGAGGGAACCATTAATTTAGTAGATTATTTTACGTATTAAATTAAAAATATCAGCTAGAGAACTAAATACATAGGATTACATTAATGCTCCACCAAAGAAGAAAAAAAAATAGAATATATGCATAAAAAATCGTTTGCTTTCCAAGTCTGTTATTTGTCACTCGTTCTATTATTTATTTCGTGTTCGCATGATTCCCCTGTTATGGTCTATGAACAAGGCACAAATGAGAATGTGAACCAATGGATGTATCAGCAAATGAAAAGGTATTATTATTGGAACGAAACTATGCCCAATGAAGGGGATTTATCTATTGATCCGAAAGAATATTTTAGCAAATTATTACAACCCACTGATCGTTTTTCGTATACTTTACATCTTTCTAAAGCAGAAACTTTTCCGCAAAGTGTGAGAGGAAATTTCGGTTTTGATGTTGCTTTTATTGAGCATGGAGGGAAGGTATATGGCGTTGTACTCTATGTTCTTGCGGATTCACCAGCAAGTCGCAGTATATTAAAAAGGGGAATGTTAATTACCAGTATGAATGGTACTGCACTTAATCAATCTAACTATGATGGATTGTACCAAGAAATTTCATCAGCAAATCAGTTACACTTGCAACTAGTAGAATATAATGGTACCGATTTTTCTACTCCCATTTCTCTCAGTATTTCCCGTGGGATTACGCTTTTGCAACCGTTATTCAAAAAGGTTATTTCACAAAACAACAATAAGGTAGGCTATCTCGCAATCCCTCATTTTGATGTAGGTTTGGCTCCATCGTTATTGCAAGCCTTCACAGAATTTAAGAATCAATCCATTACACAATTAGTATTGGATTTACGGTATAACGGCGGTGGAGATATTGCCTCAGCTACTGCATTAAGCATTTTAGTAGCCCCTACGATTCAGGCAAATGATCCCTTTATCACTTTTAAAGGCAATAAAAATGGTGGTACTATAAACCAATCCTTTAAACAGGCATTAGAAATGAATGAAACAAAATTAAGTTATGAATCACTTAGAAATTCCCATCCTTCCGTTCAAAAAGTCTATATATTATGTGGAAATCACACAGCATCGGCCTCAGAAATTATAATCAATAACTTAAAACCTTATATGGAGGTGATTTGTATAGGGGAAAAAACAGTTGGAAAAGATGTCGCTGGATTTCCTATCCAAGATGATAGAAATCCCACTGAACAAGGCTGGGTATTGTATCCTTCTATTTATAAATTATTTAATGCCAATAATGAGGGTGGTTATAATGCTGGAATCATTCCCACAATCGAGGTTAGTGAATTACAACAACTTCCAGTTTTGCCACTAGGAGATCCAAATGAAGTATTACTAAAAGAAGCTTTGAGTACGATAACTTCAAGTGGTCGTACAAGTAGAGTACAAACAATTAGAGTATTGAAAAAAACTATAAAATCAGAGCAAGACCCACTATTTCAAATTACTCCTTAAAAATTATGGACTCTTAAATTACAAGTAATAAAAATTAACACCAACAAAACCCAAATTGATTTCTATTAATTACTGTATAAATCAATTTTTATAAAGTTATAAAATTTTACGAGATTAAATACAAAAATGCAAGGACTAGAACGAAGAACACACTATAAAATGGAAAAAGCAATACATCAATATGAAGAATTTTTTCTTGTTACTCAAGAAAGTATTCCTGATGAGATGAATGAGCAAATTCGAAAAGATATAACTGATTTCAAAGCGGCTCACGACCATTATTACCATTTAGTTGATCAATTAGAAATTTGTATCAGAAATTATAAATCCCTCCATAATTCCCTTCAAAAAAGAATGTTTCCATACATTCGAAAAATGAAAGCAGAAATCCGTCAACAAAAATAAATCAAATAAACAACACGGAATTTTTTATATAATTATTTTACATGAAAAC
Organism: Flavobacterium sp.; assembly: GCF_049590715.1. Classification (GTDB taxonomy): domain Bacteria; phylum Bacteroidota; class Bacteroidia; order Flavobacteriales; family Flavobacteriaceae; genus Flavobacterium. The sequence continues at coordinate 2,251 of NZ_JBAWDL010000288.1, forward strand.
TTTTTTTTTGATTCTAGCTGTTCTTTTAGTAATTAGCTTTTTATTGCTGATTTTTAGTTCCACAAAAGGAAATAAGTAAATAATTCGAAAGTCATAAGGAGAATAGAGAAGAGATTTTTTTATTGAACTTAAACTCTGCAATTTTCAAACGATCCTAATATGCCACTTTAAAAATCTTACTTCTCCAATAAATTTAATAAAACCACCAATTTCAAAATAGTTTTTGGATCGCTGATCGTTGTTTCTTCGGATAAAAGGAGTTGAACTTTAGATTGTACCGCAGTAAGGACTTTATTATATTTAGTGCGGATAACTTTTTCACTCACATTAAAATGTGTTGCTGCTTCCTTAACGGAATGTTTGCTTTCCCACACAAACTGAAAAATTTCTCGGTTAGTTTCTGGTAAATTGAGTACTATTTCATCTATGAAAGTCAGTATTTCATTGACTTCTAATTCTTCAAATACATGTGAGTAATTGGCTAAACTTTTTACTCCATCAAAAAGCTGCTCATCGCCAATAACTTTGGCTGCTGCTGATCTCAAATAATCAAACATTCGATAGGAAAAGTAATGTATTAGATACTTTCTTGCTTCCCCATTTTCATCTACTTTAATCGCATAAGGAGTAGACCAAAAAATAATCCAAAAATTTTGAACCACATCGTTGGTTACTTCTTTATTTCCTGTTCGCTTGTTGGCCCAATTGTGCAACAACTTGGCGTAACGATCATAAAAAACTTTAAAAGCAGCTTCATCTTTTTGGCTGTATATCGCTTCTAACAAATCTTTATCAGAAATAGTCATCTCTATTTGTCTTTTAAATGGGCAAAGTTAATACGTCTTACTAAGTACTTTATTTTTTGAATGTTAACAAAATGTTATATAGTATTTTAAAATAATAGTTTTTATAAAAAAATAAAACCGAAATAAGGATAGATAAATCACTGATTAAATGCTATTTATAAATACATGGAAGTTTGTTAATGATTTAGTAACGTATTTGAAGGGAAAAAAAAATGACCTCATTACGATATATAGATAAAGGACATTCATACAATAGTATAAACTGATCAATGGAAAACAAAAAAATCAACAAAGAAGAATGGAGAGCACTTGTTTGGCTTAATGAACTCTTCCGTCGTTATTATGAAAATCAAGCTACCGAAAAGGAAAAACAAATTGTAGAAAACTGGAATCCTGAACAGGACAGTAAACCCGACATTCGATTTTTAACTAAAGATAAAGAAACTGAAATCATCTGGGAGCGAATTGCTGCCGAATTAGGATTTATTTCAACAAAGGCTAGTCGTACAGTATTTCCTTTTGCAACTGTTTGGCGCAAATATGCTGCTGTAGCTATTGTATTTCTAGCATTGGGAACTAGTTTTTATTTGGCGAATACAACAAATACTCCTATTACTACCGAATCCAAAGAAATTGTGATGGATTATTTTCAATCAGGAGCTGGGGAACGTAAAAAAATGAATTTGCCTGATGGCTCTGTTGTCTATTTGAATAGCGATACTAAAATTGCCATCGCCTCCAAAGATTTCAACAAAGAAAAAAGAGAAATCTGGTTGGAAGAAGGAGAAGCTTTTTTTG
>NZ_JBAWDL010000289.1:0-6705 GCF_049590715.1 Flavobacterium sp.
GATAGAAAAGGGTTGTTTTTTTGAAGATCTGGAGCAAAAAGTAAAATGTCCTTGAACCCTATTTTGGACTCATCTAAATGCGCATCAATAGTAGTTTCTCCCATTTTTTTTGAAAGACTTTCTATCGAAGCATATTTTATTTTTATTTTATTTTTTAATAACGTTTGTGGGGTTTTTAAATACAAACCTTCAAGATAGGCTTGTTTTAGACCATAAAAGAAATTAGTTTCTAAACGCTGTATTGCTAAGCCACTTTTATCATTTATAGTTAATGATTGTATATTTCCTGAAATTGTATCCGTGCTATAGTGAATTTTTGATGCTTTAGCATTTAGGTTCGTTAAATCTAAATGTTTATAATCCATTCCTTTTGCAACTGGTTTAGATTGCATATCATCAAACTTGAAGGCACTGTTTTTTAGGTCTAATGTTTGTAACGTTACTTTCCATCCATTTGAAGCAGTTACCTTTGTATCAGCTTGCGAACTTGGTTTTTCCTCTTTTTTACCTAAAACTAAATCCCCTTTCAGATTGTAACATTCAAAATAGTCTAAATCAATTGTTTGTTTCTTTAAATCCAAATCATTAAAAGCTATTTTTAAATCACCTAAATCTAGAGCCGTTTTCAATTTAGTTTCTTGATCATCATAGAGAACGGTAATTTTCGACAGGATTATTTTGTTTAAATTTAAACTCAATTCGTTTTTTGCTGCGGCGGCTTCTACTTTTTTAGTGTTAACCATCGCTTTGAATTTATCTAAACTATCTTTATTTAAAATAAAATTTGCACCAATCAATTCAATCGTAGGAATATTAAAATTCATTTTATCCAAATCAAATTCTTTGAATTTTGTTTTGAAAATATCCAGTTTAAAACGAATATCATTTTTAGAAATGGCATCTTTGTAATGAAAATGGCTGTTTTTTAAAGCTACATCGACCACTGAAATCACATAAGGTGTACTTGTAGTATCTTTAGGGACAGGCGATGCGAAAGCTTTGATAATATAATCAAAATTAAAAACAGAATCTTTATCTCTAGAAATCGCAGCGGTTACACCATCAAGTTCAACCGAATTAATTTCGATTTTATGATTAAGAATTTTAAATAAATCAATATCAACCTCCAAACGTTTTCCTGCCAGTAAAGTGTCCTTGTTTTGATCTTCAAAATAAAAGCCTTCAAGTACAATATTTTTAGGAAAACTAATTGCAATTTTATCGAGTGTACTTTTGGTTTTTATTTTGTTATTCAAAAAAGTCAATGCTTTGTCTTTGGCAAAATTCTGAACAGAGGGAACTTGAATTAAAACAATCAGTAACAACAAAAAAGCCACTATTGTAACGGCGCACCAAAGCAAAATTCTCAGCGTCTTTTTCAAATAAGAAATCAATTTACTGTTCATATAGTTATTCAATAGGTGCTCCCTTTTTTATTTACAAATTCTTTAATTCACAAAGCTCAACAAAATCGAACAATTCAAATTACATGATTTTAAAAAAATGTTTTAAAATTCAAATAATTGATCGTTTCAAATCTTTAAAACAAAACACAAAAAAAGAGGATAAATCCCCTTATAATTTTATTTTTTGATTCATATCAGTCTCATTCTCCATAACCTGACCTTCATACTCTAATTTCCAACCCATCGACTTGGTAACGATCAATATTTTTGAAAGTTCTGATAGTAGTCGGTTTTTCGCATTGGATTTCAATGTCGATTTTTCTATTTTTTGAGCAATGTTGGCTTTGGCTGTCTTGGCTATTTTATTATAATCACTAGCTGTGAATTCATTAAATCGGCTAGACTCTGTATCATAATATTTGAGTTCGGGATAAATTTTGATTTCTTCGTTAGGAATATTCGTTAGTGTCAAAACTTTATTTTCAGTATCAATATCATAGGTTAATTTACTCATATCAAAGGCTACAGTAACTTCGGCATTGATTACTACCAATGCTTTTTTATCAAAACTTAGTCCTGGAATATAGGTTTTCTTTTGGTCTTTATAAGTGAGCACTTCTGAAAAATGACCTTCAGTTACGACTAACTTAGCTACATTCTTAATTTGCGATTGAATTAAAGCTGTATCGTATTCTATGGAAGAATTGTCGTTGCTTTTAGTAAAATAGTTGTACCCAAAAAACAAAACTAATGCAAAAAGTAGGATGGTTATCCATTTTCTAATTTCGGGAAGATTAGTAGTAAAAGCCATATTTCAAATTTTAAACGAAGATATAAAAAGAGTTTCTAACACTTATTATTTAAAAAGAAATTTGAGGAAATTGTTTTTGTAAAATTGCCATTCTATAGTGAAGCTTGGCTAAAAATTGCTGATGACTTTCTGATTCTGGATTAAAAGAGCGGTGTTGCAAGCCGCTTTGAATACTTCCTATTTCTTTCATTGTAACAAAAGTCTTTTCAGACATATTGGATTCCGTAAATCGTTCCCATATATAATCTACCGCTACTGAATTTGGATGCAACATATCTGGAGTATAAAAACGATAATCCCTTAATTCATCCATCATTATTTCATAAGAAGGGAAGTAAAAGCACTTCGACCAGTTCAGTGTGACTACTTGATGTATGGCAGTTATCAAGTGTGCTTTACTCAACGTATTTTCAACAAAACCATCTTTGATATGGCGTACGGGCGAAACGGTGAATATGAAATTACAATTTGGATTAATTTTTCTGATAGTTTCAATGCTGTTTTGAATCGCATTTTGAATAGTTTCGACAGAAAGAATTTCTTTGGAAAACTGTTTTTGTGGCACTTTATGGCAATTGGCAACAATTTCGTTTGATTCTAAATTTCGATATACCCATGCAGTCCCAAGGGTAATGATACAATGTGTTGCCTCTGAAATGTTTTTATAAAAACCATCTAAAATGGTATTCAAATCAAACAGTAATGCTTCTTTATTAGGGTTTGAAAGTTCTGAATGCACCTCAAAACAATGCCATAAATCATTGTGAAAAAAAATAGCTGCATCGGTAAAATAGTCTTTGTTAACACATCGCTGAATCAGTTTTTCAATTGAAACGGGATTAAAAATAATTCCGAAAGGATTGCAAGAATTACCAAACTTATAGTAATTAAATTTATCCGACATATTGACCGCAAAACAAGACCCTAAAGACATTATTTTAGAATGGTAGTCAATAGGGAAATCACTGTTTGAAATAGGTATTTGAAGTCTAAAATTCATAAAATCGATTTATATCTCACAGCGGTTAGACAGTCATAAGGAGCATTAAGAATCAGCTATAACATTCTCGTCTTAAATATAAAACCCAAAGACAGAAAATTGATTTCTCTCTTTGGGTTTCACTTTTTCTATTTAATAAAGTCAATCGCTTTAGTCAATGCCTCAGGAATTCCTGCCACATTTTTTCCTCCAGCTGTAGCAAAGAAAGGTTGTCCCCCTCCACCACCTTGGATAAATTTGCCCAATTCACGCACTACTTGACCAGCATTCAATCCCTTATCAGCAACTAATTCTTTGGAAATATAGCAGGTTAACATTGGTTTTCCTTCTTCGGCTGTAGCCAAAACTAAAAACAAATTAGTTCCTAGATTTCCTAATTCGTAAGCCAAATCTTTAGCGCCTTCAGGATTCAAATCCACTTGTTTTGCTAAGAACTGAATTCCGTTTACTTCTTGTAACTCCTGCTCTAATTCAGTTTTCATATTTTTAGCTTTGTCTTTCAACAAGGCTTCCAATTGTTTTTTCAACTTCGCATTTTCGTCTTGAAGTGCTACCACTGCTTTGATCGTATCTTGTGGATTCTTCAAAGTAGCTTTAATTTCGACCAACAAGTTTTCTTGTGATGTATAAAAATCTTTCACCGCTTGACTAGTAATCGCTTCCACGCGACGAATTCCTGCCGCAACTGCTCCTTCCGAAACAATTTTAAAATGCCAAATTTCTGCGGTATTGTTCACATGGATTCCTCCACACAATTCCATACTGCTTCCAAATTTGATCGCACGTACATTGTCACCATATTTTTCACCAAACAAAGCCATTGCTCCTTCTTCTAACGCTTGTTGAATAGGAATATTTCTTCTTTCGATTATTGGCAATTGCTCTTGAATTCTTGCATTCACAAAATCCTCTACTTGTTGTAACTCTTCATCCGTCACTTTAGCAAAGTGTGAAAAATCAAAACGCAAATAGTTAGGATTTACTAAAGATCCTTTTTGTTCCACGTGCGTTCCTAGAATGGTACGCAACGCTTGGTGCATTAGGTGAGTCGCCGAGTGATTCTTAGCTGTTGCATCTCTTAAATCAGTATTTACTTTAGCAATAAAACTAGCTTCTAAATTCTCTGGCAATTGTTTTGCAAAATGCAAAATCAAGTTATTTTCTTTCTTCGTATCGATGATTTCAATTGTTTCGTTTGCCGAAATCAATGTTCCTTTGTCTCCAACTTGACCTCCACCTTCTGGGTAGAAAGGTGTACCATCTAGAACGATTTGGTACATCACCCCATCTTTCTTAGAATCTACTTTACGAATACGGGTAATTTTGACTTCGTTTTCTACTTGATCGTATCCTACGAAAGATTCCGTGTTTCCTTCCACCAAAATTTTCCAGTCATCAGTCGAAACTTCAGAGGCTGCACGAGAACGTGATTTTTGTGCTTGCATCGAAGCATCAAATTCCGTTTCGTTGAAAGACATTCCTTTTTCTTTTAGAATCAAAGCTGTTAAATCTTTTGGAAAACCAAAAGTATCATACAATTCAAATGCTTTAGCACCTGACACTTCATTTCCTTTCGTAGTAGCAATTACATTTTCTAACAATTGTAATCCTTGGTCTAAAGTTCTCAAGAAAGATGCTTCTTCCTCACGAATTACATTAGTAACCAAGTTTTGTTGTGATTTGATTTCTGGGAAAAATTCCCCCATTTGATCTGCCAAAACCCCTACTAATTGATAGATAAAAGCTTCTTTGGTATCCAAAAAGGTAAAACCGTAACGAATAGCACGACGTAAAATACGACGAATCACATATCCTGCTCCTGTATTTGATGGCAACTGCCCATCAGCAATAGCAAAGGCTACCGCACGCACGTGATCGACAATCACACGAATGGCAATATTTATTTTGTTTTGTTCTTCGGTTGGAACGGACAAGTCGCGACTTGTCTCTACAGTATTGGGCGTATATTTTAATCCTGTAATTTGCTCCACTTTTTCAATAAGTGGCGTAAACACATCGGTATCGTAATTTGAAGTTACATCTTGCATCGCCATACACAAACGCTCAAATCCCATTCCAGTATCTACGTGTTGTGCAGGTAATTTCTCTAGAGATCCATCAGCTTTACGGTTGAATTCCATAAATACGTTGTTCCAAATCTCTACTACTTGAGGATGATCTGCATTCACTAAGCTTCTTCCAGTAACTGTCGCTCTTTCTTCATCGGTACGCAAATCGATATGAATTTCAGAACAGGGACCACAAGGTCCTTGGTCACCCATTTCCCAGAAGTTATCTTTTTTATTTCCTAAAATGATGCGGTCTTCAGGAACGAATTGTTTCCAAATATCAAACGCCTCTTGATCAAAAGGTACATTCTCGGCTTCGTTTCCTTCGAAAACAGAAACGTACAAACGGTCTTTGTCTAATTTTAAAACTTCGGTCAAGAATTCCCAAGCCCAAGGCAACGCTTCTTTTTTGAAATAATCCCCAAAAGACCAGTTTCCTAGCATTTCGAACATCGTATGATGATACGTATCAAAACCTACATCCTCTAAGTCGTTATGTTTCCCTGATACACGAAGACATTTTTGCGTATCGGTGATACGATTGCTTTTGGGTGTGGCATTTCCTAAAAAATATTCTTTAAACTGTGCCATTCCTGAGTTATTGAACATCAAGGTAGGATCGTCTTTTAATACTATAGGTGCCGAAGGAACGATTAAGTGTCCTTTGCTTTCAAAGAATTGTAAATACGCTTTGCGAATGTCTTGTGATCTCATTTATTAAATTTTGTTTAAAGTTTAAGGTTTAAAGTTTTTCAACGTTTAAATCAACTTTAACTATTTGATTATTTTTTTGCCCCAGATAATAGTGGAAAGCTTCGAGTTTAGGCAATCTATTTTTTCTTGATGGTGCAGAGCGACCAGAGGAAGCTCCTGCAACAGGGTAGAAAAAAAGATTGCTAAACGAGAACTTGTAACGGATAGCTGGAATAGGCCCTAATTATTTTTATTCCAAAAAAAGCAGTGGTACGAATGAAACATTTATTAAATTTGTTCCACTAACCTTTTTGGACGTGCAAAAATAGGGTATTTTAAAATATGGCGAAAGTAAAATATTATTACGATTCTGAAAATCTGGCTTATCGGAAAATTAAAACCAAAAAAAGACACAAATTTGCTTATATCGTCTTGTTTTTGGTGGCTTCGGCATTATTTGGATTTATCTGTTTTGTTGCATTATTGAATACCCCTTATTTTGATACACCAAAAGATCGCTTGATGTCACGTCAAATTGAGAATTTAAAACTGAATTATGATGTATTAAATAAGCGCATTGACGAACTTAATACGGTTACAGCATCGATTGAAGACCGAGACAATAATTTATACCGAACGTATTTTAATATTTCAGCAATTCCTACTGAAGATCGAAAATCAAATACAAAAGATCCTAATCGGTATGCGAAACTACAAGGGTATGAC
>NZ_JBAWDL010000290.1:0-3161 GCF_049590715.1 Flavobacterium sp.
TACAGGTGAAATACATCCATTGTCATCTTTAACTGTAAGATTATATGTTCCTGCTCCAGGAATTGTTTTGGTAGCATTAGTTGAGTAAACACCATTGATACCGTATTGTATAGACGAACTAGCGAAAACCGTTCCTGTCATCGTAATTGACAGTGGAGTTCCTGTGTAACATTGTGCAGCTGGTGTATCGACTGTTGGCGCCGCATCTTGTACTACATTTACTGTAACATTTTGAGGACATTTACCGTTTTTATCCACTACATACGCTACATAAGCTAAACCATCAACAGTAGTGTTTTTATTAAAAATACCAGTGGTATTGTAATTAGTAGGGAAAACTGGAGTATCTCCTGATTTCATAACGGCATAATACAACGGTGAATTTCCTCCAGTAGCACTAACCGTAATTGTTGTTGTTGCTTTGGTACAAAAAACCTTTGTAGCATTAGCCGTTAAAGCAGTGATTGCTGTAGGTTGCGATAATGTAATCACGGATGTAGCCGTACATTTAGTATCATCATTTGTAACGGTGAACGTATAGGTTTCACCTCCATTTAAATTAGAGTAAGTAATAACGTCTGAAACATTCACTCCACCAGCAATCGTACCTGAAACACTACCTACTAATAAAGGAGTATAAGCTGTAGCTTTATTTCCAGACACTGTGAATTTAAGAACTCCATCAGCAACTCCATTACAAGTGACATTGGTAACAATAGCCCCAACGGTTTGAATAGGCGTTACGGGATTAATTTTAAAATCTCCAGTAAGCGTACAATTATTAGCATCGGTAACTTTAAAGAAATAAGTTCCTGGAGATAAATCGGCAAAAGTATGGCTGTTACCAGATACACCTGTAGCTACTGGTGCAGTTGGTGCAATGGCAGCATCGGTACTGGTAATTTCAACTTTAAATGGTCCTACTCCGTTTGAAAACGATACTGTTAAATCTGTATCTAATTGAGAAGTATCACAACTAATGACATTCGCTTGCGCAAAAGTCATAGTCGTTGGTGGATCTAAAGCAACCACCGTAGCCGAAGTAGTAAACGAACAACCATTGGCATCATATACAACAATAGGTACAGGACCTGTTGTGCTAGTTGTAAATGTATTTGAAGTTACTGGTGTTGTTCCGTTGTAACTGTATCGGTATGCATTTGCTCCACTATATGGCGTTCCTATTAAAGTAGGATCTATTGTAACTGTAATTACAGCCGCTTGTACAGCATTTCCAACGCCACATTTTAAAGGTGTTGTAACTGCAGCTGTAGCTTCTAATTTTGTTGGATTAGCTAAAGTTTGTGCTACTACAATTTGACATTTTTTAGCATCTGTAACTCTAAACCAATAATTTCCAGCACCAATATTAGCATGTATATTTGATACCATTGTAGTAAACCCTACCGTTCCAGAAGTAGTCGAAACCTCATACGTATAAGGTGCCGTACCTAAACTGGCATTTACTGTAATTGAACCATCAGTTCCATTGAAACACTTCGGATTTGTTGGTGTTGTAGTTGCTGTAGGATCTACTTTTGCATTTATCGTTCTAGAAACAACTGTTGTACATCCCTTGCTGTCGGTTATTTCAAAATAATAGGTTCCAGAAGTTGCTTCTGTATAAGTAAATACACTTACTCCTGTTCCTACTACTATAGGACTTCCTGTAAAAGAAACTCCTGTTGTATTCACTCTATACGTATAATCCGGATATCCATTTGAAATCGTAACCTGGATAGAAGCATCTGGATTTGTAGCATCACAATCTAAATCTTTTAATAATGTAGTAGAAGCCGTTAGTGCCGAATTAATCGTTTGCTCTGGTAAAGGTATAGAACAACCAGTTGACGTATCCGTTACTCTAATCGTGTATTTACCAGGGGTTAATCCTGCAAAAGTTCCTGTAGCTTGCGCAGTACCATTATTAATAGTATAGGTATAATTGGTTTGTGCGTTTGGAGTTACTGCCAAAGTTGCTCCTCCTCCACCAGCACAATAAACGGAACTGGCATCAATACTAGCAGTAGGTAAAACTTTGTCTAAAATGGTAAAAGTACCCGATACTTGACAACCTTTTAAATCAGTCACCGTAACCGAATAATCTCCTGCATTTAAATTAGAAAATGTTTTATTCGTTTGTGTAATTGTCGCGATTGGTGGTGTAGTTCCTGTTACGGCGTACGTATAAGTTCCCCAACCGTCTTTTGCATTAATAACGGCAGTACCATTCGCATTACAAGTTACATTAGTAATTGTAGTTGGATCTAAAGCTAGTGCTGCTGTTGGTGCTCCAATACTTACATTTGCAGTAACATCACAGTTTGTGACTGTATTGGTTACTGTAATATCATGAGAACCAGCAGCTAAATTAGATACAGTAATATCAAATGGAGCAACGGTAACTGTTCCTGAAACAAGACTTCCTGAATCAACTTTGTAAGTGTAAGCTGTTCCAACTGCTAAATTTGAAACTGTAAAAATTGCCGTACCATTTGTGTCCCCAAAGCAAGTTACATCAACAGATGATTTTAGACCTACTGTAAAAACTGGTAAAGACGTGATGGTATGTGTTTTTGAATATTTACAATTATTGGCGTCTTTTACTTCAAAAGTATAAGTAATACCTGGATCTAGATTGGCAAAAGAATTACTTGATGAAAATGTACCAGCTGTTGGTAAAACCATTCTATACTCTAATCCTGAAGTGATTGCATCTCCAGCACTATTAGTAACATTTGTAATGGTTACCGTTGCTTTATTTGTTGGACAAGTCAATGCCGAATTACTAATAGTCATTGCCGCAGGTGGATTCAGTGCTACAATAGTCAAAGCTGGAGTAGTCGTAATCGCACATCCTTTTCCATCTGTAACCACTACCGTATAATTTCCTGCTACTGTTAAATTAGTAAAAATTCCAGTAGTGTTTGATGCCACGGCGGTAGGAACTCCTGCTCTCATTAAAGCATAGTTATAAGTAGTACCATTTCCTCCAGATGCCGAAGCCGCAATCGTTGCTGGATTATCACAAGTGTAAGCAGTTGAAATACTAGCTGATGCTGTGATTCCTGCAGGTTGTTTTACTGTAGCAGTATAAGTTTCAGTACAGCCTTTACTGTCTTTAACAATATAAGGATAATCTGTTCCCGCAACTGAACCTA
>NZ_JBAWDL010000291.1:0-7562 GCF_049590715.1 Flavobacterium sp.
GTGTATTGCCAAACAAAAGAAAAATGATGGTGATCGGCCATTTTTTGCGAGAGGTTCAAATTATAATAAACCACGTTTTGCGAAAAACTGCCAATCGTTATATGTACTTGATCTGAAAAATGTGCCATAATGAATTGCCTTTTATATCATTGCTTTTAATTAATCTAAAGCAATCCAGTTATTTGAAAATGTAGCGTCGCCAAAAGTCAATTCCTTAGCCACAAGCTCGAGTGTGATTTTCATCGGAATATCTGTTGTGCTGGTAAACTGCTCGTCATAACTAACGCAATAAGCTTTGGTGAATTTCAACTCTTTCATTTTACTAAGGGCATCACGTCTATAAAAGATGATTTTACCATCTTTGGTTAAGTCACCATTGAGCATCCAAGTTAAAAAATGGGTACTTTGAGTGGCCTCTAAGATCATTTTGATAATACCGCCTTTGGCATTACCTGTGGGTTTGCTTGTGTTGTCGATTTCTTGTTTAAAATTGATGTGGAATTCTAAAACATTAAATTCCTCTCCGTCAATTTGTAATTTGGATAAAAAGCTCATCGTTATATTGATTAGAAATTTGAAAATAAGTAAGCGCCTACTGGCAACTTACTGCTAAAAGATTGCAATTGCATAAATGAAAAAAGGAAGCCCAATTACTGGACTTCCTTTTTAGATTCAAACTTAGTTCAGATTGATAAAGTCCAAGGATTAAACCCAAGCATTATCAAACTCCCCTCCACCCATTGAAATTTTACGAGCAGAGATCATAAAAGTTTCAGTTAAAGGTGTTGCACTGTTGTGATCAAAGTTTTCTTTGTACTTCACCATGTAAGCTTCAGTAAACTTTAATTCTTTCAAAGTCGCGTTAGAATCACGCTTGATGAACTTAACAGAACCATCCTTTCTTTCGAAATTATTAGTCATCCACTCAAATAATTCAGTGCTACCTGTAGACTCTACTTCAATGTTAATTCTACCCCCACGTGTTACTGTAGATGGGCGCCCTGAAGCATCTGTTTCTTGAGCTAAATCGTAGCTCACATTTAAAACTTTGTACTCTTTTCCGGCAACTGATAACGATGTTAAAAACGACATAATATTTTTTTTAGTTATTTATATATTTATTTACAGCGCTAATGTAGGAAATATTTTTATATAAAATATTATTTTTTAACAAAAAATTACTTATTAATATTTATTTAACATACTATAAGTCAAAAACATCCGCATTTACTAGTTGTTTCATTTATATGATAAAGGACTTACAAAAAAATAACCATTGAAATTAAAACTTCTATTAGTACTTTTTACGGTAGCTTCAATAACAATATCTACCCTTTTCTTTGCTCGATTTACTTCCTCAAACACATAACACTCTTCGGTTAACTCTACACGGAGTTCGTTAAGCTTAATTCGACCTTCATGTAATTGTAACGATTGTTTCATCGTTTTAGAGATCGTTTCCTTCAAAACACTCTCGTTCATCAATGAATCAAAATCGATTTCCCAAATTCTAGAACCATAAGAGTCGTCAAATTTGCACTCCCCAAAAGTAGTAGTAGCCAACAGAATTATTTGTTGCGCTATTGAATGTTCAATAGAGGTTTTTTCCAACTCTCTTTTTTGCATCACAGCAGTAAAATCAATAGGTAATTTATAAAAAGATCCTTTCATTATTTCTTAAAAATAAACTACCTTATTTGTTTTACCGTTCTCCTTTACCTCTATATTCTTCAAAATCTTTTTTCGTTTAATCAACGTTAGACATACCTTGGGGGTTATCTTAAGCACCTTCTCACGATATAATATATCTCCTAGAAAACGCTGTCCTTTATTTTCATCTACAATTATAAAATATCGAATTCCTTTTTGTACATCGAGCCCATTAATATCTCCAGCATAAATTTGAATCATCTCATTGTTTTTTTCGAAAGTATAACTGAGCTGATCGTTTTTTAGTATTCGTTTTCTTGTTATATCAAAATTCTCTAAAGTTTCGCTGAGTGGTTCAAAGGCGTTATTTTCGAATAAATAATTTTTAGTTACCATAAAATTTAAACCTAAAAAGCCCCACAAGCCTTTCTGCGTTGTTTGTTCTTTATACAAAAAAGTATCTCGAGTTACCTTATAAACTTCCATTTCATTGGTCTTATCATCAGTTACAGTCATTTGATATAGTGGCAATTCAATCTCTGTGGGTGCTCCAGGGTGATCAACTCCTGTTTTTAAATTCATAACACCTATTTCTTTTTCAGAAATTACAATAGTAATAGTATGTTGCTTCAAGCCAGAATCAGTGCGGACAACAATTTTACCTTCACCTTCACCAGAATAAAAAATGGCTCCTTTATTATCAGTTAATCCTAGCGAAAGATTTAATTCTGGAAATGGCATAACATTATTTTATTATTTATTTTTACTTCTTGCAAACACATTTATCATAGGTATAATACACCTACTATTTTTCAATTTTATAAACCTTCAAGCACTTCAAATACGCTTTAAAATTATTATTTTCTTTAATTGTAGGTCTAAATTCATAATCTTTTTTAAGAGTAAAAAATTTAAATGAACCAATACTTTTTTCAACTAACACATCAAAATCCTTATTAGTCAATCTCACCACTGCTGTACCTTCACAGTTAACTGAGAAGGAGTTCTTCAAAACATATTTCTCACCAGTTGTAAAGTAAATTTCTAATGGTTGTTTATGTTTTACACACACATTATCTGTAAAAATTTTAAAATATAAATATATACTTCTCTTTCTTTTTCCTAGTTGAACCACTGAATATTCAAAATTTTCATTGTAAACACGTAATAAAATTGGAGGAGCACTAGCATATAGTTTTCCGTCCAAAAACAAATCGTTTTGTACAATTTTACAATTTTCAACATCAACCATTGGAGTATTATTTTGCGCTACAACAACACTTGAAATTGACAAAAAAGAAATTAAAAGCACTATTTTAAATACATTCATGAACTTTAATTATTTGGTTTGATTACTCAAAGGATTACTATTAGAATTCAATAGGAAACACTACTTAATTCGTGTTCCCTATTACTAACTATTTTTACTTCAAATTACTTTTGTTCATAATCTGTATCCCACTCAGTACCATCATCTCCTTTATGACCATCCATTTTGATCAAAAAGTTTTTTGCTGGAAAGTAAGGTTTCATATGGATATCCATATAAATTCTATCTTTTTGAAGTGGATCTTGTTCAAATCTTCTAATTTCAAAATTTTCGATTAATTTGTCTGGACCAGTTATACCATCTAAGAAACTTACAATCTGATTCATAATTTCTTTGCGTGTTTTTGCTGTGAAATTCTCAAAAGCACGACGGTTCAAAAAGTCCATTAACACTTTCGTCACATAATCAAATACTCGTACTACTGAATAGGTTTGCAAACCAATATTATCTCCACTAAATAATGTTTTAGCAGAAAAAGCCATTACTTTACCATATTCATTTACCATTGGTACTAAACCTAAGTTTTCTAGATTAGCAATTTCGCTTTTCTTAAGATCAAATTTAACCCCATCAACTTCATTGATACCACCAAATTTTTTACCTGCTGTTACCTGCGACATTAGTGTTTTGTAGATCTTGCCAGCAAGTGCTGCCGATGGAGCAATGTGCAGGTCTTCATTTTCACCAATTTGATCAAATCGACCACGACCAACCAACCAGTTGCATGTCATAATTACATTTGACTTATAGACCTCTCCACCTGTTAATGCTGCTGCATCAAACATTTCCATAACATCATCTGGCTCGTCAAGGTGCTCAAAATCAGTAACAAGCATCACCTTATTTTCGTGCGCTATTTTTGCCCATTTTTCAATTACTTTATTAGATCCTAAATAACCTGGAATCACTAGAAGTCCATAGTTATTTTTTAAATCTAATCGGTCGTAATTATTTACTAATTCTGAATGGATTGAGTCAATAAAACGAGTGTTATCCAAATCTTTTAACTGTTCTAAATCAGCGTTAACTATGGTAACATTCTTTACTTTATCTGATTCGGTATTTTTATAAAATGACGCTACAGTTCTATATGCTGCTTCAATTTCTCTAGTTTCGGCAACGGCTTTGATCAAATTTTTACGCAATAAAGCTTCAGACTCCTTACTTCTATCTTCACTTTGCGCTACCATATCAGTTATAGCTTCGTTATTAGTTAAAACAGAAACCCACAGCTCTAACGTTTTTCTTAGAATTTCCCTTTCTTTTGTTTTATTTACCTCACCTAAGAAAATTTTTCTTCTCGCTTTACGTTCTGGATTTAAATTTTGTATGCCTTCAATTGACATTTCCAATAACTCAAAACCACCATATTTAGCTAAATTTTCTACATTTTGCTCGATCGAATTCCCAGACACTTTACGTTCTGACAAATTCACCTCAAAATTATTATCTTGTAACGATTCTTTAGTTGACATCTCTTATCGTGTTTTAGGGGTTTACTCGTTCTCTTTTAATTCGCTAATTAAAGCTCCTAGACTTTCCAATAATGCTTGTTTAGCATCATCATCTTCTAATGCCGCTTTTAGTATCTTATTTGATTTCAATTGACGAATAATCTTTTGATATTGGTCTTTCTCTGTTTCCAAATCAGACAAGAAGCTACTTTGTGACGTGATTCCTTTAACTCCAAAATCACCAAGATTACTAAACTTTAAAGCCTCTGTTTTAGATGCACCATCAGCATTCTCAAAAGCCACCTTAACTTCTGGTTTAAAATGTTCAAATGCTTTTTCAATACTTGTAATTCCTTCAACCAATTCTGGTTTTACTGGAGCATCTACTGTTAATTTTTGAGCGACAAGTGTTCTATTTTGAGGGATAGCAGAAATAGCTTCATCTGCATCTAGCTTTACCTCATTACCTCCAATTCCATAATTTGATAACATAATATTCTTTTTAATGATGAGTTATTTGTTTTTTACTTCAGTATTATTTTATTATTGATTCTGGTAAACTTGGCGACAAACATCTAAATCTCTACTTACCTTTTCTAATTCTAATTTATATGTTTTAGCTGACAACGCTAAACTATCAATCAACTCAGAGCTATGCGTTAAACCTCTAATTTGCTTTTTATAATCAATAATATTTTTGTAAGCTAAAATAACATTGCTATATAGCTTTTTATTTTCAGTAGTATCTTTAGGTATTTTTTGGTAAATATTTGCCACCATCACATTAGCTAAACGTTGTTGAAAATCATTATCCACATTTGGCGCATTTATTGAATCAATGGCCATACGAATACTATCAATTTTAATAGAGAAGTTGGTTTGATAATCGTATTCTCTCTTAATCATTTGATTTTCAGCTTTAAGTATTTTATTTTCGGCAGTAGGCATATAAAAATTAAATGATACTGCGATTAACATCACCGTGAATGTTAAAATAAATGCAATTAAAAAAGCGATAAAAGCTTTTTGACGTTCTTGTTTGTTTAATACTTCCATACTAGTTTATTATTATTGTGTTTTAGGTGTTAATCTTTAATGAAGAAACCGTGTCTCTTAGTATTACTTACTATCTCTTTTTTTTCTGTCTCGGCTACAAACAGTTCTATATTCTCTTTTTTCTTACCAATGTAATCTAACTTAGAAATGGTCTCAAATAATTGTTCAATTTTATTTATAAAATTCATAGTTATGCCTGCTGTTTTGTCAATCTGTACATGGTCATAAGTTGCATTAATTAATGAAGTAAAGAGGACTTCTAACTCTCCTTGAGATAAATCACACCATTCGGCAAAATAATTTAGCATTTCCTCTTTTCCTGCTCCAGATTTTGAGTCAATAAAATTCTTAGTTACTCTAGCAAATGAGACAACCGTGCTTAACATTGCCGCAGGATGCTCGTGTAAAGAAAACCAACGAAACTTAGGAATAACATTTCCTAGATAATAACCCGTATTATCCGATAACTGCATTAAAGTGTTTGCCAATAAATTACTTTGTGGTAAGCGATTAATTTTTTGAGAAATCTGAACAGCATAAATTTCTATTTGCCCTAAGGAACGAGCAATTTGAGACTGCATAGTCACTAAGCTATGGTGACACGCCGCTGTAACAGATGCTGGTATGTAATTTTTATCAAGTAGTATTGAGTCTCCAACTAGTACTTTGCCAACAGCAAAATAAAACCCCCCAAAACCAATACCTGAACGAAATTCTTCTAACCTTATTAAGTGTAATTTATAATCAGGTTGCGTGTAAGGATACCTAGGAGGCACTTCTTCTGGATCGGGCTCTCCAAAAGGAATTCTCTTCTTAGGGTTCACGGAAATACAAGCCATTAGAACAGCTTGTTCTCCCTCTTTGATTTCGTACGTATCCTCTAAATAGGAAACCTGAAAATCAAGCGACTCTGTGTTTGACCTACTTATCTCGATTCGGGATCCATTAGGTGTAATAGCATGACATTCGTCTACTCGAACGCGTACTATATTGTGATTATCTAAATTTAATGAGATACTTATGGCTTCTTTTTTCTGGCTTCCCATATCGAGTAAACCATAATTGATAGGTGTTGTATGCACTCCCACAGCATCAGTCACCAATTCAGATACGTTATCCTGCATCGACAAAAAGTGATTTTTGTTGATTTTCATTCCGTCAATCCAGTTTACAGGAAAATGACTTAATTTTTCTATCATGACTTACTTTTACTTTTATAAAACAGCTCTATACAGAAGAGCTCAATGATTACAAATAAATATTATTGAATTATCCTTTGTATGGCAATCCAGTGTACAAATAGCCTTTGAAATAACTATTTTGAGCGTATATTGGTTTTTATTTCGAATTGCAGTCGTTTCACCTTTTATTTAAAACTAGGAACGACTCTTGTTCTCAAAAGTGAACAATTTTATAATCATCCAATACAAGAAATTCCTATACTAGAAAAAAATACTATTGTATGAATTTACACCAACTTATAAATCAGTTTTTTTATCTTAAAAACAGATAGACAAATTGGCTTGTAAGACAACTACTCTTTTGAATTAAAAACATGCACTATACTTCTTATAAAAACTTAAAATACACTGTCGTAAATTTACTACCAAAAAAGTTATAGTTGCTAATTTTATTTTAAATTTTATCACAAATTTTCTTTTTCATTTGTAAATGACTTCTCATAAAACTCGCAAAGGATTGAATTCTCTAGGATTTTTGAATTTTTGAAAATGAAATTAGAAAATGATTTTGCACACAAAATCTTGAAAAAAGCAGCAAAAGTGTTTGTAACTTTTGTACGACACATTAATTAATTGTTAATTTTTAACTAAACACATTCAAAAAACAGCTCCAATAAATGTCCAGTCATACTTGGTTTACATTTTATTTTGCACTCTTTCGATAGCATTATCGTACACTGTGTTTTGCTTCAACCCTTTGGCCAATCTGTAGAAATTTAAAGCTTCGTCAAAATCATTGTCGTTTTCAAAAATTTTGGCAATGTTATAATAGGCTCCCGCTTTTGTGGTATTGATGGAGTTGCCAGCAGCAAAAGTAATGGCTTTTCTATT
>NZ_JBAWDL010000292.1:0-5452 GCF_049590715.1 Flavobacterium sp.
GTGCTGAGAATAGAAGCAAACAATGTTTCTGCAAAAATTGTAATTGAAGAATTGCAAAAAAAGGGTGTAATGTGTGAGGTAATGGATTGGTAAATAATTAGATAAACTACAAATTAAATATGGAAAACAACTCATTAACAATCGTACAGAATTTTCTAAAACATCTAACAGAAAGAAATTTAGAGGATTTAACTCTGCTATTCTCCGAAAACTTGGATTGGCATATTCCAGGTGACGAAAGTAAAGCTGAATGGTTGGGTAAAAGAAATAATAGAAAGGAGGTTTCTGCTTTTTATGAATTACTGTGGAAAAACACTCAACCGATTTCTGCAAAAATTGACAACATTTTCACTGATAAAGAAAATGCAGTAATTACGGGAGAATTTTCCACAAGGATGCTCGCTACTGACAAAGTAGTAGATTCCATATTTTGTATTCAGATGGTGATTCAAAACAATCAAATTGTAAAATATAGGTTATTGGAAGATAGTTATGCTGTTTCACAAGCATTAATAAAATAAAAGATGGAGCTGTAAGAAAAGTGGTTTAATTAAACAAAGGGAACCACAGGTGAAAGGAAAATCATAGATATTTTTTAATATGAAAAGTTATTGCTTTAATGCAACAATTGAAATAATAGGAATTAATCCCTTTGTAAAGATACCAGAGAATATCCTTTTAGGAATTTTTTCCGACGCAGGTAAAACTAAAGGATATATTCCCATAAAAGGGACAGTAAATAATTTAGATTATCAACAAACTTTAGTAAAATACAGTGGTTTGTGGCGACTCTACATCAATACAACAATGCTTAAAAATTCACCGAAGTGCATAGGAGAAGAAATTAATATTACTATTGAGTTTGACCCCTCAGATAGAACAGTAGAACCACATCCTAAATTTATAGAAGCATTAGAAAACAACCTAAAAGCAAAATCAAAATTTGATAGTTTGACTCCTTCGATGCAAAAAGAAATGGTAAGGTATATTTCTTTTTTAAAGTCTGAGGAAACTCGAGATAAAATAATAGAAAGAGCCATAACTTATTTGTTAGGGAAAAGTACATTTATTGGAAAAAAGATGCTAGAATGATGATAGATATACAGCATTACATACCTCAAGAACCTCTAAATCGCTTTATCAAACACATAGTGTATGTAAAGGGAAATTCTCCTAATATTTACATCAAAGAACTTCCAGAAGGTAGTGTGAATTTAGTAATAGAACTCAATGAATATACAACGAATATATTATTTGAAGATTCAAGCTTAAGAAATAAAAAAGAAATAAAACATGGATGGATTTCTGGAACGCAAAAGCAGGTCATTCTTTATGAAAATAATCCAGATTCAACAATTATAAGCATTCGTTTCACTGTTGGTGGGTTCTACCAACTTACTGGTATTCCAATACCTTTTATAGATCAAAAAGAAATTAATGCGGAAACTGTTTTAGGAAATTCATTTAAAGATTTATACCAACAACTTTTAAATACAAAACTGATCTTGGATAAATTTTTACTGTTAGAAACTTATTTTTCAAACTATACTATTAGTAAAAATAAAGAAAATGATATTGTACATTTTATAGAAAAGAATTTAGAACAGAACATTAGTTGGTTAGTACATAAATCAGGTTATTCACAGAAGCATATTATTCAAATATTAAAAAAACATACTGGTTTTTCACCAAAATATTTACAGAGAATATATCGGTTTAATCAAGTGACAAAGGCAATTCAGATACAAAAAGAAAAAATTGATTGGTTTTCGTTGGTTGAAAAATATGGTTACCATGATCAAGCTCATTTAATCAAAGATTTTAGTCATTTCTCAGGTTCAAAACCTACAGATTATCATAAATCTCAAATCCTATTAGAAGAAAATAGTTTGGTTCCTGACATGATCTTACAACCGCAAGACATACAATTATTTACTTGATTTTTTGGTATTAAAACTAAAAGGTAAATTTTTTACAATGAAAATAATCGTAAGAGTTTGAATTTTGTATCAAACAAATTAAATAAAAAATATATGAAACCTTTCAAAATTGCAGTACCTCAAGACGTGTTAAATGACCTTTCAATACGATTAAATCAAACCAGATGGACAGACGAACCTGAAAATGCTGATTGGAATTATGGTATAAACCCTACTTATTTACGAGAATTAGTTTCTTATTGGCAAAATGAATACGATTGGCGAAAACACGAAACCATACTGAACGAATTACCACAGTATATGGCGGAAATAGATGGCGTATCTATCCACTTTATTTACGTTAAAGGGAAAGGCAAAAACCCCAAACCACTTTTACTAACACACGGTTGGCCTGATAGCTTTTATCGATTTCACAAAGTAATTCCAATGTTAACAGATCCATTGAGATATGATGGAAATGAGAACGAATCTTTTGATGTTATTATTCCATCTATACCAGGCTTTGGCTTCTCAGATAAAAAACCACAGAGCAGCGATAAAACGGCAACGTTATGGATGAAATTGATGACTGAGGTTTTAGGTTACCAAACTTTTTTTGCTGCTGGAGGAGATATCGGTTCAACAATTAGCAAATCTTTAGCAAACCAGTATCCTACCCTAGTTTCTGCTATTCATTTAACTGATGTGGGTTACCCAAATGGCAAAGAGAATTGGGCTTCCCTGTCACCCGCAGAGCAAAAGTTTGGACAATTTATACAACAATGGTTTTTTAGAGAAGGCGCTTTCAACATGATTCAATCTACAAAACCTCAAACTTTAGGCTATGGATTAAATGATTCCCCAGTAGGTTTAGTGGCTTGGATAGTAGAAAAATTTCATGCTTGGTCTGGGCAACCCGAAAATTTTGACGAACATTATTCTAAAGACGAACTCATTACCAATGTGATGATTTATTGGATAACGCAAACCATTAACTCCTCTATTCGCACTTATGTTGAAGAAAGTCATGCTTCTTGGCAACAAGGTCTAAAATCTGAACAAAAAGTTGAAGTTCCCACCGGCGTAACATTGTTTCCAGGAGAAGCTCCTTTTCCTAAAGAATGGGTAGAAAGAAAAGTAAATGTTAAACAATTTAATATTTTAGAACAAGGAAGCCATTTTGCAGCTTTAAGTGTTCCAAAGTTATTTACTAAGGAACTTAGAGATTTTTTTTACAGTAAATTTTAAATCTTACAATCATGAACAAAAGAACCATTCTACTTTTTTTTATTTTAATATTCAATTACGCATTATCTGCACAAACAAACCTTGATCGCACATTCAATAAATACGGCTTTGAGGGAAGTGTAACCATCTTAGATTATAATAAAAGTAAATGGTTCTTTACAGATTCTATAGATGCTAACAGGGCTACCCTACCCGCTTCAACTTTTAAAATCATCAACTCTTTGATTGCTATTGAAGAAAAAGTCATCCAAGATGAAAATGAAGTGCTAAAATGGGATGGGATTAAAAGATCCATTTTTGGTAAAGAAGTTCCAAACTGGAATAAAGATACCGACTTAAAAACAGCTTATAAAAACTCGACCATTTGGTTTTATGTTAGGATTGCTGAACGAATTGGCAGAAAAAAATACTACCGCTATTTAAAAAAATGCCAATACGGAAATCTCGATTTTTCAGAAAAAGGAACTGACTTTTGGAATTATGGAGAATTTAGAATAACTCCAAAAAATCAAATGGAGTTTTTAGTCCTGTTGTACGAAAACAAGTTACCCTTTTCTCAAAAAACCATGGATACCGTAAAAGAAATAATGATTTCCGAAAATACGGATGGTCATATATTCAGAGACAAAACGGGTTGGACTACAAAAGACGGAATCGATATTGGCTGGTGGGTAGGTTATGTAGAAACTCCCGATAACATTTTTTTCTTTGCCACAAGAATAAAAAAAGGGGTTAATGAAAATAATCCTGATTTTTCTAAAGCAAGGAAAGAGATTACGAAGGCTATTTTAAAAGATTTGGTAGCAATTCAGAATTGATTTCAGGTATCAATTTATCAAAAGTTAAAACAAAATTATGTCACAAAAACAAGAAATTAAAAGTTTAGCCTATTATATATTGGATGTTTTTACATCAGAAAAATATAAAGGAAATCCATTGGCGGTTGTAGTAACAAACGAAGATTTATTATTATCCACTTATAAAGATATTTCCAAGGAATTCGGTTATTCAGAAACCTCTTTTATTCAGTTTTCTAAAGAATTGAATACCTTAAAAGTACGATCATTTACACCAACAGGTTTTGAAATTAACGGAGCTGGGCACAATCTTTTGGGAGCAGTGCATGCCTTTGTTTTTGATGATAAACAATTTAATTCAGATTTAAACCATCTTCCTAAGATAATAATGAAAGACAAAATTGTTGAGGTAGCTGTAGCAGGCAGTAAGTTAGGTTTATTACAACAACCTGCCATTATAAAACAAGCTATCCCCACTGCTTCACTTTTGAAAGCACTTTCTCTTTTAGAGGATGAAATCGGGTATGATGACTTAATGCCCAATGTTGTAGCCACTGAAGTTTCACATTTAATGGTTCCTCTAAAAGATGAAAAAGCCTTAGCAAAAATAAAATCAGATAAAAGGCTTTTAAGTGAGTTAGCCAAACAATACCACTTTCAAGGTGTTTACTGCTTCTTTATAACAAAAGATACTCCTGAATTCTCCATAAAATCCAGATTCTTCAATCCAGGAATAGGTATTGATGAAGACCCAGCGACAGGTAGTGCCGCTGGACCTTTGGCGGGATTTCTCCATAAAGCAGGAATTATCAAAGAAAACAATGAGTATAAAATCACACAAGGCGAAGCAATGGATAGAGCATCAGACATTAGGGTGCAGGTAAAAGATGACGGAACTATGGTGAGTGGAAATTCTGTAATTGTCATGAAGGGGAATATATTTGTTTAAAATTAATGGATTTCAAATTTAAAATAAAACTCTTTCGGATGTGTTTCCAGCTCCCCTTTTTCATACGCACTAGATCTCAAGGGATAAAATGTTTGGGAGCTAGACTATAAACAAATATCGGTTCAGAGATGGGAAAATCTCAAAATCATTCAGGAAAATCACTTTTACAACTTGGGACAATGAAGGTTTATACTATAAATTAATCGAAGTAGCAAAAGGTACAAAAACAGACTGTGTCACCGAACCACCGATTAAAGAAAAGTGGATTATTGCCGAAATGCAATATGAACTCCATCCCACCCTAAAATTTGAACATTCCGACAAGAATTTCCGATAGTTAATAAAAAATGTGAACAAAAATTTGCGTAACTCCAGAGTTACATATATATTTGCGTAACCTTAAAGTTACATTTTAATGAAAACAGAAATTAAACACAAGTGGTTTTATAACCAATCTCCCGAAGAAATTTGGGAATACCTTACAAAAGCAGAGTTAATAGAAAAATGGTTGATGCCCAATGATTTTAAGCTAAAATTGG
>NZ_JBAWDL010000293.1:0-1597 GCF_049590715.1 Flavobacterium sp.
TCGCACCAGCATCCAATAATTTTTGAATAGCAGTTGCTGTGTAAGGAGATTTATAATTTTTTAGTAACTCAGAACTTGCTGTTGTATAGGTTCCTTGAACCATATACACATCTTTGATTCCAAAAGGAATTCCTTCTAGTAAGCCGATAGTTTCCCCTTTTGCAATTTTAGCATCCACTTTAGCCGCTAAATCCAGCGCTAAAGTATCTAACAAAGAATTGACAGAGTTGTATTTATTTTCTTTAAGTAAGTCTAATTTTTCTTGTACTAAAGCCGTACAAGTTATTTGTTTCGTCACCAGCTGTTGGTGTATTCTTTTTATCTGTGAATCCATTTTATCCTTCTATAACTTTAGCAACCACTAAAAAACCATTTTTTTTGTTCGGAAAATTTTCTAAAATGATTTGTCTCTCTATAACCGAACTTTCTACCACAACATCTTCTCTTAAATTGCTAACAGATACTGCATTACAATTGACATTACTTAAAGCATTATTTGTTGGATTTGCATTTTTAATCACATCAAATAATTTGTTCACGCTCTCTGAGGGCTGCGCTCCTTTTATACTCGACAAGATGTCGACTGTCATTGTTTTACTCATAATTATGTTTCGTTTTTAAAGACTAACTTTTAAGGTGGCGAATTTACGAAAGTTTTTTTTAGGGAATTCGATTTTTTTAAATGATTTCGATAGTTGTAACAATAAAGAAGATAAGTAAATTAACATAATCATTAGTTTAATTGTAAGTTATTAGTTTGTTTCAAAAAGAAATGAGAATTATCTCTTACTACATATAATTTGCAGAATGTAATACCATTAAACATTCTAAGTTTTCGACATTCAAAAACAAAATATTCAAATATGAATTTAATTTTTAAATGTAAAATATTTTTGTAAATTTGACACATTAAAACTAATTAAACTACACTTTATGAAAAAAATCAGATCATTAATCACTATAATGGTAGCGCTCAGTTCTATTATAGTAGGTTATAGTCAACCCAATACCACTTTATCTCTTGAGGATTCAAGTCAACAAGTACTTGACCTGAGTGGCAAAAAATGGCGTTTTAAAATGATGGCACCAGGAGAAGGAATTAAAAAAGGACTTCACAAATTACCGGCAGAGGATATTGAGACCTTAGTTTGGAACAACGCAAAAGTACCTGGAGATGTCTATACCGACTTATGGAAAGCGGGTGTAATTGAGGATCCTCATTTTGGTCGAAACAGTGTTAAAGCACAATGGGTACAACAATATGAATGGTGGTATGCACTTCAATTTAGCATAACCGAAGGAGTAGAAAACCAAATGGTTGACCTTGTTTTTGAAAGCGTAGATTACAGTTGTGAAGTATGGTTAAACGGTCATTATTTAGGAAAACACGAAGGTGTCTTTTCGCCATTTTCATTTAATGTCAACGAATATTTAAGAATTCATAAATGGGATTTTCTTAAAGGACGTAATATGCTGGTCGTAAAATTAGACACACCACCACAAGTGAATGCTTTTGTAGCTGGTAAAAAAACACCTTGGTTTGGTGATTATTGGAGAGATATAACCCCTATTGGAATTGTGGGGTCTGTAAAATTGG
>NZ_JBAWDL010000294.1:0-3015 GCF_049590715.1 Flavobacterium sp.
TTCAAATGGTTTA
This sequence comes from Flavobacterium sp., assembly GCF_049590715.1. GTDB lineage: Bacteria > Bacteroidota > Bacteroidia > Flavobacteriales > Flavobacteriaceae > Flavobacterium. Next base: position 14 of record NZ_JBAWDL010000294.1, read on the forward strand.
GTAATTACAATATCTTCCAAAACTTTAATTTCAATATTTAGATTAGTAACAAAACCAATAATCTCATTTGAGTCAATTGGATATTTATGGTTTTCTACTCTTAAAATTTTGTCACAATCGTCTAAGTCAACGGTAAAATTACAATTGGAAAACGAATCAGACAGCTTTTTTATGACAAAAGCCGCCTGATTTTGAGTGGTTATATTGGTACAAAAAACTTCTATCATTGTGAATTAGATTCTTTTTTTTCAATCAAACAAAAGTTTATAGATTGACCGAATTGATTTTATGATAATACACATAAGAAACCATCAATACTGCCAATACAATTAATGGAAAAAAGGTTTGAAAATCCAATCCATCCACCGCATAATGACTGATGGAAGCAAATAGAAAGTCGAAAATAAAACCGGCATATGCCCATTCTTTTAATCTTTTAGGAATTTGTGGAACGACTAAGGCAATAACTCCTAAGATTTTGAAAACGACTAAAGCATTACCAAAATATTCAGGGTAACCAAGATGTTTGATTCCTTCTTTAGCCATTTCGGATTGAGAAGTCAAAGCAGGCATTACGCCTTCGAATAGAAAAATTAGAATGGTAGCTGTCCAAAAGATGATTTTATTTTTCTTTGTTGTTGTCATTTTTTATTTTTTCAGATAGGTTATTAGTATTGGTTTGTTGTTAAATACCTTTGACAAAAGGTATTCACAAACTGTAAACTTTAGTGGGATGGTAAAAAAAATAGAACTAAAAGTTTCACTTATTGACCTCCAAACATTTCATCACAAATTTTTTGCATTTCATCAAAAGATACCGATTTGATGTGGGTATTTATCATCCATTTATAACCAAAAGGATCCATTACTTGTCCCACTCTGTCACCATAAAATTCATCTTTTACAGGAGTAACAGCAGTAGCACCCGCATCAATAGCTTTTTGATAGCTATCATCTACATTTTCAACATAGATATTTAAAAGAACAGGGTTCCCACCGATAGTTTGTGGACTTTTGTTTCCCCATTCTAAATTTTCATCGGAAAGCATTAATAAAGAACCTTCGATCTTAATTTCAGCATGGGCTATATCTCCATTAGGCATTGTGATTCTTCCGACTTCAGTTGCGCCAAAAGCTTTTTTGTAAAATACAATAGCTTCATTACATCCCTTAACAGTAAGGTAGGTGTTCAGTGAGTGTGCTCCAGGGTAAATATGAGATGTTTTCATTTTTTTATTTTTTAGCGGTTACTATATTTTTTAAGCATTCATTAAAGTTTCTATATCAAATTTAGTCATTTGCATAAAAGCTTTCATTACTCTTGGCGCTTTTTCTTGATTAGCCATTAATTGACCTAAAATTGCTGGTATAATTTGCCAAGAAACACCATATTGATCGTCTAGCCAGCCACAACATCCATGTTTGCCATTATCTCCTAATTTTTCCCAGTAATGATCAATCTCCTCTTGGGTTTCACATTCTATAACATAAGAATTAGCAGGGGAAAATTGATACTGAGGACCTCCATTTAATCCCATAAAGTTTTGTCCGTTTAACTTAAATTGAACTACAACAGGATTTTCGCTCGTAATTTTTGAATTTGGGAAAATGCTACAATAATATTCTGCTGCTGCTTTGGCTTGACCATCAAACCAAAGACAAGGATATAATGCCTTCATACTTTTATTTGTTTAATTTTTTTTATCATAATATAGAAACCAGTGCACACCAAATTGATCTGTTATGTCTCCAAACAAAGTGCCCCAATGACTTTCTGATAAAGGCTGGTTAATTTGACCTTTAGCAGACAAACTTGAATAGTACTTATTAATTTCTATTTCACTCGAACAATGCAATGCTATTGCAACTGAATTCCCTTTATTTAATCCTTTATCACAAACCAAATCCGATCCCATAAGCAGGTTATGGTTTACGGATAAGCTGGCATGCAAAATAAAATGTTGAATGTTTTGAGGAAGTTTTTCAGCCATTGGAGTTTCTCCAACGGTTTGCATAAGCAATTGCCCTCCCAAAGAATATTGGTAAAAAAGCATTGCTTCTCTACAATTGCCATCAAAAGTGAGATAGGGATTCCATTGTGTCATTCTGTTTTATTTATCCTCATGATGATTAAACATCCAACGAATGCCAAAACGATCTAAGCAACACCCCCAATAATCTCCCCAAAACATGTCTTGTAAAGGTTGTATATCTGTAGCTCCTTCGGAAAGTGCTTTAAACAAATGTTCTGTTTCTTCTCTGGTATCAGGTTCTAAGTTTATGGTAGTATTGTTACCAATAATTAATTGATGTCCCATAGATTCTAACATATCCGTTCCCATGATTTGAATCCCGCCTAAAATAGGCAAACAAACATGCATGATTTTTTTGCTGTCTTCTTCTGAAAAAGCTGGCATACCATCTTGTGCAGGAATGTCTTTGTTATACATAATGGGGCCTACAAATTCAGTATTGAATACTTTTTTGTAAAAAGTAAAGGCCTCTTCGGTGTTGCCTTGAAAATTAAGGTAGATAGATACTTTTGCCATTTTCTTTAGATTTAATGTTTATTGATTATACAAAGCTACTTTTTTATAATAGAAAATAAACTGTGTAATAATGACAACAAATGAGGGTTTTACGTCGAATAAAATGTTTTCCTATAAAAATATAAAAAAATGAAATATCAAAATTAATTGTTTGTAAAAATTATGTTTAAATCTTTTATATATAATGAATTAGGTAAAAAAAAAGCCAACATAGAAATATGTTGGCTTAAAATAATATCAAATAAAGGGAAGCTATTTTTTAATCTCTAAATTCGCTTCTCCGCCTTCAACTTTTACCTTAGTTTGGTTTTTACCGTCTTTGGTTTTAATATCGATACCATCTGAACCAACATTAATCGAAGTACCATCATTCTCTTCATGTGACTCTACCGGTGCTGTTTCTACCGGAGTTGCTTCAACTTGAGGAGCAGGTGGTGGCGTTTCTTTTTTATC
>NZ_JBAWDL010000295.1:0-7508 GCF_049590715.1 Flavobacterium sp.
TTTATTACATTGCGTTTCTCTATGAATGGTATTAGAGTGCATTATTTTATCCCATTTCTTACCCCATTCTTCGGCTAATGGTGAAACTACACCTATAGATTCGGTAATATCAATTTCATGTTTTTTATCACACGTACTTTTAGACATTAACCAAAAACCACCACCCATTTCAGTTTTACTCATTTTGAAACGAGATTCAAAATAATTCCCGTAAGATATAGGCTGGGTAGCACGAATAATTCCACCATAATAGTCATAAGTAGTAGGTTTAGCATATTTATTACTCACAAAGCTGTCGGGTAACTTACCTACTTCAATGTTCATAAACCCTTTCTTGACCGTTACAGCCGATTCCTTAAAAAGTGCTGGTGGTCTCCCTATCCAGCCAAAATCTGGATGACCCTCTGGATTGGATGTCCATTTTTTTATATCTAATGATTTTCCATTAAATTCGTCTGACATCGTATTGATTTTCTCCCATTTTTTTCCTGTAGGAGCTTCAATTTGAGCCAACGCTGGAGTACAAATCAATGTACCTATTAATAATCTAAAACAGATTTTATTTATCATTATTTAAGTTTAAGAAGTATAGAACTTATTCGAAAACAATTACACCTTTGGCATTTTTACCTGATAACATATCATCAAGAGCTTGTTGCAAGCTTTCTAATGGATAAGCATTGGTAATCATTTCATCCAGTTTAATTTCTCCTTTTCTATAATGTTCTACAATTATTGGGAAATCTTTTTGAGGATTGCACTTTCCGTACAACGGATTGATGTATTTTTTATCCCATTCGAATAAGGACATATCAATTAACACTTCTTGCTCAATTCCACTTACTTGAACAGCTGTTCCTGCATTGCGAATCATTGCTAAAGGTGCCGCTCCCAAAGCTGGAATAGCAGTACATTCAAAGGCATAATCAGCACCACGACCATCTGTCATTTCTTTTACTTTTTGGGCTGCTTTTAGCAAACCTTTATCGTTTTTATCTGCTAAAATAGTATGGGTTGCACCAAATTCAACCGCCATATCCAGACGTTGTTGGTTAATGTCAATTGCTATAATTTTGGATGCTTTAGATACTTTTATTCCCTGAATAACATTCAGTCCTACTCCTCCAGTTCCTAAAACAACAGCGGAGGAATTAGGTTCCACTTTGGCAGTATTCACAGCAGAACCAAAACCAGTCATTACTCCACAACTCACAATACTAGCAGCAGGAAAAGACATGTCTTGAATAGGATTTTTAACCACAGCGGATTCTTTTACCAAAGTATATTCAGAAAGTGTTCCAATATTAAATGAACGGATTATAGGAGTACCATTCCAAGTTGTTCCCTCTAAGTGAGCATGTCCTGGTGTATATCCATTTCCACCTGCCACTACAGGAGAATTATTCTCGCAAATGTGTTCGTTTTCATGTTCGCATTGAAAACAGGTACCACAAGGTGTAGCCCAATTTAAAATCACAGCATCACCTACTTGAACACTTTTTACATTTGATCCAATAGCAGTAACAATCCCCGCTCCTTCATGTCCCATCACAATAGGTTTTCCCCAATTCAAAGAATCGTGGTCTGTATGACACAAACCTGCAGCTTTGATGGCTACTAAAACCTCATCATCTTTTGGGTTTTCTACCGTTATAGTTTCTATTGAAAATGTTCCGTCTCCTTTAGCGATTGCTGCCTTACAATTTAGACTCATATCCTTTATTTGATAATTAATAGTTATAAACGATAAAATTACAAACTAACGATACCTTAAATAGTGCCTATTTCATCAAAAAAATAAACTATTTAATCATTATTTTTATATAATATAAATAAATACAACAATATCGAATACAATTTAACAGTAAGAGAAACTATTCCTGTTTTTATTAATAGAAAAAGCCCTTTACTTTTTTACAGTAAAGGGCTTTATAAATACAAATTAATTTAGATCTATGTAAATTATTTTTTTACAATTTTACTTGTTGCTCCAGTATTAGTAGTTAAGATATATGTTCCTGTAGCTAAATCAGATACATCAATTGTAGATTGTGAAGCTATTGTTTTTACAGCCGCTCCTAGTAGATTGTAAATCGTAATGGTTTTAAAATCTATTGCATTAGGAATATTTATTTCCCCTGTAGTTGGATTTGGGAATAAAACAACTTGAGAATTACCTATTTCATCAATCCCTAGCGTAGCATCAGTTTTAAACTCAATTTTATCAATTTCTATTGATCCAACATAGGATCCTGCATTACTATATCTAAACTGAAAATCAAAAGTATCGATATTTCCTGTCCATTGAGTCACATTAGTTAAATTCGCTATAACAGTTGTAAAAGCAGCATTACTTGCCATACTTGGAGTTAAAATAATATTTTGACCTCCTCCACCAACAAGCATTCTAAGTTGAGTATTTGCAGATGTATTTCTATAGGTTACATGTACAAATTTATAGGTACTAGCATTCACATAATTAGCAGGGTTTGTTTTTCTAGCAGTAGCAAGAGTTGAAGAGGCAGCATTAGCGGTTATAACCAAAGAACTGCCATTTGCAGCTACAGCTGTATTTGAATTCACAGCACTAAAATCTTCTTTATCTCCATTTGTATTAAAGTTATATACCAGTTTTTCTACAGTTGGAATACTGTAACTAGCAACAACCTCAACTGCAGCAGGAGCTGGACTAACACCACCCGTAGCTCTAAAATCGTATATTGTACCTATTGGAATGTTACCTGATGATAGAGTTAACAAAGATATTTCCCATGTTCTAATATTTATTGCTGGATCGGTTCCATCAATAAATACTGTTTTTGCGTTAGCAGTAGTCAAGGTTCCTGCAGTAGCAACATTTACTTGAGGGACTCCATTATCTTTTACTACAAAAAAGCAATTGTTATAGCCTCCAACACCATCTCCAGGATCATTCGTGGAAGTGATAGTTATTGTTTTTTGAGCATAGACACCTGGACTTGTTTCTTCCAATATATATCCGTTACTAGATATTTTAATATCATTTAACGAAGTTGCTGAAGTACTTATGCTAATTGTCTGTTGAGCATTTGACGCAGTTAATGTTCCTAAAATTGTAATAAAGGCAAGTAAAAATTTTTTCATAATATATGTGTTTTTTTATTTCTATAAAATTAAAACATCAATGAATTAAAAGGTTGTTCAAATGTTCATAATTGGGTAACGTATGATTTTTTTTGACCAAAAAACTATAGAATAACAGCCAATACATCAGTAATACCGTTTAAGCTTAGAATTTATTGCTAATAAAATTATTTTTTTATCGAAAAAAAAATCTAGCATTGCATCGCTACGGTATACTTTCACTTTCAATAGAAAAGGGAAAAAGAAAATTTTATTGAAGAAGATTTTAATCTTAAATGATATAAATAATAAATTTTCACTAATGGGTTTTAATTTTTTTTTAAGATTAAAAAAAAAGCCTTTAGAAAATTTTCTAAAGACTTTTTACGATAACAGTTCAAGTTTCGTTATGTACTATTTTTTAAATTCAATTTTAAAAACATAAGCCGACTCACATGGCTTAGTCCCTTTTACATTAATCACCAATCCTTCTGCGTTTTGTTTCCAATTGATTTTATTATTACCACTTATAAATTGAACAGATTTTACGGCTCTTTTCTCATATGAATTATTTAATGCTAAAGACTTAACTGTAAATATTCCCGTTTCAGACCAAGCTAAGGATGTTGCATACAGTGTATCTCCATTTGTTGTAAAGCGAATGTCCTCGGCTACAGCATCTTTATTTTCTTTCTCAGTATGATTTCCTTTACTTACTTTAGTAGGACCTTCTCCATAAATTTTCCATGGTCTTGTATCGAATATAGCTTGCCCGTTTATTTTCATCCATTTCCCCATATCAGTCAAGATTGCTTTGGCTTCATCTGGAATAGTACCATCAGCTTTAGGACCTACATTTAGCAATAGACAACCGTTTTTACTAACAATATCAATTAGCTCGTCAATCAAATAATCAGAGGTTTTATATTCTTCGGTAGTAACATATCCCCAAGAAATTTTCCCAATAGAAGTATCCGTTTGCCATGGCAATTTATTAATTCCATCCATACGTCCACGTTCTAGATCAAGAACAATTAAATCTTCAGGAAAAGATTCATATTTCATGTTTTTGTCTTGAAAAACTACATCTTTTTTCCATTCTACTCCCTTGTTATAGTAGTAAGATAAAATCTCTTTGTGTACTGATTTAAAACCTTCATTATCTAAACCATAATCAAACCATAATAAATCTGGTTTGTAGTTGTCAATTATATCTGTGGTACGATTCCACCATAAATCCAAGTATTCTTGTGTTGGTTTATCCCCTTCTTTTACTGGTTTTCCATATAAATCGTAGTACTGAGGATCATTAGTATCCCATGTTGGATCATCTTTTTTATAATACAATCTATTATAGGCAAAGTGAGAGGACATACCAAATTTCAAACCTTGTTTATGACAAGCGTCTGAAAGCATTTTCATGACATCTTTCTTTGGTCCTGTTTGAACTACATTCCATCGTGTAAATTTAGAATTATACATCGCATACCCATCATGATGTTCTGCTACAGGTACTACATAACGTGCTCCTGCTTCTTTGAATAGAGAAATCCATTCATCAGCATTAAATTTCTCAGCTTTAAACTGCGGAATAAAATCTTTGTATCCAAACTTTGAGGGTTCTCCATAATGCTCTCTATGATAGGTATAGGGTTTTGTCCCCCCTTTACTCCATTTTGGGTCGTAAATTCCTTTTGGATATTTTTCACTACTATAAGCGGGAACCGCATAGGGACCCCAATGTAAAAAGATACCAAACTTAGCATCTCTAAACCATTCCGCAACTTTATAATTAGCTCTAATAGACTCCCAATCAGGTTTGAAAACCTCCTTTTTAGCTTGCGAAAACATATTTATAGTTACGCAAAAAAGTACTACTGCAATACTTATTTTTTTCTTCATCTTAATTTCAATTCTAAATTTAATAATTTTTAATTCTTCTTATTTTGGAATAATAGCAGAAGGAATATTAATCTTTTTATCATCAGCACCTAATGCAAAATCCGTTCTATTATATACATCCTTTTGTTTCCAATCACATTCAATACGACCATCACCCAAAACAATATTTCCTAATTTTTTACGGAACCAATCCGTTAATTCTATATACTTTTTATCGTTAGCTACATTATTACGCTCCATAGGGTCTTTGCGTAAATCATAGAGTGCCAATTGTACTTCTTCTCTTGGTGCATCTATTCCCCATCTAACATTTTCATTCGGTTTGTATTTTCCACCTGGAACGCCATTTAAAGGTCGTGGACGCATGGAAAAAGCAAAATCTTTAGTACGCATATACGCTCTAGGCCCCGCTACACTATTGATCTCTCCAATGATATACTCTTTATTTATTTTTTTATTAGCATACAATTCAGCTATATTATTCCCATCTAAAAAGTCATATTCTTTAGCTGATAAATCGACTCCGCCAGCAGCCAAAACCGTTGGCATAATGTCTACATATTCTGCAAAACCTTCGTATACTTTTCCTGCCGGAACTTCCTTCTTATTGGATGAAACCAAAATCCCTGTAGTATGCGTTGACAAATCCCAAGGCGAAAATTTAGATTCAATTCCTTGTTCTCCTAATTGCCATCCATGATCTCCACAGGTATATAAAATCACATATTCTTGATTGTTCTTTTTAGAATAAGTTTTGAATTCTGCAATAGCTTTTCCTATGATAAAATCTCCATAAGCACAAAATGCATAATAATCACGAATAGCTTGTTGTTTTTCTTTATACGAATAGTCATCTATCTTTAATTTATTATATAGATCGACTAATTGTTTTGGTAACTTACTTAACTCCTCTTTTTTATCAAATTCAGGAATTACATACACTTTATCTTTAAAACGATCTCTAAACTCTTTTGGAGGCATTACTGGAGTATGTGGGAAATGAAAACTTAAACTAGTAAAAATAGGTTTCTTAGAATCAGCTCCAGACATCTTTAAACCTTGTAATGATTTATAGGGTTTGTCTTGATTTTTAAGATAATTAAGATATTCCGTCAATATATTTCCATCCAATGTTTTATCAGCAGGCATAGGACTTACACCTCCAATGATTAATCCTGACTCTTCACCATCTGTGGTGTTGTGATACAAGATATCCAACTCTTTTTCAACAGATGCTTTAATTGCTTTTTCTTCAGCCGAAATAGTGCTTTCACGACTCCATGATTTCTTTTCACCACTTGGATAATAAAATTCGGTTCTTGTATCTAGTTTACCAGATTTACCATTAGGCAGTTTACCATAAATTGTAGTATTGTTCCAGTCTGTCATTCCTGCCCTAGACAACTCATTATCAGAAACATATTGTTGATAAAAACCTTTATAAAGTTCTTTACTCTTTTTATCTACACTTTTATTACGGTACCCCGCTTTTCCAAACAAACTTGTTTCATACCCATTTTCTGCCATAACTTGTGGCATTGTTTTGGTAAAAAATGGAGCCTCACCATTAAAATATTCAAAACCATACACCCCAGAATGATGCGGATATTTCCCCGCAAGAATACCATTTCTAGAAGGTGCACAAGCAGGTGAATTGCAGTACATATTTGTAAAAACAATTCCTTCTTTAGCTAAGGAATCCAAGTTAGGTGATTCTACATATCCCAGTGGACTGTCTTTTTTTCCACTAGTAATCATGTTATAATATCCATTAGAATCTTTCCTTTGGTCATCAGTCAAAATCCAAAGAATGTTAGGTTTCTTTTTTGGAGTTTGTGCATTCGTTTTAAATGTCAACGAAGTAAAACCTACCAACGCTACAGTTAACACATATATTTTCATAGTTAAATGATTTAAAAAATGATCGAGTTGATTCTTTTATAATTGAATATTCAAAACTAAATCATTCTATATTTTTTTAATTGACCAAATGATTTTATCGCAATCACAAATGGTTTTTAAAGTTTTTTTTTACTACAGGATACATTAAAAAACTATAGAATATTTTTTTGTCCTCTGATTTTAAAGCGCTAAAAAGAAGGTTTGATTTAAAAGCTACCACATTTGGTTTTTTTTAATTTATTTCCGGATTCAAAAAATTTGACATTTAAAATTAGTTCTTACATTTATTTGTTCATCAAAAATCACAATCAATTATCATTTCTTCAGATCAAAAAACGACAAGTATTGACAACGAGTTTATACCAAATAATTTAGTTTAAGCGATGGAAAATGGTCATTATAAAAATAATTTCTAAACCAAAATAAAACATCTTACTATTAATAATACCTCTTACTTAAAATATAATGAAAACCCAAATTCCGCTTTTACTCGCTTTAGCTTTTTTATCGAATGCCTATTCCCAAGATTTAACAATACCACCAAAAAAGTATGCAGATTCTATTAAACTGGAAAAAGCACCGAAACGCTTTAATGATAAATT
>NZ_JBAWDL010000296.1:0-3370 GCF_049590715.1 Flavobacterium sp.
GTAATCAAATTGAAGAGGTACCTGATTTTGAAGCTGACAGTCCATCATGGCTGAAAAAAGAATCTAGTTTTGATCATATCCCGTTAATTCAAGTTATTAGTGAACTTGAGCGTCAATACAATCTTAAAATCAATGTAAAAGACATTAATACAAATTCCTTATTTACAGGAACTTTTACACATACAAACGAAAAAACAGCATTGGATGCAATCACAATTCCATTACAAATCAGTTATAAAATAGAAGGTAAAACCGTTATTTTTTACAAAAATGCAAATTAAAAAAGGGTTCATATATGTTCTTTTATTTCTCGGAGTTTCGAGTTATAGTCAAAAAAACATAACTAAAATAACATTAGAAAACTACTTAAAACAAATTGAACAACAGTTTGATGTGAAGTTTTCGTATGCTGTATCGGATGTATCCAATATTAAAATTGAAAAACCTAACAAAGTACTTACTATAACGCAAACTATTGACTATTTGAATGCTAACAGCTTACTTAATTTCAAATCTTTAGACTCTCGTTACATTACTGTTTCTTTCGCTAATAAAACCATTTCAATCTGTGGTCAAATTAATAGTGCTGACACTAATAATCCATTATCTGGAGCTTCTATTATATTGGAAAAAACTTTAAAAGCAACCACTAATACTAAAGGAGTTTTCAATTTATCAAATATTGATCTAGAGGCAACCGTCTTAATTTCCTACTTGGGATATGAAAGCCAACAAATCTCTGTTAAAGATTTTTTTTCGAATACTAATACTTGTAAAAACATCGCTCTAAAATCATCTAAAGAAGAGCTCAATCCAGTTTTAATCAATACCTATTTGACGCCAGGTTTACAAAAATTTACCGATGGAAGTATTGTTCTTACGACTAAAAAATTTGAAATTTTACCTGGATTAGTACAACCTGATGTTTTACAATCCATTCAAGTATTACCTGGAATCGAAAGTACAAACGAAAGTATTGCCAACATCAATGTTCGTGGAGGAACAAATGATCAAAACCTAATGCTTTGGGACAATATCAAAATGTATCATTCTGGACATTTCTTTGGATTAATTTCCGCTTACAATCCTAATTTGACAGAAAAAGTTATTGTAACCAAAAACGGAACTAGTGCTGAATTCAGTGATGGAGTTTCGAGTACGATTGCAATGTTTACCAAAAACGAAGTGAGTACCAAACTTTCTGGCGGTGCGGGTATCAACCTGATTGATGCCGATGCTTTCGTAGAAATTCCTTTAGCCAAAAAATGGTCGGTGCATTTTTCAGGACGTCGTTCTATTACCGATGCCTTGAATACACCTACCTTTTCAAACTATTACAAAAGAAGTTTTCAAGATACCGAAATCAACCATAACGAGAATGTAAATACTAAATCAGATTTCTATTTCTATGATTATACAACAAAATTACTTTTCGATTTAAATGCAAATCATCATTTTAGAGCTACTATAATAGGAATTAACAATGCATTAGATTATGATGAATTTAATGATAACCAAAATAATTCAGAAAGTAAATCAAGCTTTTTAGTGCAAAAAAATTTAGGTACTGGAGTAGAATGGAATGCAAAATGGACGGATAAATGGGCAACCCACTTCAATACTTATTATTCCAAATACAATATTAACTCTAGAGATTATCGTTTGCAAAATGATCAATTATTGACTGAAGCAAATGAAGTTTTAGAAACTGGAGCAAAATTGAACATAAAATACAAACTAAAAGAGCAACTACACTTTTTAGCAGGATATCAAATTACAGAAACAGGGATGCTGAATCAAACCACCGTAAGCGCACCCTCCTACTCTAGTACTAAGAAAAATGTATTGATTAATCAAGCTGTATTTACCGAAGCTGAATTCCGCAACAACCGTACTTTTTTAAGATTAGGGATGCGTTTCAATTATTTTCAAAAATTTAACAAATTACTTTTCGAACCTAGAATCAATTTTAGACAAGAACTCTCCAAGCAATGGGCTTTAAAGATAGAAGCAGAATTAAAGAATCAAACTACAACTCAAATCATTGATTTTGAAGATGACTTTCTTGGTGTTGAAAAAAGACGTTGGGCAATTGTTAACAATACTACAATTCCCATTGCAACTAGCAAGCAAACGTCTTTTGGAATCGAATTCAAACAGAAAACATTTACTATCGACTTAACTGGTTTTTACAAAATTGTTGATGGCATTACCGCTTCCAATCAAGGATTTTATAATAATTTTCAATATAGGAACGCAAATGGAAGCTATACTGCAAAAGGAATTGAATTTCTAACCAATAAAACAGCCTTAAATTACAGTATTTGGACAAGTTATACTTTGAGTAAAAACGATTATGAATTTGATGCTTTTGCTCCATCGAGTTTTCCTAATAATGTAGATATTCGTCATTCGGTTACTTTTGGTTTCAATTATAATATAATCCAAAACCTAACTTTATCTATTGGTGGACTCTGGCGCAATGGTCATCCGTATACGCAACCTGTTTCTGGAACCGAAACCACTAAATCTGGCAACACAACTATTGTGAATTATGAAAATCCAAACAGTAGTAATCTCGATTATTTCAAACGTTTAGACGCGTCTATAAGTTATAAATTTCCAATTTCTGCTTCCGCAAAAGGAATTTTTCGTGCAGGAATTATCAATTTTACAAATGAAAAAAATACGATAAATCGCTACTATAAAGTCGACCAATCCAATACCTCTAAAACGATCGAAGTTAATAATACTTCCTTAGGCCTAACTCCAAATATTAGTTTTAGAATCCTTTTTGCCCACTAAAAATGATTGGAACATTATTTTTTTATTTTTCAAGGCTTGACAAGGTTTTATCTCTCTTTAGCTTTTTTTTACAATTGTCATTAAAATTCTATAAATTAAAAAATATAATTTTAGTTCAATTTATCAGATTATCATCCTGTAAATAAAGAGTTATCGAATAGCTCTGTTGAGATTTTAGGCTTTGACGATAGTGTTGCTAACTTAGTGAAGCGAGTAGAATATAGGATTTAGAAAAGCCATGAGTTGACGAATTACGAAATTTGATTTATGAATTCGTAATTTTTATTTATTCAACTCAAAAGAAAAGTGAGATGGAATTTAAAAGATTAGCATAAGTTAATCTTTTTAATCAGTAGCTAAATTTTTCTGAAGTAAGCGAAATGCAGTTTTAAAATTAATTTATAACCAATAAACTACTGATTTCAACAACTCTTTTATAAAAACCAAAATGCCGTTCTCAAAGGAACGGCATTTCACAAAAGAATAAACTAGTTTTTACCCTTACTTTTTAATAAACTTTCATTTATTAATATCATTTTTTGAAAAGATCTTCACAAAATAAGTC
>NZ_JBAWDL010000297.1:0-1930 GCF_049590715.1 Flavobacterium sp.
ACAGATGCTACTGCAAGTGTAAAAGGGATTTTGTTGTGAATTGCTTTCAAAATTGTATTTTTACTTATAATTCCCAACAATCAAAAGGTGGACGTCTTTATCATTGCAGTTGTGAATTGCTTTCAAAATTGTATTTTTACTTATAATTCCCAACATAACGGAAGAAACATACAACGACAACATGGTTGTGAATTGCTTTCAAAATTGTATTTTTACTTATAATTCCCAACTTGTAAGGTAGAAATCGTTGAACAGACAAGGTTGTGAATTGCTTTCAAAATTGTATTTTTACTTATAATTCCCAACTATGACTGCTGAATCTTACCAGGCAGGGGAGTTGTGAATTGCTTTCAAAATTGTATTTTTACTTATAATTCCCAACAATACCTTATTCAGTAACTATGGAATCATGGTTGTGAATTGCTTTCAAAATTGTATTTTTACTTATAATTCCCAACATACCGCTATTTAATCGTTTGATATGTTGTGAGTTATGGGTTTGTTTAGAAAGTGAAAATTGGGTGTTAAATATAGTTCAACTTCAGTTAGTTGCGGATTTTTGGATTCCTATTCTTAAAAAAGTTCCAGTTGTTGCGAAGGTTTATCTGGTTCTACAGCTTTTTTTCCATAAAAAAGTTCCATCATTCCAAACTGTTTATCGGTTATTTGCATAACGCCAATTTTTCCATGCTCTGGCAAACTATTCCTAATTCTTTTAGTGTGCACTTCTGCATTTTCTCTACTGGCACAAAAGGGCATATAGATGGAAAATTGAAACATAGAAAAACCATCGTCCAATAATTTCTTTCGAAAACCACTGGCAATCTTGCGCTCTTTCCGTGTTTCGGTGGGCAGATCAAAAAATACTAATATCCACAAACTTCTATATTGATTTAATCGTGTGTAATGTTCATCATACATAAGCAGGATATAAAATTTTCCGTGCTGTTCCTTCAAAACATTCGTGTAAGGAATGTGTTGTTCTACTCATTGCTACCATCAACGGCCTGTTTTTTCCATCTATAAATACATCAATTGTAGCAATGCTTAACAATTGTTTTTTAATTTCAATTGTCGATTCGTCATAGCTGTCTTCAGTTTCCATAATATGGCACACAATCAAATCGACATAAGGGCGATAGGGTTCCATGATGTCATCGGCAAGACAATAGGCATTGTATTTGTTTCTGTGAAAAATACCTAAGGTGGGCAACATTCCAGAACTGACAATAGCTCTCGCCGTTATGGCTCGCAAAATGGAATAACCATAATTTAATAGATTGTTTGGAGGTATTCCTTTTTGTCCTCTTGTGAAATTTTCTATAGTGATGAGGTTTTGCCAATAAAAAACGGCTGCTCTAGATTCGTGATTAAGGGCATCTCCAGAAGTAACTTCTTTTGCCCAAATTTCCATTTTACGACATGGAATACCCTTTTCTTTCAATAAACCTGCTTGGTTCATAATTTTGGCACTAATGGTTTGTTGCCATAAATTTTTTTTGAGAGGAACAGATGCATTGATTTGGTTTTTGAAGCGTTCCGTTTGTTCTGTATGTCCGTTCAGGGGCATTAATAATCCAATGGGCAAATGGTATTGATCACAATTAATTAAAGCGACATTGTTATTGGTTAGTTTTTCAAGCAAACCATTGGTAATGGTGATTTGTTGGTTTTCTAGAACAATCACACCAATATCCTCAATAGCGACAGTTTTAGTTTCTTGTTCTTTGTCAGGATAGGAGATGACAATTTGCTCGTTTTTAGTACTTAAATAAGCGGGGTTACCGAAGAAAAGGGTTCGTTTTATCATTTTTTTGATGTTTTAAATTCACAATCGTATTTTAATGATTCGCAAAATGTTTTGGCTAAAGCCAATTGGGATTGTTTTATATTGATGAATGGGCTAAAGCTCAATCCTATTGCTGTTGGT
>NZ_JBAWDL010000298.1:0-2077 GCF_049590715.1 Flavobacterium sp.
TCTGGTAATAATTCTACTTGTGGTTCTAGTATGATACTTTCAGCTGTTGATTGAAAATTTTCAGAGAAATAATTCAAATCAACACCCAAAATTTCTGCCAAACGACTAAAAGTAATAATGTCTGGCATTGATTCTCCACGCTCCCATTTCCCAACTGCTTGTGGGCTGATGAATAATTGTTCTGCCAATTGGGTTTGTGTTATATTTATTTTTTTTCTTGCTTCGGTAATTTTATCACCAATACTAATTGTTTTTTGCATAATAGTTTTTTTTAGATTAAACGACCTGACAAAGATACTTTGGAAGGGTTTTTATAATTCAATAAACCGCTTTACTATTAGTTGTAAACGCACTACTTATGGTTGTTATTTGGTAACTTATGGTTGTTTTTGAGTTAATTCTATGAATTTCATCCATTAGTTGTCATTCAATCCTTTTCCATCAAGAATAGCTTCTATACATTTTTCAATTCTAGCTTCCCGAGTTTTAGATTGTTTGGCTTGCGAAAAATATAATAAATAACCTCTTTGTCTTCCAGGAGTCAAAGCTTCAAAAGCGGTTTTTAATTCGGGTAGTTCCTCTAATTTCTTTTGAAATTCAGCAACAATAGCAAATTCTTTAGTTTCTTTGAAAGGAACTTCTATCCCTGATTTTTCTATTTCTATAGCTTCAAAAATGTAGGTTTTGATGATGGATTCTAAAGCCACAATTTGTTCCATACTGGTAAATCGAATTTGGCGAGCGGCTTGTACATTTTCTGTTTGTTGAATCAATATTTTTTCAGTGTCTTTCAACAGCACGCCTTTGTGAAAAAGTAAAGCACAATATTCTTTGAATTCGTGAATCAATACCACATTTTTATTTTGATAAGTATAACAAGGATGCATCCATTTGTAATCTTCTTCTAAACCAGATTCCAAACATATTTTTCGTAGTAGACGCATTTCTTCGTTCCATTTTTTGGCTCTCTCTAAAAATCGTTCAATAACTTTTGGATTCATAGCATTCGGATTATGAGTTTGTTTTTTTGTTAGCAGGTCTAAAATACCAAGAAACAAAAGTTAAAATCAGTAACAAAACTGGCCCAAAAAGAGAAATAGCTTTATCTCCAACCGCAATATGGGAATAAACTGCGCCAGACATAGCAAAGAAAAAACCAGCATAAGCCCATTCTTTTAATAAGGGTAATTTAGGAAGGAGAATAGCAATTACACCAAGTATTTTCCAGATTCCTAACAACGTTAAAAGATAAATAGGATAACCCAATAACGTCATCATATCGACTTCTTCTTTCATCTGAATGAGTTGAACAATTCCTGTAGATGTCATTCCTAAAGCCAACCAGACGGTTGCTATCCAATAAATAATTTTGTTTCTTTTTGTCATCCTTTTTATTTTAATTGATTGATAGTTTCTTGTAATTTGTCGTGTGCTTTATTGAGACCAAATTCAAAAGGTAATTTTAATATGGCATCACGAACTTCCACAGATTTATAAATTATATGCATAGTTAGTTTACTCGTTTTATCGGTTAGTTTTTCAAATTCAAAAAACTCCAATTGAGTAGGGAAGGAGGTATTCTCCATTTCAAATGTGCGAGTAATTTTTTCGTTCGGAACTAAGTTATGAATGGTTCCGTTGAATCGATGTACATTGCCTTGGGGGTCGGTGGTTTCCAATTGAAAATTTCCGTGTTTCTTTGCTTCGAGTTGTAGCACTTTTGTTCCCATCCATTTTGCTACAATTTCAGGTTCAATATGCGCCTTGTAAACCAATTCTCTTGGAGCAGCAAATTCTCTGGTAATAAAGAGTTCTTGTTTATTTGGTTCTGCTGTTATGGTGGTTTTTGACATGATTTATTTGCTTTTATCAATTAATCAAATGGGCTTATCTACTTAGATTTTATTTTCTGTAATCAATTTATCCAATTGCTCAAAAATAGCAACAACCCCACTTTCAAAACCGCTTTCAACCATTTCATCTCTATCTTCAATGGATCGAAATACATCTTGAATAATAAGTTTTGTTTTATTGTTGCTTAACTCTTCAAAAGTGAAAATTTCCAAACATACTTGCC
>NZ_JBAWDL010000299.1:0-2749 GCF_049590715.1 Flavobacterium sp.
CGTTTGTCCTGACTTATATGTTTTAAAATTTACAAATTATGTATTAGGCGTAATTTTAAATGCAAAAGCATAATCCCCTACTTTTTCTTTTGGTAATTTAATGTGTAATCCATCCTTTTCAACGGTGAATTTCATCATTTTTTTGTTAGCCAAAAATTCAATTGATTTGATTCCTTTAGTTAAATAAGGACCATCTTTCTTGAAAGAGTGTATTACCAATTCATTAGTTGAAGGCCAATCTAAAACAGTAGCGTAAACAATATCTCCTTTGGTTGTAAAACGAATATCTTTGGCAGTATTGTCTGCATTTTTATCTTCACTTAAATGACCTTCTTTCACTTCAAAATCTCCTTCACCATAAATATCGAAAGTTCTTGTTCCATAAACGGATTCCCCATTAGTTCTCAACCAATCTCCCATTTGTAACAAACGTTCTTTAACTGGTTCGGGGATTTCTCCATTTGCTTTTGGTGTTATATTCAATAAAACAGCACCATTTTTACTTACTACGTCTATAAGAAAATCAATCAAACGATTGGTTGATTTATAATCTGGATTAGCAATATGTGACCATGATTTCCAGTCAATCGAATCATCAGTCAACCATGGAAAAGGTTGTTTTTCTTTCATTCTAGAACGCTCTAAATCAAGAACAGCTGTTCCTTTAGCAAAATCATAAAACTTATACGTCGAAACTACTTCTTGGTTTTTCTTCTCTGCATGGTTGTAATAATATTCTAGGAATTCTTTACGGTAATCTTCACCAATAACATCCATTTTGTTATCAAACCAAACTAAATCTGGATCGTACTTGTTGATAATCTCTTTCAAACGATCCAACCATTCTTTATTGAACTGGTCATCCCCTACTGGATAAAAACGTGTTGAATTAGCATCCATTTCCTTAGGATTTTTCGGGTATTGAAAATCTCCTTTGTTAACTTTAGGCCCGTACAAACCTGCGTACTTTGGATCAGATGCATCGGTAGTTTTGTCCCAAGTTGGAAACCAACCATAGAGCCATTGACGGTGAAAAGTAGCAATAAACTTCATGTTTCTTTTACGGATTTCTTTTGCTAATTCGCCCATTACGTCTCGTTTAGGTCCCATTTCTTTAGCATCCCATTGCGTCAAGTCACTATCCCACATCGCAAAACCATCAGCATGTTCGGACACTGGTCCAGCAAATTTGGCTCCCGATTTTTCGAATAAATCAGCCCAAGCAGCAGGGTCAAATTTTTCAGCCTTAAACATCGGAATAAAATCTTTGTAACCAAATTTATCCAGTGGCCCGTAAGTTTTTACGTGGTGATCATAAAACTCACTTGCTTTTCCATTTTTAGCTTCTGGATTGTCTTTGTTGACATACATCCAGTGTGCATACCATTCGTTTTTATATTCAGGAACAGAATACGGTCCCCAATGGCAGTAGATACCAAATTTAGCATCCAAAAACCACTCTGGTGTTTGGTGCTGCTTTAATGATTCCCAATCAGCTTTATATTCGATTTTTTTTGTATTGGAAACATTCTTCTTCGCTGTTTTTTGTTGAGCAGAACAAGAAACTAATACTAAACTTGCTAATCCTAAAATTTTATTTTTCATCTTTTATGATTTATATTTTGCTAATAAAATGTGGTCACAAACCAAAACCAATTGGTCCTTTTGATTGAATATCTCTACATGTTCCGTAATATGTCCTAAATCAGGTTTATTTGATTCTTTCTTTTCACTGATGGTGATAACAACTCTAATCGTATCTCCGATATAAACAGGTTTTACAAATCGCAAGCGGTCGTACCCTTTTGAAAAAGCTTCTGGATTAATCTCAGTTGCCGTCATTCCGATACCAACAGAGAAAGTCAAGGTTCCATGAGCAATTCGTTGCTTGAACGATTGTGTTTTACACCACTCTGCATCCATGTGGTGAGGAAAATAATCTCCGGTGTGCCCAGCATGAACTACGAAATCCGTTTCGGTTATAGTTCTGCCAAGTGTTTCTCTTTTACTACCTAATTCGTAGTCTTCATAAAATCGTGATACTATATGCATATTCTAACTTTATTTAAATATTAAAATCTGGTACAATTCCTCCTTTATCATTTGACTCATAAGCGGCTTCAACTATTGCCATAGAATGTGCTACGTCTTCTACACTTGTAGGTAGTTCAGTGGTTGAGCCCTCAACATAGCGCATGAGCGATGCCATTGTACCTACAAAAGCATCTGGAAACCAAGATCCTTCGAGTTCTACCTCAATCCATTCGGGATCTTTACCTTCTTCTACAAGACAATATTGAAACAAATCAGGTTTACCGTTTGGATAATCCAGCAACAAACCAATTCTAGCTTTAATAGCACCTTTAGTCCCTTCCCATTTCACAAAACTTTCTTGGTTTTTTTCGCCAAAATTATGATCGTGATTGGTATTGATTATCGCTCTCATGGCATCGTTATAATCCATAATAGTAGTTGTACGAGTTGATGACATCGGTTTGCCAGGATTTCGCAAAGTCTTAGAATAAACTCCTTTTGGATTTCCTAAAAAAGAACGTATCAAATCGATATAATGAATGCTGTGTTGCTGAATTTCTAATCTTGGGTGATTGACAACATTCGGAAAATATTCCCATGGTGTATAGGTCGTTAAACGCACTTCAAAGTCATATAATTCGCCAATAAGACCTTTGTTTATCAAGTCTTTGGCAGCCATGATATAAGGCGCAAAACGCATTTGGCAGTTTATAGC
>NZ_JBAWDL010000300.1:0-12420 GCF_049590715.1 Flavobacterium sp.
AAAAAGAGGTTGTCGATAAACGAGGTAACTGAAAAACATCGCATATTTTAATTATCAACGTTTTTTAAACAACTATTATATCATACAACGAAGAATGCTCGCTGAATTGTATTGTTTGGTGTTGTACTAACATCTAAAAAAACATTTATAATTAGACTTAAATATAAGAAAAAAGGAGTAGAAATCTATAGATATCTACTCCTTTTTATGTGTCAATTTATTAGAAAGACTTTTTCAGTGGCCTCCGATAGACAACCTCTTTTTTTCTAGTCAAGATGTAATTCAGTACATCTTAATCTTATAATTAGTTTGTCTTATAAGTGAATTACCTCACCATAAGCATCAGCAACAGCTTCCATTACTGCTTCACTCATTGTTGGGTGTGGGTGGATTGCTTTCAGGATTTCGTGTCCAGTAGTTTCTAGTTTACGAGCTACAACTGCTTCAGCAATCATATCTGTAACACCAGCACCAATCATGTGACATCCTAACCATTCTCCGTATTTTGCATCAAAGATTACTTTTACAAAACCATCTGAGTTTCCAGAAGCTTGTGCTTTTCCAGAAGCTGAGAAAGGGAATTTTCCAATTTTCAAATCGTATCCTTTTTCTTTAGCTTGTTTCTCAGTCATACCTACAGAAGCAATTTCTGGAGTAGCATAAGTACAACCTGGTACGTTTCCGTAATCGATTGGGTCTACATGCATTCCTGCAATTTTCTCTACACAGTTAATCCCTTCAGCCGAAGCTACGTGAGCTAGAGCTTGTCCAGGAGTAACATCACCAATAGCGTAATAACCTGGGATATTTGTCGCGTTGTAAGCGTTTACGATGATTTTATCTCTATCAGTAACGATACCTACTTCTTCAAGTCCTATGTTTTCAATGTTAGTTTTGATTCCAACAGCAGAAAGTAAAACGTCTGCTTCAAGAACGACTTCACCTTTAGCAGTTTTAACAAATGCTTTTACTCCTTTACCTGTTGTATCAATGCGCTCAACTGAAGAGTTTACCATTACATCAATTCCAGATTTTTTCAAAGATTTTTCCATTTGTTTAGAAATGTCTTCATCTTCTACAGGAACAACGTTTGGCATAAACTCTACAATAGTTACTTTAGTTCCCATTGAGTTGTAAAAGTGAGCAAACTCAACTCCAATAGCACCAGAACCTACAACAATCATTGATTCAGGTTGTTTTGGTAATGACATTGCTTGACGGTAACCAATTACTTTTTCACCATCTTGTGGCAAGTTTGGCAACTCACGAGAGCGAGCTCCTGTAGCAATGATAATATGGTCTGCACTATATTCAGTTACTTTATTATCTTTATCTGTAACATCAACTTTTTTACCTGTTTTGATTTTTCCAAAACCATTGATTACATCAATTTTATTTTTTTTCATCAAGAAAGTAACTCCTTTGCTCATTCCAGAGGCAACACCACGGCTACGTTGAATAACGGCAGGAAAGTCTTTGTCAAAAGAAGAAACTGTTAAACCGTAATCAGAAGCGTGTTTTAGATAATCAAAAACTTGAGCAGATTTCAATAAGGCTTTTGTTGGGATACAACCCCAGTTCAAACAAATTCCACCAAGACTTTCTTTTTCTATTACAGCTACTTTAAAACCTAACTGTGACGCTCTGATGGCTGTTACATATCCGCCAGGACCACTTCCTAAAACTATGATGTCGTACTTCATTTTTATGCTATTTTATATTTAATGCTATAGGTCAACTTGCTTGAACAATTGCTTTTTGAATTTCATTATAACAATTGAATTGCGGTTGCGAAATTACGGATTTATTTTAAAAGATGATTTAAAACTTTATTGAATTACTAATTTCAAAGGTTATTTCACAGAGATTATTAGGAAAGTGAAATTTTTATACTTAATGCGTTAAACTTTTCTACGTATATTCAAGAAATAGCATTTACAGCTTAATATATAATAGTTTTAATGTCGCGATTGAAGGAAGTTTTTTTTGAAGTTAATTATAAAATTTTTCGGTTTTTTCATCGAAATACATTGTTTTTTTCTTTTCTTGAAAAAAAAAATTCTAGCATGAGCTACGGTATAATTTTATTTTGAAAAAAACGAGAAAGAAAATTTTATGGGGTAAATTCTAATCCTAAATGGTACAAATCAAATAGTACTAATTTTAATTCTATAACAGTTATCTATCCTATAAAAGCTATGTTAAAACCAAGAGACTTCTAATGTTGAGTAAAAAAATAAAATCAGCAAGTGAAGTTGAAGTTATATATTGCTTATCCTTTCTATGTTATGTTTTTATTTAGCAAAGATTCTAAAAAGTGTATAATAAACAAAGTGTTTGTCCGTCTTGATTTTTATTTATACTAACTTCAATGTTTTTCTTTTCATAACGTTTGGTAAAAAAATAGGAAGTGCTAATTCCTACAACGGCTCCTCCTAGTACGTCCCAGCCATCATGTTTTTTGGCTTGAATTCTAGAATACCCCACAAATGAGGCTAATAAATAACTAGGAATTCCATATTTCCAACCGTATCTTTTTTGTATAAAGGCAGCTCCTGAGAAAGCACTGGTAGTATGACCTGAAGGAAAGGAATAATTATCTGTTCCATCTGGTCTAGGTTTTAATACGATACGTTTTAAGGCTTGTTGGATAACTAATCCTGTACCATAGGCTTTTAAAAGTTGCCAAGTAGGTTTAGTGTCATCATCGTTCCATATAAAAGTAGAGCCTAAGGCAACTACAGGAAGGGCTATTTGAATGATATCACCACTATGTGTAATGCTTTCATTTTGAGCCTTTACGGTATTGGCATAAATAAATAGAAGTAAAAAAAGTAAAATTTTTTTCATTTTAAAAAGTTATTGTCGCCCCAATGGCCGACATGTTATATATTCGGTTATAGTTGAAACTAGTTTTGTAGGTTGTTTTTAAGGGAGTACCTTCTGTTACGGCTACTTTTTTGACTATTCTTCTATTGGCAATGTTTTTACCAATAACATAACCAATTAAGATTCCTAATGGATAATCAGATGCCCAGTGTACTTGTTGACTAACCATATTGAAAGCTAAAAGGCCTCCAAGTGAGTATCCTACAGGTTTGATCCATTTGTATTCAGGATAATTTGTGGCTATTACCATTAGTGTAGCCATAAACGTTGCCATGTGACCAGAGGGCATAGCGTCATAATTAGGTGTGTGTGTTTGATAAGCTGGAAAGCTTGGGAATGGATTCCAATCTCCTCCCGGGCTAGTGGCTGCGGTAGGGCTTTGTCTTCCCGTTATTCTTTTTATTATTTGTGTGGTAGCCCCCACAGATAATAATACTTCGACTAATTCATTTGAAGTGTTTAAGGCTCGGTAGTCATTATGGTTTATTTTTCCAATAGTATAGAAAAATCCACTTAATAATAAAGTGGTATTTCCGTTCCCTAAATAATATACTGATGAAGAAACTGAGGTAGGAAGAAATTCAATTCCTGCCACTCTCTTATAATGTGAGTCTTCACCCCAACCACCAATTTTATGGCCTACTTTATTTGATTCATCTGTTATTTGTTGGTCAAAAGGAATTGTTACTAAGGTGGTTCCAACGACTAAGGCATCCCATTTTAAATTTTCTTTTTGAAGGGTAAATTTACCAAATTCAATGAGGTCTTTTGGTAAATAACGAACCATATCTAGTATTCTTGGTTTTTTATAGCCATAGCTAACTTCTTCGTTAACTTTATAAAATTTGTAAATAGATAAGCTATCAGTCTCTTGAGAATAAAATATGAAAGAGGAGAGAAATAGAATTATAAGTAGTATTTTTTTCAAACTAGTCCTTTTTTTTGCAAAAGTAATATTTTTATGAATTTATAGCTACTTTAAGTAACTAAAAACACTCCTTTTAAAAAAAAAGCATCTTTTTTATTGATTAAAAAGACCAAAGCGGTTGTTTTTTATAATAAAGTAAACTGTTTAAGATGAGGTTGTTAATTTTTTTAAAAATCTAATTTGCCACAGAAAACTGAGAATCATACAGGTTCTTGTAGTAACCAGATGCTTTATCAATTAATTCTTGATGTGTCCCTTGTTCTACAATTAATCCTTGATCCATCACTACAATTTTATCAGCGTTAATAATGGTTGCTAAACGATGTGCAATTACTATAGAAGTTCTACCTTGTGTAATTGTTTCAGTGGCACGTTGAATCAACTCTTCGGAATAGGTATCTATAGAAGAAGTAGCTTCATCTAAAATTAAAATACTTGGATTGCTGACATAAGCACGTAGAAAAGCAATCAGTTGGCGTTGTCCTGATGACAACATCACTCCACGTTCCTTAACATCAAAATCATAATTATCAGGCAAAGTCATAATAAAATCATGTACGCCAATTTCTTTGGCAGCGGTATAAACATCGTCTCTAGTAATTTGAGGATTACTTAGGGTGATGTTGTTGTAGATTGTATCTGCAAAAAGAAACACATCCTGCAGTACTACGGCAATTTGTTTGCGCAATGAACTCAATGTATAGTCTTCAATATTATGATTGTCAATACAAATAGTACCACTATTAATTTCGTAAAAACGATTTAATAAATTGATAATAGTTGATTTTCCTGCTCCAGTCGAACCTACAATTGCTATAGTGTCACCAGCGTTAACTTCGAGATAAACTCCTTTGATCACTTCCTCATTAGGAATATAACCAAAATGTACCTTTTTAAAAGAGATAGCACCATCAAAAACAGGGGCTTCCACTTTTCCAGTATCTTGAATTTGGTCTTGTGTATCTAGTATTTCAAAAACCCGATTGGCAGCAATCATTCCCAATTGCATTTCGTTGAATTTATCCGCAATCTGGCGCAATGGATTGAAGAGCATTCCTATAAACATTGTATATGAAAATAAGTCTCCAAAAGTCGTGAAGTTATCTCCGTTCAAGATTTTGATTCCACCATACAAAACCACAAAACCTAAAGTCAGCGACGAAATAATATCAGCAATCGGGAAGAAAATCGAGTTGTATAAAATCGTTTTAATCCAAGCCGTTTTGTGTTTATGATTAATGTCTTTAAATTTTTCTGATTCAATCGTTTCACGGTTGAATAATTGTACGATTTTCATTCCCGTAACACGCTCTTGGACAAAGGTATTCATGTTGGCGATTTCCGTGCGTACTTCCTCAAAAGCGACTTGCATTTTGCGTTGAAATATTCTAGTAAAATAGACCAAAATTGGCATCGCTATAATCACAATCCAAGTCAATTTCCAGTTCATGTAAAGCATAAAACCTAATACGACTACCATTTTCATCAAGTCACTAATAATCATAAAAAGGCCTTGGCTAAAAATACGAGCAATCGCTTCAATGTCAGATACCGAACGAGTTACTAATTGGCCTACGGGAACCAAATCAAAATATTTCATTCTAAAACTCAAAATATGCTGGAAGAGTTTTACCCTAATATCTTTTACAATATCTTGCCCTAGCCAGTTGGCCCAAAACACAAAATAAAACTGTGAAAAAACCTCTAGTAATAATACAATTCCCATTAATATGATATACATCAAGAGCCCGTTGGCGTCTTCGGTCTGAATGTAGCCATCCACGGTTTGTTTTAGTAAATACGGACGTAATGCCGCAAAAACCGATAGTGAAATAGCAAAAGCCACTACACCATTAAACCGCCATTGATAGGGTTTGGTATACACTAAAATTCGTTTAAATAACCGTATGTCAAATGCTTTTGCTTTCATTGTAATTAGGAGCACAACGCTCTGTTTTTATAATTACGTCCAGTCCTGCTGTACGCTTCAATCTTTTTATTTTGAAAAAAAATAAAAAGGATTTCCGCTACCATCAGGGCTAAAGACTTCATTTTTATTTTCAAAAATCAATTTTAATCTTCTAACTCTAAACTTCAAAATAAGGATACTCAATCTTTGTCAAATACAATCCATGTGCAGGAACTGAAAAACCTGCTTTTTCTCTGTTTTTTCCAATGATGATGTTTTCAAAATCGGCCAAATTAATTTTGTTCATTCCTATATTGACTAATGTTCCTACAATAGCACGCACCATATTCCTCAAAAATCGATTAGCCGAAATCGTAAAAATAAGTTGGTTGTTTTCTTCTTTCCAGTGGGCTTCAAAAATGGTGCAATCAAAGGTATTGACATCTGTATTTACTTTTGAAAAACATTGAAAATCGATGTGTTTGAAAAGGATTTTCGCCGCTTCGTTCATCAATGCAACATCTAGTTTTTGATTGATATACCAACTCTGCTCTGCCGAAAAAACATCTTTAAAAGTATGGATATGGTATTGATAGGTTCTTTTGGTAGCATCAAAGCGCGAATGGGCTTCGTCATCCACTTGAATAACGTCAAAAACAGCTATGTCTTTCGGTAAAAACGAATTGAGTTTGTGTACTAATTTGTTAGAGTCAATTCGAGTTTCAAAATCAAAATGTGCATACATCTCGCGAGCATGAACCCCCGTATCTGTACGACCTGCTCCCATGATGTTTATTTCAGAATTCAATAAAACCGATAAAGCTTTGTTTAAAGTTTCTTGTACTGATGCGGCATTGGGTTGGTATTGCCAACCGTGATAATGTGTTCCGTTATATGCTAATTTTATAAAATATCTCAAGTTTTAAGTCTCAAAGTTTCAGAAACTCAAAGGTACAAAGTTTTTGTGTTTGAAAAAGGTTAAAGTTTTTTCTAAGAAGAAACAGGGGTAAGGGGTAAGAGATAAGGGATAAGGGAAAAGTTACAATGAAGATGTTAATTTTTATCAATTGAATTGGTCTTAGATTCTTAGTGCCTTAGTATCTTTGGGAATTCAAAATTAATCAATGAAAAAAATTCTCTTACTTTCAGATACACACAGTCATATTGATGACACGATTTTAAAATATGTGGCGCAGGCTGATGAAGTTTGGCATGCTGGAGATATAGGGGATTTGTCGGTGACGGATAGTTTGAAAAAACTAAAACCTTTACGATCGGTTTATGGGAATATTGATGATGCACAAGCAAGATTGGAATTCCCTTTACACAATCGTTTTATGTGTGAGGGTGTCGATGTTTGGATTACGCATATTGGTGGTTATCCAGGGAAATACAATCCTAATATTCGGGCCGAGTTAATGGCTAATCCCCCCAAGTTATTCATTTGTGGTCATTCACATATTTTAAAAGTACAGTTTGATAAAAAGCTCAATTTACTACACATGAATCCTGGTGCATGTGGAAAAAGTGGTTTTCATCAAGTTCGTACCATGCTAAGATTTGTAATTGATGGGGATAAAATCAAAGATTTAGAAATTATAGAAATTGAGAAAAGAGTTTAATCTTTTTTGTATTCTATAGGGACTTGAATAGTAATCATAGTACCTGAGTTGAGGTCTGATTTGATTTGGATTTTTCCTTCCATATTTTTGATACGAGCTCTAATTTGGTTAAGACCAAAGCCTTCAATGATATTGAATTTTTTAGTGTCAAAACCTTGACCATTATCTATTACTTTTATGAATAGCTCTTCTTGTTTTTCAGTCAAATTTAACTTGGCTTGACTGGCGTGGCTGTGTTTTATAATGTTATTCAAGAGCTCCGTGATCATGAAATACATTTTCATTTCAAAATCTTCATCATATCTTTTTTTAGTATGTTCTAGACTTATATATTCAAAATTCAAGTTTGAATTAGAATTCTTTTCGCATAGATCTTTGAGTGCATAAAAAAGGCCAAAACGAGTTAATAAAGAAGGGATAAGTTCATGGGAAAGGTCTCTTACTTTGTCATGTGCATCTCTCAATATGGCTTTAGTTTTTATGAGTTCTTCGGGGTGTGGATTAATTTTAGAATTTAACACGCTAAGATGCATATCTGCAGAAGACAATAAAGCACTGATGTTATCGTGTAAAAAAGAAGCAATTTTTTTTCGTTCTAATTCTTGACCGTTGATGGATGCATTGATGATATTTCGTTGTATTTTACTTTGAATGTCTTTGAGTTTATTTTTTTGTTTTAGTTGGGTGTTTTGAATGAAAAAATACAATAAAATAATAATGATAATCAATGATGAAATGATAATAATGCTAATACGCTTATTTTTCATTTGCCTTTCAATCATCAATTGTTCATTGGTTTTGTATTTTGTTTCAATGGTGTCAATTTCTCTTTTGTATTCGTCTAGCTCTAAGTTAATACCAGCAACATTTGCTTTTTTTATTTTGTCTTCATTGTTGATTTCTGTTGTTAAGTCATTATAGCGGATAAGATTTTCTAAGGCTTTTTTGTAGTTTTTTATTTTAGAAAGAAATTTTGAATATTCTAAATGGGTAAATGATAAGTCGGATTTGTCATCATTTTTCTCACCAAAGGTGATTGCTTTTTCAAAATAGTATATTGCTTTTTCAGAATTATTTTGGTGGTTTTGGTACATTCCGTTTAACATATTTAAGGCTACGGTTGTATTTGATCCACCATGTATGGGATGGTATTTGTTGATAAAATTTAAATAAGGAAGCCCTTCATTGAATTTACCAATATCAAAATATGCCCAAGTAATGTTAAGTTTTGTGAAAACTATTTGAGAAGAATCTTTGGTCTTGTCGCAATAAGAAAGAGATTTTTTGTAATAATAAATTCCCTTATTGTATTCTTTTTTGTCAAAACAATAAATGTTTGCTATATTGTTGTTTAACCAATTTTTTAGGATATTGTTGTTTGTTTTTTCGGCATATATTAATCCTTTTTTATAATAAAAAAAGGCTTTTTCGAATTCTGTGAGTTGGTCAAAATTTGCGGCTATAGTATTATAGCAACTGGCAATTAAATTATTGTTTTTTAAAATGATAGATTCTTTTAATGCTAATCGGGACTTTATTAATGACTCTTCGTGTTTTCCATCGATCATTAATTTAGTGGCTTCTTTTACAAGTAAAGTGGTGTTATGTTGTGATTGGAGATTATTTTGCGAATAAGAGCTATAACTAGGAAGCGCTAGTAGTAGAAATAATAAAAGTATATTTCTAAATAATATCATATAAGAACGGTTTCTACGGAATTAATTTTTTAAGAGTAAAGACTGGTAAATTAAGAGTTGATTAAATTATTTTTAATGGCATATTTTACAATGCTTATCGTGTTTTTGGCTTTTAGTTTTTTGATGATGTTTTTTCGATGTGTTTCGACTGTATTGGTGCTGATGAATAATTGTTCGCTTATTTCTTTACCGCTATTTTCTAATGCTATAAGCGTAATTATTTCTATTTCTCGATCCGTCAATAAGGAGTTTTTGTTGGTTTCAGTTTTGATTATTTCAGGTAAAGCAGCTGTTGTATTATTAGTGATTCGCTCACCAACTAATTCACAAAAATATTCTTCTCCACTAGAAACGGCGTGAACTGCTTTGACAATGTTTTCTCCGGCTGATCGTTTGGTTAAATAACCTGAAGCACCAAGTTTCATTACTTCTTTTATGATTTTTAAATCATCATAACTAGAAAGGATGATTACTTTACAAGGGAACCCTTTTTTATTGAATTCTTTAAGAACTTCCAATCCGTCCTTTTTAGGCATGCTGATATCAAGAATGAGTAATTGTGCTTTGTTAGCAGTTACTTCTTCAAAAAGTGTCGTTCCGTCTAGAGAAAACCCAACCACTTCAAAATTAGATATAGTATTAAGTAGCGTTTTCATCCCGTCAATTAATACATGATGATCATCAGCTAAATGGATACGTATTTTATTTTCCATTACTTTAATATGTGAAGTATCAAAAGTAGTAAAAAAAGCGGGCTTTTTTTTTGAATTTCGGGATGTATTTGTAAGAATAAATCTAGTTTGAACTGCGTGTTTAACTGACAGTATTTTCTTTGCTTAATGTTTGTTTTCTTTTTTAAGTTTTTAAACAAAAAAAACCGAATCATATGATTCGGTTTTCCTTCGCACTAATAAACTAAGTTTATAGGTTTATCTCAGTCTATCCACAGATTTTACAAGATCTTCGTCCTTTTTGATGGCCTTATTAGCAAGTACTAATAACACGATAGTAACAATAGGAAGAAACATCCCAATACCTTTCTCAGAAACTATTACCGTTTCTCCAGATACATTTAGTGAATGATATACAGACAATCCTAATAAAATTAAATTTAATATTATATTCAATCTGCCCATAACAAATTGATTCTGTCTTTTTTTAAATGAAATGATACTAACAATGCTAAGCGTAGTACTTAGTCCTAATAGAATAACATAAAGCTGACTTTGCATAAAATAGAAATCTTTTCCATTGTTTAATGTCCATAACGGAAAAACAAATGGTAATATTCCTGTAGTTACAAAAGCAAGTAATAGGTATATGGTTTGTATTCTTTGTATCATTAATTCTTAAATTGTGTTACAAAAATATATTTTCTTTTTTTAAAATACTATTGTATCATTAAATTTTATTCGTATTATTGCATAACAATACCGTAAGCACTTCATACTGCGGGCTATTCAAAGTTAAAAAAAATACTACCTATCTTTTTTGAGTTTCCAAATTAATTAAATTCCAAGAACATTCATGTTTGAAATTTCTGTATTAAAAGAAATGAAGCTTGCTGAGCTTCAAGAAATAGCTAAAGCAGCTAAAAAAATAAAATTTAATGGTGTGAAAAAGGAGACTTTAATAGGTCTTATTTTAGAGCATCAAGCTTCAAATAATAATGATTCAGTTTCTGATATAAAAACGGAAACTGTTGCTGAAACTGAAAAATCTAAAAGAGTTCGAATTCTACCCGTAAAAAAGACTGCCATTCAAAGAGCAGGTGCTAAACCAGTTGATCCGGTGTCTAAAAGCGAACCTGTATCGGTTAATGAAAATGAATTGGTTGAAGAGCCACAAACGAAAATAGATTCTAATGAAGAATCTGTGGATTCAACAAAAAAAGGACCAAAGATTATAAAATTTAGTAAGTCTGCTTACGAAAAGAAAATAGCATTAAAGAAAGAGAAAGAAGAAACCAAAATAATCAGTAATAGTAATGATGGAGGAGAAGTTGTAGAAAATACCACTACTGAAACGACAGAGTCAAATATTCCTGCCAAAAAGATTAACCCTAATCAATTAAACAAACAAAATCAAAACCAGAATCCTAATTTTAAAAATAAAAAAAATAATTTTAGAGATGCTGATTTTGAATTTGATGGAATAATTGAAAGTGAAGGAGTTCTTGAAATGATGCCTGATGGGTATGGTTTTTTGCGTTCTTCAGATTATAATTATTTAGCCTCTCCTGATGATATTTATTTGTCAACTTCTCAAATTCGTTTGTTTGGATTGAAAACTGGAGATACGGTTAAAGGTGTGGTAAGACCTCCAAAAGAGGGGGAGAAGTTCTTTCCTTTAGTTCGTGTCCTTAAAATCAATGGTCACGATCCACAGGTTGTAAGAGATCGAATTTCGTTTGAACATTTAACGCCTGTTTTTCCTTCTGAAAAATTCAAATTAGCGGAAAGACAAAGTACAATTTCAACTCGTATTATCGATTTGTTTTCTCCAATAGGAAAAGGACAACGTGGAATGATTGTGGCGCAACCTAAAACAGGTAAAACGATGTTGCTGAAAGAAATTGCTAACGCCATTGCAGCAAATCATCCAGAAGTGTATTTAATTGTATTGCTTATTGACGAACGTCCTGAGGAGGTTACTGATATGCAACGTTCTGTGCGTGGTGAAGTAATTGCTTCGACTTTTGATAGAGAGCCACAAGAACATGTGAAAATTGCTAATATCGTTCTAGAAAAATCAAAAAGATTAGTAGAATGTGGGCATGATGTAGTGATTCTATTAGATTCTATTACACGTTTGGCTCGTGCTTATAATACGGTACAACCAGCATCAGGAAAAGTATTAAGTGGTGGTGTAGATGCAAATGCATTACAAAAACCAAAACGCTTTTTTGGAGCGGCTAGAAATGTAGAAAATGGTGGTTCTTTAAGTATAATTGCTACTGCCTTGACCGAAACAGGTTCTAAGATGGATGAGGTTATCTTTGAAGAATTCAAAGGAACAGGTAATATGGAATTGCAATTGGATCGTAAAATTGCTAACAAACGAATTTTCCCTGCTATTGACTTAACATCATCAAGTACAAGACGTGATGATATGTTGTTAGATCCGCAAACGTTACAAAGAATGTGGATTATGCGTAAATATTTATCTGATATGAATCCTGTAGAAGCTATGGATTTCATCAATGATCGTTTCAAGAAAACAAAAAATAATGAAGAGTTTTTGATTTCAATGAATGACTAATTAAGTGGTAAGTTGGAAGTTAGGAGGTAGAAGTGGCACAGCTTGTCATCCCTGAAAATTTAACTATAAAATATAGCATAAAAAAAATCCTCGATTTCGAGGATTTTTTTTATG
>NZ_JBAWDL010000301.1:0-1970 GCF_049590715.1 Flavobacterium sp.
ACGGCCTTCATAGACCAGACCAAATAGTGTATCAAGATGGATTAAAGAATTCTAACGGCATATTTGCTCCAACTATTCGGTTTCATGAGGGGACTTTTTATATCATCACAACTATGGTGGGACAAAAAGGCAATTTTATTATCACAGCAAAAAATCCTGCAGGCCCTTGGAGTGATCCAATTTGGATAAAGGAGGCACCAGGAATTGACCCATCACTTTTTTGGGACACAGATGGACGTTGCTACTACACAGGAGCCTTCTTAATTGATAAAACTCAAAATTCATGGCCGTCTAAAAACGGGGTCTGGATGCAAGAAATTGATCCTGATAAAGGGCTATTACTTGGTAAAAAAAAACAACTTACTTTTGGTCATGCTTCAAACGCACGATGGGCAGAAGGACCTCATTTATATAAAATTGATGGGGAATATCTGTTGCTCATTGGAGAAGGCGGTACAAGTGAGTTTCATGCCGTAACGGTTTTTAACAGTAAAAATCTCTGGGGACCCTATATTCCCAATCATGCCAATCCTATTATGACCCATCGTCATTTAGGGCACAATTACCCCATAATTCAAACAGGTCATGCCGACTTGGTACAAACTCAAAACGGTGATTGGTGGAGTGTTTTACTAGCCAAACGCCCCGTAGCAGGCTATTCGATTCTTGCTCGTGAAACTTTTTTGGCCAAGATCGAAATGAGTCGTCAAGAAAGTGGCGTGACTCCCATTTACAATCCAGGCTATGGTTTGTTACAATCCGAGCAAACAAGACCCAACTTGCCCTGGACACCAGTGCCAGATCGTACTGCGAGGGATAATTTTGATTCGGAAACAATTGATTTAGAATGGAATTGCTTGCGTAGCCCACAGTCACAATGGTACCGTCAAGTGAAAGGAAATATGGAGATTGAGCTACGTCCGCAAACGGTTAGTGACTGGAAAAACCCATCTTATCTTGCTAAACGTGTCAAAGACCACGATTTTGAGGCATCGACCAAAATGACTTTTTCTTCCAAAAAAGAAAATGAGCAAGCTGGAATGGTACTTTATAGAAAATCAAGTATTCATTATCAATTGCTAAAACAAAAAGAGGAGGTGGTGCTTTTAAAAACGATAGCTAAGGAAGTAAGCACAGAAAAAGGCCTTACGCAAGAAATAGCTAGAATGCCTTACAAAGGCAAAGAATTAGTTTTTAAAGTTGTTGGCAAAGGGATTGAAGCCCAATTTTACTTTGGTTCAACAATTAGTGACTTAAATAAAATAGGCGGTGTACAAGATTTATCATCTTTTGGTGATGAAATTGCGTGGGGATTTAATGGTACTTATGTAGGAATGTATGCTACTTCGAACGGGAAGGAAAGTACAAATACAGCAACTTTTGACTGGTTTGATTATAAGAAGATAAACTAATATTTTTTATCATTTCAAAAATCAGTAAAGAAGAATTTGAAATTGGGTAGGAAGAGATAAATTGGAATAGCTTTGGATTAGTTATGTGATGGTTTTTGCAATATGTTGTTGGATTTAATGTTTTAATACTCCAGACAGATGTTGGTTTTTTTATAAAAAAACCAACATCCTGAAGTGAAATACTCTATTAGTAATCAAGATTTTTTTTAGAAAAAAGACCAAATGACAGCAAATGTTGTTTGCATGACATAGAATCTAATTACTGCTTTTTATACTTTGTTGGGAAAGATGTTATAGGTGAAATGGTCATATTTTTATAAAACACTTCGGCAGCTTCTGATTGCAATTGAATTTTTCCGTTGTCAATGGGGATCGTTTTTCCACCCACATCATAACGGGCATTTTTTACCCTATTCACTACATAACCGTTTACCAAATGAATACTTTCACCACCTAGACAATAAATTTCTAAGGTATTCCATTCTCCGCTTGGGTTTTCATGCAAGACAGATTTGGAAACTCTCCCAGATTTAAAATTAGGAGCATATTTTATTGGAA
>NZ_JBAWDL010000302.1:0-3865 GCF_049590715.1 Flavobacterium sp.
GGAGTATATTGGTACATGAAAAAATACCAAAAGAAAAAAATCGAAGCCGAAGTATATAAAACCCCTATAGAAAGAGCTACTATTTTGATGAATACGCTAGAGGAAAAAGGACTTTGGCAAAAAGGAGAAATCAAAGAATATTATAGTGAATTGACTGATATTGCACGTAATTATATCGAAGAAGCTATAGAAATTCCTGCGATGGAAAGTACCACATCAGAATTGATTGCTGGTTTGAAAGCAGCATCTATCAAAAAGAAAATGAAACTAACGCAAGAAACTATTGAGAACTTGGAGCGTGTGTTAAAACAAGCCGATTTAGTAAAATTTGCGAAATCGAAACCAATGGAATTCGAAATAGCTGAAGATCGCAATAAAATTCAAAAAGCTATTGTGGTTTTGGATAGTGCTATTCCTGTTGAAGTCCAAGATCAAGAAGAAATGCTTTTGAACGAGATGCAAAGACAAAAACAAGTCGCACAGCAGTTAGAAAAACAACGCAAAAAACGGATTACGATTGCGATTGCTTCCGTTGCCTTTGTAATTATGGCAACCTTTCTTTTCTTTGTCGTTACTAAAGGTTTTGACTATGTGAAAGATACCATCTTAGGACATCCAACTAAGGAGTTATTAGAAGGAGAATGGATAAAAAGTGAATACGGAAATCCATCTGTAATTATTGAAACTCCAAAGGTTTTAAAGCGTTTGGATTTGACTAAATTGTTACCAAAAGAAGGTTTGGCATTGGTTAAAGAAATGCAGTCTTTTGGTTATGGAAGTTTTATAGATGACTTCTACATTATGGTTTCGACCATGAAGTACAAACAAGATACACAAATCGACTTGAAAAAAGCAGTAGAAGTTACCATTGAGTCTATTGAAGCTCAAGGTGCACAAAACATGATTGTCAAACAAGAGGATTTTGAAACTCCAGAAGGAGTAAAAGGAGTGAAAGCGTATGGTACTTTTATGACTCTCGATAAAGACACTAAAACTAGTACACAACGCTACTACGAAATATTACTTTTTGGACAAGGAGGTGGTTTACAACAAATCATGATTCTGTACAAAGAAGGTGATAAGTATGCCAATGAAATTGTAGAACGAGTACTGAGTTCTGTAGAATTAAAACAATTCAATAACTAATGGGAAACATCACATTTTTAAATCCAGAATTTTTTTGGCTGTTTCTTTTGATTCCATTTGCTATTGCTTGGCTATTTTGGAAAAGAAAACACCAATCAGCAACCTTAAAGATTAGTTCAACCCAAGGTTTTAAAGGTTCGGTTTCATTTTTAGCCAAATTAAAACCTTATTTAGGAGTCCTTCGGATACTTGCTTTAAGCTTATTAGTCGTAGCCTTAGCAAGACCACGAACTGTAGATATTAGTAATAAAACTAAAACGACTCGAGGAATTGATATTGTCATGGCGGTCGATGTTTCAGGAAGTATGCTTGCCAAAGACTTGAAGCCTAATCGAATGGAAGCGTTGAAAGAAGTGGCTGCAAATTTTGCTTCAGAGCGACCTAATGACCGTATAGGACTGGTTGTTTATGCTTCTGAAGCCTATACTAAAACACCTGTTACAAGTGATAAAGCCGTAGTTCTTGAAGCCATCAAAAGCATTAAATACGATCAAGTATTGCAAGACGGTACAGGAATAGGGATGGGGTTAGCCACTGCTGTAAACCGTTTGAAAGACAGCAAAGCCAAAAGTAAAGTGATTATTCTTTTGACGGATGGTGTGAATAATGCAGGTTTTATCGAACCAGAAACTGCTTCTGATATTGCGAAACAGTATGGGATAAAAGTCTATACAATAGGTATTGGGACCAATGGAATGGCCGAATTCCCTTATGCCGTAGCTCCAAATGGCGAGTTTTTATTCCAAATGATGAAAGTGGAAATTGATGAAAAATTGATGCAAAGTATCGCTAAAAAGACTGAAGGAAAATATTTTAGAGCAACAAGCAATAGCAAATTAGCCGAAATTTACTCCGAAATCAACAAGCTAGAAACAACCGAAATTGAAGAACTTAAGTTTTACGATTACGATGAAAAATTTAGACCTCTTGTACTATTAGCAGGATTTTTACTTTTACTGGAAGTTGGATTACGAAATACGGTTTATAAGAGTTTTATTTAAAAAAGTTAAAGGTTAGGAGTTAGAAGTTGACAGTTGGAATCAAATTGAATGCCACAGCTTTTTAATCAAAATAAAATAATAACATAGTGACCTTAGAGAAACCTTTGTGTCCTTAGTGTTTAAAAGATATGGAATTAGACGAATCAAAATATTTATACCTCTTCATCTTACTGCCTTTGGTGGTGCTTTTATTCTTGTTCAATATGTATTGGAAAAGAAAAAAACAAAAGGAGTTTGGAGACCTTGAGTCCATTAATAGACTAAGCCCTGAACGGTCAGTTTTCAAACCTGTTTTGAAATTGATTGTTATTTTGTTGGCTTTTGTAGGGTTAATTTTAGGATTAGTTAATCCAAAAATTGGCACGAAGATGGAAACGGTAAAACGTGAAGGAATTGATATTGTTTTTGCAATGGATGTTTCCAAAAGTATGCTTGCCGAAGACATTGCTCCCAATCGATTAGAGAAAAGCAAACAACTCGTTTCTCAAATTATCAATCAATTAGGGAATGACCGCATTGGGATTGTGGCGTATGCAGGAAGTGCTTTTCCGGTATTACCAATTACTACAGATTATAGTGTTGCCAAGATGTTTTTGCAAAGTATGAGTCCAGATATGGTATCATCCAAAGGAACTTCCCTTGACGATGCAATTAAATTATCGGCGACTTATTTTGATGATAAAAGTAAAACAAGTAAACTGTTGATTTTGATTTCGGATGGTGAAGATCACTCCGAAGGAGCTTTGGCTGCAGCCGAAGAAGCGAATAAACAAGGTATGCGCATTATTACCATTGGTGTTGGAACCGAAAAAGGAGCTACTATTCCGTTGAAAAGAAACGGTGTGGTTGAAAGTTACCAAAGAGATAAAAATGGTGAAGTTGTGGTTACTAAATTAAATCCTGTTAGCCTTCAGACGATTGCTAAAGCGACCAAAGGCGGTTATGTGAATGGGAATAATACCAAAGAAACGATGGAATACATCAAAAACACTTTAGATAATATTCAAAAAACCGAATTTGAAGCTACACAAATGGCTGATTTTCAATCGCAATTTCAATGGTTTTTAGGATTTGCTTTTATACTTATTTTTGCAGATGTTTTCTTATTAGAAAGAAAAACAAATTGGGTTAAAAAGCTGAATTTATTTAATGAATAAAAGACACAAAATGAATTTTTTAAAAAAATATGGCGTTCTATTTTTCCTAATCCTAACCTCTGGATTAGCGACTTTGAATGCACAAGAAAAAGATAATATCCTGCCAAAAGCTAATGAAGAATATGCTGAAAATAAATTTGTAGATGCAGAGGCCAATTACAGAATTTCAAACGCTAAATTTGCCAATAAAAAAATTGCTAATTACAATTTAGGAAATGCTATTTACAAACAAAATCAAGCTTCGGAAGCTAAGTTTGCTTACGCAAAAGCAATAGAGAAAAACAATTCAAGAACTCAGAAACACAAAGCGTATCATAATTTAGGAAACATTTTCATGAAAGAGAAGGATTATACCCAAGCGGTAGAAGCCTATAAAAATGCGTTGCGTAACAATCCTTCTGACGAAGAAACGAGATATAATTTTGCGTTAGCTAAGAAAATGTTGAAAGAAAATCCTCCTAAAAACGACGATAAAAACAAAGACAAGGATAAAGACAAGGATAAAGATAAGAAGGACGATAAAAATAAGGACAAAAAAGACGGCGATAATAAGGATAAGAA
>NZ_JBAWDL010000303.1:0-8349 GCF_049590715.1 Flavobacterium sp.
GTGTACGTCTGGCATCTTTACATGATATTGGCGCTATGAAGCTTCATGCGATTTTCCAAAACGGCACAAGGATAAAAGACTTTGTTGACATGTATTTTCTTTTGGAACACCATTCCCTTAAAACCTATTTAGAAACATACCAAAACAAATATAATGGAAATCCGAGACTGGCTGCTCTTGCATTAATGGATCATAGGAATATAGACAAAGAAGAAAAAGTCAAACTCCTGAAAGGCAAGGAAACCAATTGGAACAAAATAACTCAGCGACTAAAAAAAGCAGTTTTCAATCCTTCCATTTTATTTTCTGAATCAAAAAATCAAATTCCTCCACCCAATAAGGGACGTGGATTAAGAGGCTAAGTGTTTGAATAAGAAGTTAAAAAATCGTATATTTACGTCATGGCAAGAGTTAAAAAAAATAAGGCAATCCCAAATCTAAACCCAGTATTTTTTTGGGATTTCGACATAGATGCAATGGACTTTGAGAGAGCCTATAAAACTATTATTGCCCGTATCGTAGAGCGTGGTGGAAAGGAAGAAATCGACGAAATTGTTCGTTTCTACGGCCTTGAAAAGGTGGTAAAAGCAATTCGTGACGAAATTTATTTTCTTCCAAATTATGCCATTGACAAGGCTTTAAAATTGTTTCCTGAACTGAAAAAGGAAGAGATGTACTGCTATCTTAACCGTAAAGATAAACCCTACCACTGGATTTAGTTAATACCTAAATCCTTAAACGGGTTTTTCTTTGTTTGTTTAATTTCTTATCTTTGCTTTGTTCCTCTTAACGCCAATATTAAGTGGCTGGTTTGTACGCTGTCTCAATGATTCTTTTTCGCTTGGAGTTAAATTGTTCCTGCTATCATTGTTTACATAACGAAAAACCGTTTTTACAGACCCCATTATATCCAAAGGGTTATCAGGCTTCTCTAATAGCTTTTTTTTGCTTTCCTTAATTTTAATAACCGATAGCTTATCTAACATTTTGCCCAGCCCTATTTTTGTTGGGTTTTTAAACTGTTTGAGAAAATTAGAGAAGAAATTGGTTAAAATGTTTCCACCTCTGTCTACCTGCACAAATGGAAATTTCTTTCTATCATCCTTTTTTTTTAATTTTCCTCTTTTTTTCCTCTTCAGGTTTTAGAGGTAATAGTGGTTTTTTCTTTTTTTTCGGTGCTTTATCTTTAGGCTTATCTTTTTTCATTATTCCTGATTTTAAGGTAAAAGGTAATTATTAGATATTTAGATTCTTCATTTCGGCATTTTAAGTCTTTGATTGGCATGTCATATTTTGTGCGGGTTGCACTTTATATTTTACCTAAAGAAATAATAAAAAGAAAACAAGGTAGGACGTGCTGGATCAGTCTGTCCAAAAGACTACGGCATAATGGTTTGCTCGTCCCTCACAAACCACCCTTCGGGACTTATTCCGTTTCCTTTTGTCCTGTCTGCATCCCGTCCTTTGAAATTGCTTTCTTTTTCTTTTTTCCGATTTTCGGTTTTCTTTGGAAAATATATTTACGTTTTTAGATATGGGTATATGTGTGTATCTAAAAGTCTATTTATTTACTTATTTACATAAGGGAGCATTCATGTCTTTGCGTAAAAGCATACATATGTAAAAGAATAAAATTGTAAAAGCGTATGTACATACATACGGCTATACAAGCGCATTTACTTATGGGATTAAATGCTTCTATAAATCAGCGCATCCGTACAGAATTGCATTGATACCTCAATAGGCGTGAGAAGATATATTTAAATATTTATGTTTGAATGTAAGTATCTGCATATTTCTAATTCGGAAGATAACTGCAGTTAATCTTCTCTGGATTTTATAGAGTTGAACCCATTAAAGCCAGGAATACCTGCACTATCCTATTTCTACACAGCCTTATCAAGGCTGATTTGTTCAAACCAATCACAACACATAACAACACATAACAACACATAACAATTCCTAAATATCCGCAAAATAAAAAAAGGGTCTCAAGCCCTTTCCATTAAAACCATATGCAATAATATTTTCGCAGGAAAATAGCAAGTTGTGTTTTGAGATGCTTGAAATACTTTCTGCATCTCAAAACAACTTGCCCTTAAAGCGTGCAGTAAAAACTCCAGAGTCGTTTTTATTAGTTACTACTTACCGTCAATCCGGGCGCAGATGGGAATGTAAGTGAGTTTAATTTAATAAAAACCCTTTTTACAATATTTACAGGATGGGGCGTTCATTATTCTGACCAACGCCAAACACAAAGAATTGGAATCATTCCAGACATATAAGTAAAACCAACAATTCTTGGCATTCAGCAAGGGAAAGGAGAGGTTTTAGATCGTGCTTTGCAATTCATTGAAACGGGAAAATAAATACGTCTGCCAACACTTGCCCAGTTCCTGAGCTACACGAATTACACTTTTGTACTGGCTACTAATTGTGACTATACCGATTTTAAATTCCAGGAGCCACTTTTTTCGGGTATTCTGCATGTCTTTATATTTATGATGTGTTTACTTATACCAAACAAATTTATAATATAGTCCAAATTTCGTCAAAAAAAATATAGCTATACCCACAGATACTTAATACCTCTTTTTTGCTAGTTGTATTCATGGCTTCGGTAATGAAATCATCTACATCTTCCAAGCATTCAAAAAATTTATTTGAAAATGCTCGTTTATATTTTGCCCACATTTTTTCGGCGGGATTAAGTTCTGGCGAATATGGCGGTAGGAATACCAAAACGATATTTTTAGGAATGATCAACTTTTTAGCCTTATGAAACCTTCCATTATCGAGCACCATTATTTTGAGTTCTGTTGGGTTTTCATTTGAGAAATCATCTAAAAAAACTTGAAAACTATCTGCATTGCAATATGGGAGTATTAACTGAAAATGGTCTCCAGTTATAGGAGAAAAAGCACCCGAAAGCCAAGTTGATTTAAAAACTTGTTGGAAAGTACAAATAGGCTTAACTCTAATTGCAGTAACCGATTTTCCACTTCTAGTAAACAGACCAAACCGCGATTCATCTTGAAAATATAGGTTTACAGAGGTGAAATCACCCACGGCATTTAGTGCTATTTCTTGGCAGATTCGTCCGAAGTTTTTTTGAAATTATTTACTTGGTTTTCGTCTTTTTTAACATGGCTTTTTCGTGCCACTTTTACACTTGATTTAAAATTCCTGATACAATAATAAAGTAGTGTGTTGTAATTAAAAACTTTGTCAGACTCTTTTTCAAGCCAAGCTTTAAGTTCAACATAGCCTTGAAGTCCATTTTGAGGGTCATTGAGTTTTGTTTCTAGCTTTTGGTGGTCAATGGCACTAAAAACTGAAGGCTTAAAGCCTGTTTTATGATGTTTCATTAACCCTTCAATTCCAGTATTGATATATAATGTTCTCCAATTCTGAACACTATTAGGATCAACACCTGCTAATTTCGCTACTTCGCGTTTAGAAATTCCCTTTTCTTCATTCTGTTTTAAAATCAAGAGGACTCTCAGACGTTGCCCAATAAAAGGGTTAGATTCCTTTAGTAGTTTTTTGATTTCTTTTTCAGATTCCTTAATAATCATTTTTTTTACACTCGCCATAATCACTATTATAATATAGTCCAAATATAGTAAAAAAAATCTAACTATTCAAATTAGACTATTTTATATTTGTGTTTGGTATAAGTTGTTTTAATTTAAAAAAGGAAAATAAAAATGAAATAATAAAATTAATTTTCACAAAAATTGAATTAATTAAATTTAATCAATTCAATGATGATCCAAGTTTATTCTTGGACGAAATTTATATTGATTATAAAAATGATTTAATAACATTTGATTTTTTTCCCATTGATCATTATGATTATTTGGAAGAAAATCCTAATTCTAATTTCATTATAAAATGTAGAAAGGTATCATATGAAGTTTTAGAAAAAACTTAAGGTAGACCTTGATGCATTACCCCGATGGCGCAAACTTGTCTACAAACGTTAGCGCAGGTATTCACCTGTGCCCGCAACAGTGAGTTAATATTTTAAATAAAAGTTGTAGTCGTAAAAAGAGTTACAACATTTTTGTTTATTTTTAAAATAAAAATGTCAACAAAATATAAAGCAACGATTACTGACGAAGCCTATTTTGTAACTATAACAACAGTAGGCTGGATAGATGTATTTACAAGGTTAAATCAAAAAAATAACATTATAAAAGCCTTGCAGTATTGCCAAGTAAACAAAGGATTAGAGATTTATGCCTATTGCATTATGAGCAGTCACATACACATACTTTGCAAAGCAACAGAGGGTTTTATTTTGGCAGATGTAATGCGGGACTTTAAACGATTTACTTCTAAGAAAATCATACAAATAATTGTAGAAGAGCCCGAGAGCAGAAGAGAATGGATGTTAGAATATTTTGGCAAGTCATGTGAACATTTAAAAAATAAACAAAACTATAAAGTATGGCAAAATGGCTATCATGCAGAACATATTTATTGCAATAAATTTATACGTCAAAAATTAGATTATATCCACAATAATCCTGTGAAAGATAAAATTGTAACATTGCCCGAAGATTATTATTTTAGCTCTGCCAGAAATTATGCTAGTTTAGATAATGATTTAGATGTAATCGTATTAGATTTGTTTTGAAGT
This sequence comes from Flavobacterium sp., assembly GCF_049590715.1. GTDB lineage: Bacteria > Bacteroidota > Bacteroidia > Flavobacteriales > Flavobacteriaceae > Flavobacterium. The sequence continues at coordinate 4,649 of NZ_JBAWDL010000303.1, forward strand.
AATATTGTGTTTTGCCAATCTTTGTGGGCACAGGTAAATACCTGCGCTAACTTTAGTGGTTACGTAATGTAAGTGTGCGCCATTGGGGTATCATAGATTTTATAAAAAAAATTCTTCTGGTCCAAATATGTCCGATAATGAAATTGATGAGTTATTAGAAGAGTGGAACAGAATGGGAAGACCTAAATCGTAATATATGAAAGATAATGAGAAATTAAATTATAAGAAAATCACTCACACGATATATTAATTTTAATTCCTTCCTTTCTCGTCAAAATATAAATGACATACAGGTTCACTTTGCCAAAACTCTTTTGTATCAACATCCATAATTGTTAATGGCCCTTTGAAAGCCGCTCCAGTATCGATATTCCATACACAGGCTTTTTGTACAGGAACCGTTTGATTAATTCGGGTTACAGGAGTATGTCCGATATAAATTTCGTCGTATAGGGTAAGGCGTTTTGGATATAATAAATCATTAGGTTTAATCGCTGGATCTAATGAAAGAGCTGTTTCCCATAGTGTTCTGTCCCAGTAAAATAGTTTAGAAAAATACTCATAACGAATTCCGTTCATATTCGTAAATCCCGCATGAATAAACAATCTATTTTTTGCATCGAGATAGTAATCTTCTAATGAAAGCAAAAAATCAATATGTAGCTGAATGGTTGTTTTATTTACTTGTTCGTAGGCGAGTACTGTTGCTTCTCCTCCGTGTTGGTGCCATAGCTCATTGTCTTTATTATCTTTTAACCAATGCAACAACAGTTCATCGTGATTTCCTCTGATGAAAATACAGTTATTTGTCGATTTTAATTCGATTAAAAAATTTAATACTTGTGGTGATTGGCTCCAACCATCAACATAGTCGCCCAGAAAAATCAAAGTGTCTTTTGGTGTTACTTTTGCTCTTTCTATAACTTGGTGTAACGCTCGCAAACCACCATGAATATCGCCTATTACTAATGTTCTCATTTTATTATTAATTTTCAAAATAAGTTCCCTTTTTTATAAAAATAAGAAAAACTGTTTTATCAAAGCTGAATTTAGAGAAAATAAATCAAATTTAACTAACATCGTACTTCATTTTTCTTAAAACACGCAAGGCTTCTTTAAATGATAAATAAATTTTCGGAAAGGGTTTTAAAAGCAATTTAGCATCAATTAATTTTTGCTTAGATTTCTCAAAACCATTAAGATAGCAAATCATGAAAGTGGAAGGTAAATTCTCCAAATCTTGTTTTTCTCGTGTCGTTAAGGGTACTCCTTTTTCTAGTTTTTTTAATAAAGAAACATTAGAATTATAAATATGATATAACATCTTTTTGTTGAACTCTGGCGGTTGAAACAGCATTTCGCTTTCAATTTTATAATAGCCATTTTCATAAAAATAGATCCGTTGCTGTTCTAGTGGATAAAAACTCGTTTGATCGTTAAGGCCTAGAGGTACATATTCAGTAATAATAAAAGAATGTTCGTCATAAGTAATCGTAACCACATCTTGTGCCGAATAAAACAACTTGATTTGTTCATTTATTAATTCAATATCCACACGAGAAAGATAGGTTGCATTTCGAACTACTTTTGGAATTCCAGCCCAACAAATAACAAACAGCTCTTTGAAAACTTTGTATTTTGGAGCCATATCTTTATGGCGAAAATTCATAAAGTCATAAAATCCATCAAGAGTATGCTGAATCGTGTTTCGGGACTGATTTTCAATGCCAATAACGGTTTCCGTATTCTGAAAATTCTTCTCTACTTTATCTTCAGTCGGCATGGTATTGCTTCCTATTCGGATAAAAACACTATTAGCTGGAATGGTATGAATGCCTTTTTTGAAAAAAGAAACATTTTTTTGGGGTTTTATCGTGACCAATCCCACCACTTTATCTTTAGGTAAATTAGGAAAAGGGACGTTCTCGTATTGAATTTTGGGAGGGTTCTCTAAATAAGCATTGACTAAGTTTTGAATGCGACTATCATCAAAAAAATCATCCCCAATGATCTCATTATCCATATCTTCCACACCTACAACGATATAAGAGTTATTCGCTGGATTTGAATTTGATAGGGCGCAAATATGCTTTAAAAATTTAGCTTTTCCCTCTCTTGTATGCAAATTTAACTGGCGCTTCTTGTCATAAAAACTACTTTCATCATTATGTGCCAGTAAGTTTTTAATTAAGAGTCTTTTGTTAATCATTTTAAATTAGATTTAAAGTTCTTAAAAATATGAAAATAGTATCACAATTCACCCTTAAAATTAGAGGTTTGATTAAAGTTTTAACCATTTATTAACATCTTTCCTCTAAAAAAAATTTCAATTTGCACTACCAAAAGTAAAGCATTAATCACAAGGTTTTAAAAATACGATAATGGAAGAAAATACAGCGACTTTAGACATTAGAGCAATCAATGAAAAAATAGAAAGAGAAAGTGCTTTTATAGACCTTCTTACAATGGAGATGAATAAAGTGATTGTAGGTCAGAAGCATATGGTAGAACGTTTGCTAATTGGACTTTTAGGACAAGGGCACATTCTTCTTGAAGGAGTTCCGGGATTAGCTAAAACTTTAGCTATTAATACACTTTCACAAGCCATTCATGGTTCTTTTAGCCGAATCCAATTTACCCCAGATTTATTACCTGCCGATGTAGTAGGAACCATGATATACAACATCAAAGCAAATGAGTTCTCTATCAAAAAAGGACCTGTTTTTGCTAATTTCGTTTTAGCAGATGAGATTAACCGTGCTCCTGCCAAAGTGCAGTCAGCATTACTGGAGGCGATGCAAGAAAAACAAGTAACCATTGGAGACACAACTTTCAAATTAGAAAGACCGTTCTTAGTACTAGCAACTCAAAACCCGGTAGAACAAGAAGGAACCTACCAACTTCCAGAAGCACAAGTCGATCGTTTTATGCTTAAAACGGTTATCGATTATCCTAAAATGGATGAAGAGCGTTTGGTTATTCGTCAAAACTTAAAAGGAGCTTACGAGAAAGTAAACCAAGTCGTTTCAGTAGAACAAATTATCCGTGCTCAAGAAGCGGTTCGTGAAGTGTACATGGATGAAAAAATTGAAAAATACATCCTTGATATTGTTTTTGCTACTCGTTACCCTGAGAAATACAAATTAGCAGAGTTGAAACCATTAATTAGTTTTGGTTCTTCTCCTCGTGGAAGTATCAACTTGGCAACTGCTGCTAAATGTTATGCGTTTATCAAACGTCGTGGGTATGTGATCCCTGAGGATGTTCGCGCTATTGTACATGATGTATTGCGCCATAGAATCGGAATCACGTACGAAGCCGAAGCAGAGAACATCACATCAATGGATATCATCAATAAAATTATAAACGAAGTAGAAGTACCTTAAAATTTGTTTAAGGTTTAATGTTTCAAGTTGTTGTATGAAATTTGAAATATTAAACTTTTTTAAACTTTAAACAAATTATATAAATGGATACAAAAGATTTACTTAAAAAAGTACGGAAAATAGAAATCAAGACCCGAAGATTGAGTGATCATATCTTCTCGGGTGAATACCATACCTCTTTTAAAGGTCGTGGAATGACTTTTAGTGAAGTACGCCAATACCAATATGGTGATGATATTCGTGCCATTGATTGGAATGTTACGGCACGTTATAATGAAGCCCATGTGAAAGTTTTTGAAGAAGAAAGAGAATTGA
>NZ_JBAWDL010000304.1:0-27557 GCF_049590715.1 Flavobacterium sp.
GTCTAGGAATGGTTCGTGGCGAAATCGTATGTGCACGTTGCGAAGGGCATCTAGGACATTTATTTGATGATGGACCTAAACCTACTGGATTGCGTTACTGTATGAACTCTGGTGCTATGTTGTTTCAGGAAGTAAAGTTTATAAACATCTAAGTTTTTCTAAAATAAAGTTTAAACCATTTAAGAAATTTAAGAGCATTTAAGTAACAGAGAGCAGAGGGGGTTTAAACATATAAGTCATATATGTTTCTTTAAAAAAGTTTAAACCATTTAAGAAATTTAAGAGCATTTAATTTTTTGACTTTTATAGCTTAAGTTTTTAGCTTTTTAAACATATTGGGAATAAAAAAACTTATATGACTTATAAATTAATATTCAACTATTTATTAGACAAAAGCTGCTTAAATATCTTAAATGTTTAAAAAAAAAATCAATGTTTTAAAAATTATTGATAGTTTCTTTTAATAACCTCTAATGCAGGCTTTTCCTGAGGTGTATAGTCAATAACTTTTCTTTTATGATAATCATCGGCATACCATTTCCAGGCAAAACCTCCTGCATACCATTTTTGTTTTTTAAAAACATTAAATAGCGCTTCATAACTGTTAGCTTGAGCCAGATTATTTATTTCTGAGTTATTTTCAGTCCAGGGTTCGTGTGCTGCATAATTGGAATTACGGTAACCAAATTCTGTAAATAGAATTTTCTTGTTTTCTTTCTTTTGTAGGGCTTCCATTTTGGGAAGGTATTTTTGCCATCCTTTTTCTAAGTCATTAACGGATGGATTTTGTTTATCAGAAATCGGAAAATAAGCATCAACCCCAATGTAATCGAGTTGGTTCCAAAAAGGGACTTTATCATATTCATCCCAGTTGGCTGCATAGGTTAAATTACCAGTGTAAATTTTCTTGATTTTGGTAATCAGTTGGATCCAAAATTGTGGTCTTTTGGCAATTGGATTTTGTAATTCAGTACCAAAACAGAAAAGAGCTACTTTTTCATCTTGAGCGATTTGGGCGTATTGCAGAATGTATGATTCATAATCAGCTTCCCAATTTTCCCATTCTTTAATGGTAGTAAAGTCAAGATTACCTGTGAAAAATTTATGGTTGACCCAAAGATGTGGTTTAAGCATCACTTTCATTTGGTTATTATGAGCTAGATGGATGCATTGGATGATTCCAGCAGAGCTCTCGCCCCACCATTGTTTTTTATTGTTGTACACTACGGAAGCGTTATCCATATTTACAAATGCGTAGGGAATAAGCGAAATAGCATTGACATTGGTTGTTGCCAATTCTTGGAACGTTTCGGCTTTAATTTCTTTTCGTGGAGCGACCAGATTTATGCCTTTGTATTCTACGTTTTTTTTTGGGGTACATAGTATTGATTTGGCAGATTTGTAAAAAGCAAAACCACTCAAAATTGTACTTAGCAGTAGTAGTGAAACTATAACAAAATTTTTCATACTAGTAAATTTAATCAAAAAGAAGATAGCTAGTAGTCTCCTGAAAACTCTTTTTTATAATAATCGTATCTGCTCTAAATGATTTGTTTTTCGGATTTAGTTTCTAAGAATAAATAGTATAAAAAAGGCGAAAAAAAAATCCTAAGTTTAATACTTAGGATTTTTTACTTTTTGATAATTTGCTTCTTTTTTAGAGTGTATTATGATTTAAAAAGGACTTCAAAAACATAATCTGTACCTGCTTCAATTTCATTTGAAACTAATTTTTTATAATTTAATCTATCTTTGATGTAATTATCGATAGTAGTATTTTCAGCATTAGTTTCTAAAACTACAATATCTCCAGTTGAAGTAATTAATACTTTTACTTTTACTTTTACATCTACTTCTAATTCTCCAATAGATGAAGATGGGTTTAATAAAGAACTAATTTCTTGAGATGTTTTTGCGTAATTTTTTCTAGGGTTTAATTCTTTTGCTGATATAAATGTTACATTCATAATAAAAGCAATTACTAATAATACGACTGATTTTTTCATATTTTCTATTTTTAGAATTATTATGGTGCAAATGTAGAACATACTTTTTGAGTGAACACAACAGCTTTTTTTGTGTAACAATTCATAATAACCAATGAATTTCCGTTATTTTTTTTGAGTAATTAATATAAGTATTCTAAAAATAGTGGATATGTAAAAAAAAACCACTAAAATTATGCATAATCAATAATTTCACTACCTAAAATTTTTACAAAATTTTAGGTATTTAACATAAAAATAGCTTTTTACTTACAACAATGTATTTTAGGAATAATTCAAAAACCGATTCGTTACATCAGTGTCTGCGAAAATATCCGTGTGATTTATGCGTTTTTGCATAGAATTATGCAATAAAAAGCAAACTGTTGGTGTTTGTTAGTAAAAAACTAACCTATAAATTTTTGGTTATAATTCCAGAATATGATAGTACGAGTGTTTCTTGTGTGCCAAAAGAAGAAAGTCTTATTGATAGGCTTTGTATTACAATGATTTTTTTACCTTAAAACGTTTCGACAGGCTTCAGGCGACTAGTATCTTTTTAATTAAAAAGGAAATGCTATTATGGAATAGGTATTGCACAAGGGATAGCAGTGAAAATCCTTTTATGGAGTCTCTTTTTTGGACTCCATAAAAGATTGTAGCGAATAGCCCGACCGCACTGAAACGGAGTGGAAGTGAGGATGTGCCCTCATAATTTTAATCCTCTTGATGTTGTTCTTGTTCTTGCACTTGTTCTTGAGGGATATGACAAAAACTATCTGGTTGGCGCGATTTTGCAAATTCGTAACCTTCTTTCCACCATTGTGTCATTTCGTTAGGGTCAAAAATCAAGGGGTTATCGGTAAGTTTTTCAGGTGTGAAATAGAAATTTATTTTGATATTTTGATTTAGACCAATGAGTTTTCCAATGATAATATCTTTGGAATTGTTGGTGTTTTTCATAAACTGAAAAGTTCGAAACAATAGAGAGAAAGCATTTGTAACTTCGGGTAAATGCAGGGTTTGCACTTCGTTTTCTAGAATGATGACATCAATTTCTGTAGCTCCGTTTTCGATAGCACAGGAGATAGGAACAAAGTTTCCAAAACCACCATCAGCATATTGATAGCCATTTTTATTAAACAAACTCATAAAAGGGACGTAATTCGACGATGCCCATGCCCAGTCACAAAATTCATCACGAGTACAATCTTTGGAATTATAATATTCTATTTGGTTTAAAGTTAGATTCGAAACTGTTACAAAAACTTTTTTATTTTGTTCGTCTAACTTTTTATATTCCTCAGGAGTAATGCTACTTCGAATTAGTTTTCTAAGATTTTTGCTTTCGCCAAAGGTAGGACGCCCTTTGATAAAGGACAAAATAGAATTATAGTGGTTAATTTTAGTCTCATATCCATCTTTGTTTTTTTTGATAATAAAAGGAGAGAGGCTAAAAATATCATCTTGAGAAACTGAAGTATATATTTTTTTTATTTTTTCAATTTCACCCAATGCTAAATGAGGTAATAATAAACAACCCGTTGAACAGCCTACATACAATTCGTATTGGTTGCAACAATCTTTGATTAAATATTCAGCTATTCCACCTGCAAAAGCGCCTTTACTACCTCCTCCAGAAATGATTAATGCTCTCATTAATTCCTTTTTTTGGGTTAAACTTTATTGATTTTGTTTATAATTTCAGTCTTTTTATCCAGACTTAATTTTTTTGCTTTTTTGGTTTGATTTGTTCCAAACCACTGAGTTATTAAACTATCGATAATTTTGGATTGTTTTTCATAAGCATTACATGTCTTACACATCGCTTTGTGCGTTTGTAATTGAAGTTTTTCTTTTAGAGTTAGTGGCACTAATTGTTGTTTGTCAATTAATTCTGTTGTTATTTTACAAGATTTTACTAGTATTTGCATTGGATTTTTCATTTTTGTATCCCTCTTTTAATCCCATTTTGATTCTAGACATCGTTTCAAAAGTAACTTGGCTCTGTGGATGATCTGCCAATAGTTTGACGTTGTGATATCCAGTTCCTTACAAATGTCATCTGCTTTGAGATCAGATAAATATTTAGAGGTGATGGCGGTTTTCCACTTTTGAGGAAGGTCTTCGATACAATACTGCATAACAAGATTGAAATCAGGATTGTCTAATAATTCTCCCTCCTGTTCCCAGATGGAATTTACCTTATTATTAACCCAGTTTTCAGTTGTGTTGAATAAACCGTCAGAGAGTTCAAAACCACTTTCTTCTGTTAGCTGAAAGTTATTTTTTGTTGTTCGTGCACTTAGGCGATAATAATCAATTACTTTGTTGTTTAAAATGGCAAATAACCAGGTTTTAGGTTGGCTTTTTCCTTGAAAAGTATGGATTTTATGATAAGCTGCTAAAAAAGTTTCTTGAACTAAGTCCTCAGCAGTTTCTTTAGAAGAGGTTTTATAATAAGCCCAAGAGTAGAGTTCGTCACTAAATTGATGAACCCAACTTTCTATAACTGACTTTGTATTTTCGATGGTTATATTCATGGATTTTGGGCTTCAAACATTAGATTATTCCAAATATACTGATTTTTTAAGGCGGAATTTATTTCTGAATTCATAAATTATGAATAAAATAACGGTACTGTATTCGATGCTAATCAGCCAAAAGTTCTCTTGGAATGTTGAGCTAGCGTATGCACTATAACTTAAAATCACCATTAAACTCCATATAAAAGGAAAATTATAGCCCGTGAAAACTGCTAAAATCACTAGGTTGATGATGTACCAAGGATGCACCGTAGTAGAACTGAAAAAATAAATAGTGAGGACCAATAGAAAGCTTCGAAAAAGGGCAGGAGTTGTTTTATTTTTTTCTATAAAACTTTGATAAACAATAAAAAGAACGATGATTACTGGAATGATTTTTCCCGTAGTTTGAATGATATTGTAGCCTGTAATACAAAAACCTATTTCTCGAATAATATAATAAATACTTGCGTTAAACTCAAAATTCGTGAACCAAAGTCCAATAGTTTCACTGTAATTCTGAATTAATTCCGCTGATAGGAATGGTAGAAAAAAAGTAATATTGAGGCCTATAACAATACTGTAGAAAAACATAATTTTTTTCCAACCCAATTTTTGAAAATATAAAGGCAATAGGAGTAGGGGCAATAACTTAGTCGAAATGGATAAGGCTAGAATAACGGCAGCAGTTTTCCATTTTCCTTTATCTAAAAGATACATACTCCAAACAAAGAAAAAGAGCATGACTCCTTCAAAATGAAGGTTAGCGGTCAATTCGATGACAACTAAAGGATTAAGAATATACCAAAAAAGGCGGTGTTTCTCTATACCAAGTTGTTGGAGTAATTTGGTCCCAAAATATAGAGTACCCAAATCAGCTAAAATAATAATGAAACGCATTCCAATAATTGCACCTATGATGGTGTTGTTGCTAAAAAAAGTAGCAATAGAAAAGAAAAACTGATTAACAGGAGGATAATTAGAGAAATGACTTGCACTCAAACTCCCCATGCCTTGGTATAATTCAGTTGCATTGGCAATATGAAAATTAGATTGGGAAATTAGGTTGTCAGGAAGATGAAGATATGGGTTAAGTCCTTCTATTAGTAAACGACCATCCCAAATAAAACGGAAATAATCCTGTGATAAATTGGGTACTACTAATAGCAATAGCAACCGAATAACAATGGCTGTTGTAATTAAAAAGGAGGTGTTGTTTTTTTGTAATTGAATGATTTTATAAGTACAAAAGAAAAGCAATGCAAATCCAAGTACCAATACCGTAAATTCCTTTCGTTCTAAAAAATAACCCAAATATCCATATAAAAATAGACTTAGGATGAGGTATAAATTAGACTTAATTGTATTTGAAATCGCAGGAATCATTTGGGTGAAACGATAGATTGAACAAAAACATAGCTATAACCAATACAAAGCATAATGTGTAGAAAAGATAAGCTATAATCTTCAAGTCGAATAGCACTGTAAATTCCAAAAGCAAAATACAACATCAAGAAACCTTCAAAAAAGACATTTTTAGATGTTTTTTTAGTCAAATAACTGTTTTGTTTCCATTTGTCTTTGAGCCCTTCAATATTGAGTTTCGGGGTACGTACAAATTCACTTTTCTTTCCCCATAATCCTTCTAAAACCGCTACAGTATTGTGAAATGAAAATCCCATGGCAATAGTATAAAATGTAAAAAACAACCCAATATATCGCATAAAATTTAGAAAACCACCGCCGTGAATACTTTTGTAAGTCACCCAATAACTGATAAAAAACAAGATCGAGGTAATTATAAAAAAGAATAAAATATGAAATAAATATTCAAATTGGGGAAATTTTTGCTTGATGAAAAGCACAGGAATGCTCAGAATAGCCATTACAAAAAGGGCTAAAAACATGGAGCTATTTAATAAATGCAAAATACCGTGAAGCTTGGTTTTAAGGGAAATAGTATTTGAGTCGATAACACGTTTGGCATTTTTAGTGAAATTTTCGGCTCCGCCTTTGTTCCAACGAAATTGTTGTGAGCGAGCTGCACTAATAATGGCAGGCAATTCAGCGGGAGTTGCAATGTTTTCTAAGTATTTGAATTTCCAATTTTTAAGTTGGGCGCGGTAACTCAAATCTAGGTCTTCGGTTAGGGTATCGCTTTCCCAATTTCCCGCATCCAGAATACAGGCTTTGCGCCAAACGCCTGCGGTTCCATTAAAATTAATAAAATGCGATTGCGAATTTCGACCTACTTGTTCCAAAGTGAAATGTGCATCTAAAGCAAAGGCTTGAATCTTAGTCAAGATGGAATAATTGCGGTTCAAATGTCCCCAACGAGTTTGTACTACACCAATTTTAGGATCTTTGAAATAAGGAATGGTTAATAATAACCAATTTTTTTGAGGAACAAAGTCGGCGTCAAAAATGACTATGAATTCGCCTTTTGCAACGGCAAGTCCTTCTTTTAAAGCACCTGCTTTGAATCCTGCTCTGTTTGTTCTTGTAATATGTACGATGTCTAAACCATTCTGAGCCAATTCTTGAATGAGTTCTTTGGTTTTCAAAACACTTTCATCCGTACTATCATCGAGTACTTGGATTTCAAGTTTGTTTTTTGGATATTCTAATTTGGCTATGGTTTGTAGCAGACGTTCTACCACATATTTTTCATTGTATAAAGGAAGTTGAACTGTAACAAAAGGGTATGAGTCGCCTTTCTTAAAATCATATTGAGGTGCGGTGTCAATTTGTTTTTTGCTTTTCAAATAATTGAGTAGCAGGTTGAATTGTGCCAGCCCATAAAAGAAAATCAATACAATCGAAATGAAGTAAAGGGTTAATATGATATAAGATAGTACTAGCATAGTTTACTTGAAGGTATATTTAAAAATCCAACCGATGATTTTGATTCCGGCCATAATAGTTCCTTTGACCGTTCCAGAAACTTTTGAAACTCCGATTCGGTTTTTGTAACGCACAGGAATTTCAACATAAGTCATTTTTTGTTTGAGGACTTTCAGTTGCATTTCGACAGTCCATCCATAGGTTTTGTCCTCCATTTTCAAAGCTAACAATTTTTGGTATTTAATGGCTCGAAACGGACCCAAATCGGTAAAATTAGCTTTGAAAAATAGTTTCATCAAAAAAGTTGCCAACCAGTTTCCAAAAACCTGTTGCGGTGTCATGGATTTTTTTTCGCGTAAAGAGGCGACTCTGGCTCCAATGACAAAATCAATATTTTTAGTAATAATAGGAGAAATAATCTTTGTTAATTCTTCAGGATAATCAGAATAATCACCGTCTAAGAACACCACAATATCCGGTTTGTTCTCTTTTTGAGCGAGATAGTCTAATCCTTTTAAGCAGGCATAACCATACCCTTTTTTGTTTTCGGATAAAACAGTAGCACCCGCTTGTTGTGCCATAATAATGGTATTATCTGTTGATTTATTGCTGATTACAATAATTTCGCTTACAAAATCTGGAATTTCGCTGATGACATGAGCAATGGCTTTTTCCTCATTGTAAGCGGGTATAATTACGACAATTGAATTCATTTAATGTTGTCTTTTTGATAGGCCGAAAGGCTGTTCCATTCGTTTGTTTTAGTGCCCATTTGATATTTTTCGGCTTTAACTATTTTTCCGTCTTTGTAAAGGATAGTCAATCCGTTTGGTTTGTCGTTTAGAAATTCTGTTTTCCGTAAAAGATTTTCATTCGAATCATAAAACAGCCACCATTTTTGTTTTTTGTTGGTAAGATAATGCCCTTCTTCTTTTTTATTTCCGTTTTCGTAATAATAAAACCAATAATCCACTTTTTGGTTTTGGTTCATCCAACCTTCAGATTGCAATTTACCATTTGGATAATACATTTTTGAATAGCTCTTTTGTTCCGAAAATTCGAGAATAGTAAAGAAAAGAAGTAAAAAAAGTCCTTTTGCCATTTGATTAATTATTATAATTTTTATTTACAGCGTCTAAAATTTTTCCACAAATTCCAAAAATTCTCACTGATTAATTTGTGATAATTTGTGAAATTTGTCGTGAGAATAAGCTTTTAAGCTATTTTTAAATTGTTTTATTCTCTTATTTTTGATTCACTAAATCCATCAAATCAATATCATTTCCTAATAGAATTTCATTAGCATTGATACGGCCTGCAGGAGTATCATTCTCTAATTTCAATACACCGCGAGGACAAACCGCTGCACAAATTCCGCAACCTACACAAGAGGAACGCACAATGTTTTCTCCTTTTTGAGCATAGCTACGCACATCAATTCCCATTTCGCAATAAGTAGAACAGTTGCCACAAGAGATGCATTGACCACCGTTTGTGGTGATTCTGAATCTAGAGAATAATCGTTGTTGCAGTCCCAAAACAGCTGCCATAGGACAACCAAAACGACACCATACTCGGTTTCCGAATATGGGATAAAATCCCACGCCAATCACACCGCTGAAAGCTGCACCAATAGCAAAACCATACCATTCTCTCATTTTGTAACTGTCGATAAAAAAGATGTTTTGGTTACCTGAAAAATAATTCATTACCATGGCAAGTATCATTATAACGACCAAGGTAATCATTGTATATACAGCATCAGTATCCATTTCTTTTCGTTTAAAAATGTATAAAGCTGAAGTGAAAACAGCTAGAAAAATAACAATTCCCCATACAAACTGATCTCGGGTGATGAAACTCAACTCTGGATTATTAGAAAGGAAAGTGAAAATCACCGCTATTGTACTTACAAAAACAAATACTAAAACCAAGTGAATTAACCATCGTTCAATTTGCCATGCTTTTTCAGATTTGTCACTCAAATGCCTAAAGCTATCTCCAGCAGTTTCGGCTAGACCGCCGCAACCACAAACCCAAGAACAATACCAACGTTTACCATAAAAATACGTCAGAATTGGTGAAATTATAAAAATTAACGCCACTCCAAAAAGGAGCATAAAAGCTCCTAAGTTGCCTCCATTGATTAGGTTTTTCAAATGCCATTCATCAAAAAAGTAGTAGTTTAACGGCCACATATTTTTTAGATCTTTGGTAAAATAAGCTTTCTCTGGATTTAGTTTTTCGAGTATTTCAGGTATTAAAAAAGCAAATCCCAACTGGAAAAACATCACAGATAGCGTACGAACCAATTGGTATTTATTATGGCGGTACTTTAGGATGAATTTGTAACCCAACCCCAAAATAGCAACTGTGTATAAAGTTCCATATACAAACCATTGCGAAGCGGGTTTTCCATTTAAAATCAAACTCAATGGATCAAAAAAACCAACAATTCCAGTATTTGTTCCCCCTTCTGAATTCAGTCCTAAATAGTTTGGGAACCAATACAAAACAACATAAAAGGAAGTCAAAATGATCCCTATCATCCAAGCGACCGTTCCTTTGTTTGTTAATCCTGAAGTCCAAACATGGTTGTTCTGGATTCCTTTGGGTTTGTTTAGGTAAGTTCTATTTGCATAGAGTATGATTCCAAAAAAAATAGCGGTTATAGAGACTGTTAGCCAAATTCCTTTGTTAGGAAAATTAAAGTTAAACAGTGCCAATGCCAAGATAAATAACCCTATTAATCCAATTGAAATTCCTAGTTTTTGGATGCTGTCAAGGGTGTTATTCTCGTGTGAGGCGATGGAAATATTTTTAGTCGATGTACTCATATTTATGCTGTTTTAAATCCCACACATTGGTTAATAAATTGCTTTTGAATTTCTCGGGTGTGATTTTTATAAAGTTCAGGATCAAAATTGGCTTGAGCCAAATGATGAATCACATAATCAGCTGTTTTGTTTTCGTTTAACACTTTGTCGAAAAATTCATGACGCATTCGGATTCCAAAGGTGTTAATGCCTAGAAATACGCGTGTATCTTTGTGAAATGAGATTCGAATGGCTTTTTTACCGCCTTTGTCTTCCCAGTAAAATTGGTCTTCGTATTCTTTTGGCTTTGCCCAAACCCAACCATAGGTTTGGTATTCGATATCTAAAAATTTAGCCGAGTTGAACCAATGTCCAGGTTTGTATTCTGTAGGTGTGCCTGTTAAAGTTTGTGCTACAGCTTCTCCCATCATTCTACCTGTGTACCACACCGCTTCAATTGGTTTTCGTTCTCCAATGCCTTCGTGTTGTTCGGCACAGTCACCGATGGCGTAAATGTCTTTGAAATTGGTTTCTAAATAGCGATTGACTTTAACCCCTCTTCCTAATTCAATTCCCGAATTTTTTAAGAAATCTACATTAGGAGAAACTCCTGCTGTCAATCCTACCATTTGGCATTCAATGGTTTCGCCTTTATCGGTGATAATCGCTTTTGCATGACCATTTTCGTCTGAAATGATTTCTTTCAAACTGCTGTCTAAACGCAAATCAATATGATGTTCTAAAATGTGGCGATTAATCATTTGGCTTTCGCCGAAAGGCAAAACACCGCTCCAAAAACTTTTTTCACGAACCAAGAAAGTTACTGGGATTTTACGAGAATGTAACATTTCAGCCAGTTCGATCCCAATTAGTCCACCGCCGACAATTACCGCTCTTTTAGTGGTAGGTGCCCATTGTTCCAGTTTTTCTAAATCTTGTTTGGAGTATAAACCTGTAACACCTTCCAAGTCTTGTCCTGGCCAGCCAAATTTATTTGGAGTTGAGCCAGTAGCAATTACTAATTTGTCAAATTGTAAAACGGTATTGCCATCTAATAACAAGGATTTTTCTTTTGGAAAAACCTGTGTTACTGTTTTCTGAAGGAGATCAATATTGTTTTTTTTCCAAAAATCATTCTCATACGGCTGTGTATGTTCAAACTTCATATGGCCCATAAATACATACATCAAGGCAGTGCGCGAAAAGAAATATTCTGTTTCTGAGGATATGATGGTGATTTTAACAGCTGATTTTTTTCGAATGTGTCTCGCGAGTGTGACACCTGAAATCCCGTTACCAATGATGACAATATGTTCCATAAATAGTTTTTTTATCCCTTAGGTGAAATTATGATTTCATAGTTAATTTATTGGACTTTAGTAGTGGTTCTTCGACAAGCTCATACTGACATTGGGTGTGCACTTATCACCGTTCAATTTATGTGAATAGGACTTTAAATTGTTTTAAAATCGGTACCAGGAGTAAAAGTGTTGGCATCCGCTTTTATGAATTTTATATTTGAAAGGGTGGCGTTCCCAATTTCGTTAGTCAATCCTTTTCCTTCAATCCATTCCCAATAACTCCATTTAGTAGCTACAGGAATCCCATCAATTGTTTTATAATCGCTGTATTTTATAGCATGCGGACTTTTCTCTGCTTCTTCTTTGTTTTTATTAGCAGTGACAATATAAGCTGCTTTCTCAATTAGATTGGTTTCTTTATTGGTGTAAACAACATACCAATCATCAGGCGCATCTCCAGTTCCTGCTTCAAATGTTAAGCGTTGGCTGTCAAATTTTTCGTGATCGGATTCTTTGTTTTCATAGTTTTTCCAAACCGTACCACCATCGCTCATTTTATAGGGGAATAAAAAGAAATAAGACCAAGTATAAGCATCAAATCGAACCGACTTTTCAGAAGGAATATCAGAGGAATAAAAAACTTTGTCTTTATCTGTTATGATTTTGGAACCATTTTTAAATTCAATCAATCCTTTGCTAGAATTAGTCAAAAGAGTTACAGTTGCATTCAAACGTTCTTTGCCACCAAATAATAATTGGATGTCAAATTGTATTGCTTCTTTTGATGTAAAAGCTTCTTTGTTGTGTGCTTTTTCAGTTTTTTCAACGAAAGTTTCTTCTTTTTTGGATTGGCATCCTATTAATATAAGAGAGGCTAATACAAAGCTAGTAAACGTTTTTTTTAATGTGTTCATGTGTTTTAAATTAAGCGATTTAATAATTATTTTAAGATTATCAGGTTAAAATTGATTTCTTTATTTTTATTAATTGTGTCCAATGGTTTAAACAATATTTCGGTTATAATAGTCTTGTAAACTGTTTATGGAATGTCCCATCCTTTTTTTGAGATGAATCATTCCAAAATGGTATTGCAACCGCCAAACACCATTCTTACGATATTTCCGTGCCGAAGTTGTCAAATACTCAGGAATCACAACAAATTGTTTTTTGGCGTAAAGCCGTTCTATAATTTCGTTGTCTTCATAAATAATGCAATTTTCATTAAAACCATTGATGCTGTCAAACAGTTTTTTGGTAATAAATAAAGACTGATCACCGCCTCGACAACTCTTATGATTAAAACGTGTAAACCATTGAGATAGGAATAAAAGAGGATGTTGGAGGTCAAATTTCATTCGGAAACAACCCGCTTCATTGTCTTTCTTGATTTCGTTTTCAATTAAAATATCAAAATGCTCTGGCGGGAAACTATCACAATGTAAAAAATATAAAATAGTTCCCGTTGCTCGTTTAGCGCCCGTATTCATTTGTTTGGCTCTTCCTTTTTGAGAACGAATGCATTGAATGTTGCTCGATATATTTATTTGCTCCAATGAGTTATCGCTACTTCCTCCATCAACTACAATTACCTCATAAGGGATTTTTTTTGAAATCATATTCTCAAGATACGATAAAACACGCCGAATGGTTTCAGCTTCATTGTAAATGGGTATGATTATCGAAATTTTATTCATTCAAACTCCAGTTGTAGTCTTTGTAACTTGTTTTGGCTTTGGTATCAATTTTTACGGTGCTGTATTGGTTTAAAAAATCAATCAAAGAGCCTTTGGTTTTAAAATCGCCAGCAAACCAATTAAAAATTTCTGAAACCTCAATTTTGGATTTTGTAATCGTATTTTTAGTGGTGTCATTTATGAAACTTTTGGCTACTTGTGTCAATTGTTTACTTAAATCGGCTTCGGTATAGGCTTCGTTTAATAGATTTGGACATGAAAAAGAGGCGCAGTTGATGGCAAAATGAATGCGTGGTTCTCCCATTTTACGTAATATTTCATGCTCAACTTGCTCTAAACTGTATTTTTGACCGCCTAAAGCAAAGAACTTTTTACCCCAAGGATTGCTAATTTCTTTAATGCTTTTGACTGGGTAATTGTCAATAATCAATTTTACGGTAAAGGCATTGTAGGTATTAATCCAATAGGCTAAAGTGGCATTGCGGCTCCATGATTTTGAAGGGACATTGGCTTCTAAAATATTCAAATAGGTTTCTAGTGCCGCCTTATCTCTAATAAATCCCTTGTAGTTTACTTTTCCTGAAGACGAAACATTTTTCTTCAATAAGGCATCCCATTTAGAGTGATCCATATTTTTTAACGTCTCCGAAACAACAATTTGAATTGGATTAGGATTAGGGGATGATTCCGCTTTTTTGCATCCCATTGCTAATAGCGGTAAGAATAATAGGGGGAGAAGTATGTTTTTCATCTGTTTCTATTTTAATTATTTAAAAGTTTAGTCGAAAAGGGTTGCGATAACTGACAAAATATTTTATTTTTTTAACGGATACAACTCTTGTTCCATAAAATCTTTTGGAAAATTTTGGTCGTTATGGAATCCTAATTCAATATTTTTTCCATCCGATGGAATATAATTGGTTTTAAAAATATAGTCCCAAAGACTCAATGAAATTCCAAAATTGATACCGTATTTGTTAGGAATTTTTTTGCTGTGATGCCAAATGTGCATTTTAGGATTATTGATAATATATTTGAAAATGCCGTAATCCCAACCAATATTAGCGTGATTCAAATGACCAATCGCAATGCTGATAAAATGTACAATGAATACGTCTTGAATAGTAACGCCACCAATTAATATGATGGGTAGATACAAAATAGATTTATAAACAATTGGCTCCATCCAATTGTATCGAAAATGAGCAGCAAATCCCATTTCTTTCACGCTATGATGCGTTTGATGAATTTTCCATAAAAAAGGAATGGTATGTAATAATCGATGTACATTCCATTGAATAAAATCGCTAATCAGAAAAAAGACAACCAAAGGCCAAATTCCAGGTAAAGATGAAATGGAAAAGAACTGAATCGAACTGAGTTCAAATCCAAAAATCGATAAAAAATCGTTAATCAATTGTGCCGTAACATTAGATAAAGCAATTAGTAGAATGAGGTTGAGTAAGAAAAAATTAAAAACTAAATAGAATAAATCAAGCCAAAAATCCTTACGAAGTATTTTTTGGTTTTTTCGCCAAGGAAAAAGTAGTTCCAATATCCAAACGCCTAATGAAATGACAATTAACCCATAGAAATAGTTGTCCCAGTTAGGAAATAGAATTTCGTTTTTGAGGTAATTGAAATAGCCTTGATAGGAATTGATGATGGTGTTTAGGTATTTTTCCATTTATTTCAATATATAATTGCTTCTTTCTAAATCTTCGATGGTGTCAATATCGTTTAAGGTTTCGAGTAAATGTACTGAATGTTGTTTCAAATCATTCAAAGTCATTTCTAAAACCGTTGATGTTCCCCAAGGTTTGTTTTGGAAAATAGCCGTGTTGCTTTGGTTTAAACCTAAAAGATAATACCCTCCATCTTCGGCTGGACCTAGAACGACTTCTTTTATATCTAATGAATCAAAAGCTTTGTTGATAATGGCTGTTTTTAGGTCGAATAAGTCACTGCCAATAATAATACATTTTTGGTATCCTAAATCAAAAAGCATTTCGAAAGCCATTTGCATTTTGTTTCCTAAATCGCCTTTTGCTTGTACTTTTTTAAAATATATGTCTGAATTCCAAATGTCATTTTCAATAACTTTCGTATCATAAAAAACATAGTTGTCAGAATCTAAATTTTGGGTTTGTTCCATGGTATGTTGTAACAAATCCTTATACACTTGCAAAGCTTGGGGATCGCCAATGGATTTTGCTAATCGGGTTTTGACTTTTCCTAATTCGGGGTTTCGGGTAAAAATAATTAGTGCCTTAGTCTTCATATACTTTAATTCCTTTGTTGAGATATACGCTCCATTGTTTGTTAAAAGCATGAATGCTATCCGTTATTTTGTTTTGTGAGTTAACGACTTTTTTTCCTTTGTTTTTGTACTCAAAAATCCCGCCATATAAGTTGTAAACCTTCGTGTATCCCGATTTTTTTAGTTTTTCACCTATTTTTTCGCTTCGTATTCCAATCGAACAATACACCACAATGGGTGCGTTTTTGTCCTTTATTATAGTAGATACGTTTTTTATATCAAAATGGATGTAGCCAATTGAAATTCCATTAGGAATATGACTCACCTTATATTCATTTGGTTCTCGAGCATCGAGCAAGATATAATTAGACTGATGGAGTTCGTTTACTTGGATATAAGGAATTGACTTTTTGTTTTGTTTTTCGAGCACCTTCGAAATATTATTTTGCGCATTTGATACAAAACTTATACAACACAGTAGATAAATAAGAATATAGTGCATGGTGGTTTTTTGATAAAGGTATTTAATTTCAGAGAGGTTCAAAAGAAAAACCCATATAGATATTAGGTTAGAGGTATAGCATTTCTTGCTTAGAACTGTATTGAAAAAATTCTTTATTGATCGGCAGGCAGGGTATAGACCTTTGTCTTTTTAAAATAAAATTTAGTTAAAGTCCTTTTTTAACAAAAATTATGAAAGCTATTAATTGTTTGGGGTTTAAATGTTTTTTTAGTTTAATGTATTGGTATTTAGTGGTTTGTTTTTAATTATTTAAGCCAATAAGTTGTAATTTACTCATAGAGACATCATATTTACGCATAGAAACATAATGTGTTAAGAATATATTAACCTTTACAGACTTGGGTTTTATGTGAAAACGATAAAAATAGTTTGGTTTTTTTAGAGACTATAAAAAAGTTATCCATAAATGATTAGATATTCATAATGAGTATTTTTTATTAAAGACCCTAATTGATATAAAAATAAATTTTGAACTATAACTAAAATAAATTATGAAAACAAAACAACTAAAAAGAGGATTCGCAAATTCAGGTTAACAAAATGCAGCGGTTTTTTAAAAAAGAATAATGAATTCAAAAAAAAGATTCTTTTTTAAGGTATTAAAAATGACAATTTAATACCAAATCAAATTACGAATAAAAGAATACGATAATTTTATTAGAGTAACTGATAAATAGGTATTAGAATTATTTAAAACTAATCAAATGAAACTAAAAAAAACAATGAAGTCTAAAGATAAAGTATCCCATTTTTTGAGGATAATGATGATTGCTCTTTTCTGTACTTTCACTGCTCAAGCTCAGGAAATGACCGTTCAAGGAACCATAAAAAGTAGTGATGATGGTTTTCCTATCCCTGGTGCAACGGTGATGGTGAAAGGATCAGCTAAAGGAACAACAACAAATTTTGATGGAGCCTATTCTATTAAAGCTAAAATGGGAGATATTATCTCTATTAGTTATATCGGAATGATGACTAAGAATGTTAAGGTAGATGGTAAGTTTATTAATGCAACACTGAAATCAAAAGCACAAGACTTAGATGAGGTGGTTGTAATAGGGTACGGAACCGTTAAAAAAAAGGAAGTAACTGGTGCTGTAAGTAGTTTAAAAGCCTCGGATATTGAAAACTTTGTTACTCCTGATTTAGGAAATGCAATTCAAGGTCAAATTTCAGGGGTAAATGTTATTGGGTCAGCGGAGCCAGGTGGTTCTTCTGAAATTTTGATCAGAGGGGTTACTTCTATATCAGGTTCAAATACACCATTATATGTTGTTGATGGTGTTCCTCAAGAAGGAGATCCAGGAATCAGTCCTAACGATATTCAGTCTATTGATGTGCTTAAAGATGCGGCTTCGGCGGCTATTTATGGTACTCGTGGAGCGGCTGGGGTAATTTTGATTACTACAAAACAAGGAAAAGCAGGAGCCTTGCAAGTGCGTATTGATGGAAGTATTGGTTTTGAACGTGTAAAAGGAGGTATTCCTTTAATGAATTCATCGGAACAAACCTATTTTAATATGGTTTACAACAGAAATTTATTTAATGTACCTGATGATAAATCAATTTTAAATCTAGATCAAACTCCTTCGGGTTTTCAAAATGATACAAATTTAACGGATATATTGTTTATAGATAATGCTAAAACACAAAACTATAATTTGAATCTTTCTGGAGGGACTAAAGATTTATCATATAGTATCTCGACCAACTTATATGATAAAACAGGAGTAGTTAGAGGAACTAGTTTTCAACGTTTTAATACCCGTGGAAATGCAACTTATACTAAAAACGCTTGGAAAATCAATGCGAGTATTGGCGTTTATCAAGAAGAAGTTAGTAGAGGTGCCTCGGGGGTAGTAAATCAATTGTTAAAGTATTTACCAACGCAACCAAGTATCGATTTTAATAATTTAGACGGTCCTATTCAAAGTGAAAATGATGCGGATTCTTTAAATAGATTATCATTTGTTTTGGGTGCTTTTAATAATACGGATATAACAAAAAATGCTAAATCATTAGCGAATTTCAATATAGGTTACGAAATTTTTAATGGGTTAGATGTAGCTACTCAAATGGGTTTCAATCAATCTAGTAGTTATAGAAAAAGATTTGTACGTTATCAGCCTATTGTTTTTTCAGACGGCGCTGATTCAGGAAGACAGGATAATAGTTTTGTTCAAAACGATTCCCAAATTAAATCATCATTAGCTTGGACAACGACTATCAACTATAAGAAAAGTTTAAAAGATCATAATTTTGGTCTGATGGTGGCCTATACTCGTGAGCAATATAATACTGAATCATTCACTGCTCAAAAATATGGAGTTTTAGATAATTCAGTTCAAATATTAGAAGGTGCAACCAATAGACCCGAAGTGCATTCAGGCCCAGATGAAGTTCGTAAATTAACGGGATTAATTACTCGTTTTCAATATGATTATAAAGGGAAATATTTGTTAAGTTCAAGTTTACGTCGTGATGGTTCAAGTCGTTTTGGAGCACAGAATAGATATGGAACGTTTCCTTCGGTGGCATTAGCTTGGAACGTTTCTGATGAAGCTTTTTGGTCTACAATGAAAAACACGGTTAATAATTTCAAAATACGTTTAAGTACTGGTACAGTAGGGAATGAAAGTATTCCTTCCTATCAATATTCAGCGAATATAACACCTGGGTATGACTATGTATTTAATAATGCATTAAACTATGGTTTAGCACAAAATGACTTTGCTAATCCTTTGATTAAATGGGAAACCTCTAAACAAAATAATATAGGGCTAGATTTAGGTTTGTTTAAAAATAAAGTAACATTGTCAGCTGAATATTATAATACGAAGAAAGACGGAATGTTGTTTCCTGTAACGGTTCCTGGTTCAGCAAGTGGTGTGGAAAATTCTACAGTTATCTACAATATTGGTGATATGACTAATGAAGGATTTGAACTATCACTAGGATATAAAGGAAAAATTGGTAAAATGAATTATAGAATGAATTCTACTTTTACAACCAATAAAAATGAAATTACTAAAATGAATAGTGATGGTAGTTTTGTATATACAAATGATTCTGGTCTAGTAAGTGGTGCAAAAACCCAATCCCAAGTTACCGTTTTGGCACAAGGACATGAAGCGGGAGCCTTTTATATATATAAGACTAATGGCGTTGCTAACACAACCGACAAAGTACTAGCTTACAATGCAGCTGTTCCTAATTCTAAAATTGCTATTGGGGACTTAATGTATGATGATTATAATAAGGATGGAATAATATCAGATGCGGATAGACAATATTCAGGTAGTGGATTACCAGAATATGAAATAGGGTATAATTTGAACTTGGATTATAGAGGTTTTGATTTTTCAGTCAATATGTATGCTGCTTTAGGACAAGAAATCATGAATGGAGCTAAAGCAACCGCCTATGGTTATGAAAGACATGAAGATTTATTATATGCATGGTCTCCAGTAAATCCAAATTCAAATATACCAGCCTATAGAGGGGGCATCAAATCAGCAAGTAATAACCTTAAAGGCTACACTGATTTGTGGTTGGAAGATGGTTCTTATATGCGTATAAAAAACATCACTTTTGGATATAGTTTGCCAAAGAATTTAATAAAAACAATTGGAGCAACTAAATTTAGAGTGTATGTTACGGCACAAAACCCATTCACATTTACAAAATATACTGGTTTTGATCCTGAAATTGGAGGAGGAGTTCAGTCTAGAGGGTTGGACAAAGGAAGCTACCCATTGGCTAAATTTTATTTAGTAGGATTAAATTTTAATTTTTAAAGAAAGACTATTATGAAACGATTTAATTATAAATACCTTATCATTCTTGCTGTTGGAATTTTAGGATCTTGCAATGAAGATTACTTAGCAGAATCAAACCCGAACTTGATTGCAAGCGAAAATTATTGGAAAGATTTAACGGATACAAATAAAGGACTTACCGCAGCCTATTCTGCATTATTAGATGAAAATGCCTTGGCTATTGCCACTGATGCACTACGATCTGATATGGGATGGCCAGGGTATGGACGCCCTACACCTACAAGTAAAGGAGAATCTGTTACTTGGTACAGCCAAACTTATAATAATAGTACCGCTGGAGTGATAGATCATTGGAATGCTTGTTATAAAGGAATTTATAGAGCCAATCAAGTTATTGAAGCTTTAAATAATTTGAAAACAACTGGAGTAGTCACTACTTCCAACGAAAAACAATGGGTTCAACAAATGGCTGAAGCTCGTTTTTTAAGAGGGTTATTTCATTTTTATCTTCATTCTTCTTATAATAATGGAGAAATTATCATTCGTGATTTTGTACCAAAAATACAAGATGATTTGAATACTCCTTTATCGACTTCTCAACAAGTAATCACTTTTTTTAGAGATGATTTAAAATATGCATTTGACAATTTAGATTTTAAACCAGCAGCAATTGGAAGAGCTACTAAGGGAGCAGCAGCAACAATATTAGGAACAAGTCATTTGTATGAAAATGAAATTGACTTGGCAAAAGGATATTTTAATGATATTATCACCAATTCATCTTATGGATATGAGCTGGTTACTGATATGAGCTTGCTATTTACTACAAAAGGAGAATTTAATAAAGAATCTATTTTTGAAATAGAATACAATAATAAATATCGATTAGATATCAATAATTTTGACACACAAAGTATGGTGAGTCCATTAGCGTCCTATACAACTAATACTGGAGACAGGAGCTTTTTTGTACCCGCTTGGATAGCCTACGCTTATAAAACAGAAGAAAAAGATATAAAAGATGATAGGAATTATTACTTAAAAGCTGGAGTAAAAACATTAAGAAATGTTCCGCTAAGAGCTTCGGCAATGATTACTTTAGTCGAAGACGAACAAACACCTTATTATGCTTCAGGAACAGTAAGTGATAATATTAAAACTAATGGAACACAATGGGGTTTTTCATTTTATAAAAAATATAGCAATCATGATATTTTAGCGACTTCCGAAAATGATTTGCCTATAAACAGAAATTATTCAGGTAAAAATGTTATCGTTAATCGTTTAGCCGATGTGTATTTAATGCAAGCGGAATGTTTGATAAAATCAGGAGACAATGATGGAGCTATCAAATTAATTAATAAAATTAGAGCGAGATGGGCACTTAAGTTAATAGGGCCGAGTTATGATGCTACTAAAACATTCGATGGAATAACGTATACTCCTGGCGCAACAGGTACTTTGATGAAACGTCTAATGGAAATCGAAAAACCATTAGAAATGTCAGTTGAAGGTCATGCTATCCGTTTTAATGATTTACGCAGATGGGGATTATTAGTTTCTAATTTTCAAAAATTAGCAGATGCCACTTATTATGTTGAGGATTATACTTTTGTCAATTCTACCACACTGAAAAATGTTACCAAAAAGTTCATGTCTGTAGTGACTGTAAAAGGGATTAAGCCTTCATTTACAGTAGATTTTGAGTATGATATTTCGTTGAGTAACTTTAATATTGCAACTCAAAGTTATCTGCCAATTCCTTATACTGAGTTAACAACCAATACCGCATTGCAAAAATAATTTTAAAAAAATTGATATGAAAAATATAACGATGATTTTATCTTTTGTATTTCTAGTGCTGAGCACTAGTTGTACTAAGGAAGAAACAGTAAGAACAGAATTTTCAGATTTTACGTGGTATACTAGTGTTCCAAATTCACTACAACCTTTTAACATAAAATCAGGCACTAATATTTCCTTTATGGATTTGTCCCAAGGAACGATTACGCACGAATGGAAAATTGAAGAAGGAAATTTTTATTTGTCTTCTAATTTTGTCAAAGGAGGAGACCTAACCCCTTATATTATTCCCAATAAAGGAGTATTATCAAGCGATGTAACAGTGCATGTGCTTTTTCCTAAAATAGGAGTTTATAAAGTGACTTTGACTAATACGTACAAAGAAAAAGTAGTTTTTCCAGGTGTAGTTCCTATAGAGGCCGTTAAAGTAGGGGATGTATGGGTGGCCGAAAAAGTATTTACTATTACTGTTACTGATGTAGTTGTCCCTTAAGCGGATTAATTATTTATTTAAAAAATAACCTATAACATTCTGATTCTTTGAATTTGTTGTTATAGGTTTTTTTTATAGGCATACTGTATCAAGTAAGTCAAAATTTAAAGCAGCAAATTCACAAGCAAAAATATCATGATAAATAACTAAAAATGAATATCTTGAACTATTTTTGTATAAATTCAAAACACGCATTAAATAGTGTTTATTACTTAACAATGAATTGAAAAAACATTTTATGAAATTTAGAAAATTACTTTTTTATATTCTTACCTTTTTGGTTTGTAGTGCTATGGCTGATGCACAAACAAACCCTAATCTCTTATCAAATAATTATTATGGTTTTGAAGAAGCGGGGGTAGGATGGAATACAAGCCAGCCAGAAAATTGGTCTTTTGATAATACTAAAGTAGCCAGTGGTACGTATAGTTTGAAATTCAAAACAGCTACTGCTACACTTGAAAGTAAAGATGTAATTTATACCATTTCAAAAGTAAGAACTGCTGTGAAAAGCGGCAAATCTTTTATTATTGCTTCAAGTTATGAGGGAACAATCTTAGGTTTACGTTTTGATGGAAAGAAAATCTGGGAAAACAAATTGTCTGGTTTTATGAATCATGACCTTTGGTGTGAAGATATTACAGGCGACGGAATTGATGAAATTTTCGCAGCTAATGCCAATGGAACTTTGTATTGTCTGAATTATGATGGAACACTCAAATGGCAATTTAAAGTTAATGATGCTCCTATGTATGCGGTTTGTGTAGTACAAAAAGCGGGAGTTCCCTATGTAGTTTGCGGAGGCTATGATAAAAATATTTATTATCTAAATGCTGATGGGACAATCAAACAAACATTAGCTTCATCGACTTATTCAGTAAATACTGTTTTTGGAGGGGCTACGGCTCCAACCAAAGTACATATTGCTAATTTTATTCGGAAAGTAAAAAAAGCTGATGGTACGGATATGGTAGCCGTTATAGGAACTAATAACAGCATGCAAGTAACTGGCAATATCTACTTATTTGATGTTTTAGGAACAACACCAATCACGCCTTCAGTAAAAATAAATTCAGGAAAACCAGTGGGAGAAATGAGGGTGTGTACCGTAAATGGAAGTCCTAAAATTTTAATGGGAAACAGCAGCCATATCAATGATGCTACTGCGGTAGAATTTGACCCTTTAAGTCCTAGTGTAGCACAAGAAACAATAGATATATCCAGTATTTCTAATAAAGTGGGAGGTTTTGGTTATCGTGTATCACAACTCGAAATAATTCCCAACGGTGCTAGTTACCAGTATTTCATTTTATTTGGAAATCATATTGTTTTATTGCCACCCAATCGAGATTTAACCAAAGCTGAAATTTTAGAATGCCCTTATTCGTTTAACGATATGTGGAAAGATTCGGTTACAGGGAATATTATTTTGGCAGGAAATCAAAATGGAGGTAGTGATATCCATATAATTGATACTTCAAATCCCAATTGGAAAATGAAATATACGAGTATTACATCTCCAGGTAAAATCCAAACAATCATAGACAATACCGCAACTGTGGAGTCAAAGTTAAATACATTTATAAAACCCAGTTGGGAACGCAATCCAGTCGAAATTACTTTAATGTACAGCAATTCTACTGGGATTAATACCTCTTTATACAATACACCTACCTTTATTGATCAATTTTCAACGTCACACGCACAAGATGGTGCTACTTGGGATAGAGCTAATTTAGGCAACTTAAAATACCGAGGCACTAGAGATAGCAGAAGAACCTATGATTGGACCGAAGCCCAAGCGTTAAGTTTTATATATTCTAAAATAGGTACAAATGGCGTTTCTTATTGGGGTGGTCATGGGAATGATCCGTATATGTTTAGCCTTGCCACTTCTAAGAAAGTGATTGATGAGGTCAATAAAACAACAGGAAGGAAAACGCTATTGATTTATCCTGAATTAGAAGATAATAGTGCTGATTTTGAATTTGTGATGAATGATCTTTTTTATCCTTTAGCAACTTATGGACAAAATAAAAATTTAAAATTATTTATTCGTTCCAAAAATATATTTTGGCAAGGAAGCGTGTATTTGTCTATGTGGTCTCGATTGCTTTCGGGCGAATTTGCACACGTTTTTGTGCCAGCAATGGAAGAAACGACAGATAAAACGATGGAATTAAGTTTGGCTTCTCGAATGGGAATTTGGGCAAGCGGAGCAGTGGATAGTTGGGGTGCAAGAGCTGTTCCTGACAATACGAGTTTTGACCGTATGAGACAATTTTCTGATCAAACGTTAGATAATCATTTTTTACGTCAATTGGTTTATGCTGCGGCAAGTGGAGCACAATATTATGACAATTTTACCAAACCTGATTTATTTGCTAAATTGCTAGCCAAAGGGGCATTGTTTGTTCCTAAACGTTCCGAGATTGTGAGTTTCTCACCAGTGCATTTAAGTATGTTTGTTCCTAATACGCATTATTTAGAAGATGGTTCAGAAGCCAAATGGTTGACAAACTTTGATCAAACATTTGAAAATGCCAATCCTTTTGTTTTTAGTCGCATGAATGGTTCTTGGCCTGGAGCACCGTTGACTCAATGGGATTTTTCAAAATATGCTGCTGGAATGAAAGAACGACGATTAAATTTTTTGCCTAATTATCCTAACGGTATGGTCTTGATTACACCCCCTCAGGCAGGAGCCAAAGCTGATTTGACAGCCCCAAGAGGATTGATGAAAAATAAATTGCATCCTTTGTATAAGAATATTTTAAAAGAGTACTATACGGACGGTCGCTTTTATTACTCAGCTGATGGGGTAACTAAATACAATGCCAATACCTATTATCAAACCATTAAAACAGAAATAGAAGCAAGTGCTACCAAAATCCCAATGACGGTAACAGGTGATGTAGCCTGGGTAGTTGCGCAAACCTCTCCTACTCATTTACGGCTTACATTAATTGATAATGGATATATTAATCCCAATACACGAACAGCTACCATAAAATTCAATACCGTAACTCCTTTGAAAATTGTTGATCTATTAGATGGAAAACAATTTTATCCATCAGGAGCTACAGTAACAATAGATGTTCCTTGTGGTATGTTCCGTTTTATTGATGTAGAACTAACTAATCCATTGTAAGATGAAAAATAAATTTATTTCAATGAAAAAGCATACTGTTATTTTTGGATTGGTTTTTTTGTTTCAAATTGTTGTTGCTAGTGTTGTAGCACAAACGACAACCTACGCTCCTGCTGTTATCAGTTGTGGAGAAACCCTTAATCAAGCTAAAATCAGTCTTAATCCAGGCAATTATAAAATGTATGTCAAGGTTTGGATCGATTCAGGGGCTTCTTTATTAGGATTTAAAACCACTATTGGATCATATACCAAGGAATTAAATTGGGATTTTAAAAATTTAAATAAAGGGCAATGGATGACTTTGAATCAGGAGTTCTCTATTTCTGAGGCGGTTTCTAATCAAATTTTCAAAATACAACTTTTGGAAGATGAGTACTCAGGAACTGGAACAGGGATTTTTAACCTCGACAATCTCTATATCGAATACCTTTCTCCTTTAAGTACCGAAGATTTTAATATGGATAAAATTGTTATTTATCCTAATCCCACTTCTAATATAGTAAATATTGAATGCCCCGAAGGAAGTCAAATAAAAGTGTACAACAGTTTAGGTGTTTTACTTAAAAATAATTCGCCTAGTGTAACTCATAATTTAATTTCAGTTACTGATTTACCTTCAGGTATTTATTATGTAAAAATAAACTGGAATGGAAAACAAAAAATAAAAAAAATGATAGTTAAATAAGGTTTTAATTGCTATTTAAAAAAAAAACGTCTAGAGTTTTCTAGGCGTTTTTTTGTTTTTTATTATTTTTTTTATAGATATATCAAAGGTAATCAGTGTGTTGTGTGTTTATTACTGGCAAATACATTTTATGTATCCTCAAAGACACTAAGGTTTCATTCTGAAATTACATTTGGTTTATTAATAATTCAAAAAACTAAAAATTATGAAAAAACATTTACTTAAAATCACAGCATTATCAATAATGTTTATTTCGGCTGTAAATGCTCAAGATGGTACTTTCAACAATGGTTCTGGTGATGGACTATGGGGAACAGCAGCTAACTGGGCGCCTGCGGGTGTCCCAACAGGTATTGCAACATTAAGTGCAAATCCAACAGTTTCTGCTGCTGCTACTGTTGTGAAAATTATTGCTCAAGCTCCTACTGGAGATAGAATAATATCAGGAACAGGAGAATTAACTATAAATGGATCGACCACTGGTCAAATGATTCAGGCAAATTTAACTGATGGAGCATTGATTTTTAACAATAAGGTGACTATCAATACGACTAGTGCTCAAAATATTGATACAAAATTTACAGCAAATAATAAATTAGTTTTCAGTTCCACAAGTACATTGAATTTATTGCAAACGGCAAAACTTAGAAACTATAGTGTTAACCCTACGGAGTTTAATGGTGTTTTAATGGGTACAGGAACTTTAACGGTAAGTTCCACTACTACTAATCCTGGAACAGGTAATGTTGTTTTTGGTTCTACTGCTAATAATGCTACTTTTGCAGGGAGTATTCTGACCTTTACACAAGAAATAGTTTCTAATATTATATCTCCACAGGTTTTTCTTCCAACTGATGCTACTATGCTTTTTAATTCAACTGGAGGTACCTTAACATTGAATGGTGCCAATACGATGCAAGGTAAAATAAATAGATCTGCTGGTGCTACAGCGGGTACTTCAATAGTTAATTTTAATGCGAATCAAACTAATATGGGATTATTATTAATGTCAGGTTCTGCTAGTCCAGTATTGAAATTTGTTATTAATGGGTCTGTTTCTAATTTAACTTTTAGTTCCACTAGTCCTGACTGGGGTACAGGTACTCTTGATATTGTTGGTTTTAAAGATGATGTTCTTACTATTGGAGGAACTTCTTTGACAACTGATCAGTTGAATGCTATTACATTGAATGGTGTGGCTCAAACTGCAGGATATTTTTCTCAAAGAGCTAATGGTTTTATTGTTAAAACTACAAGTTTGGGTGTAAAAGAAAATACACTTGAAGGTGTTTCAATTTATCCAAATCCAGCTACAGATGTATTGAATGTTACTGCGCCAGAAGGAAGTATTATTGAAATTTACAATACATTAGGAGCAATTGTAAAAACAGCAAAAGAAACGAATTTAGTTCCAGTTTCTGATTTAGCTTCAGGCTTATATTTAGTTAAAGTCTCCAAGAATGGTCAATTTTACCAAGATAAAATTGTAAAAAAATAAAATAGGTTATTATTTAGTACGAAACCGCTTAGAATTTTTTCTAAGCGGTTTTTTAATGGTTGAAATCTATTTGGTTTTATTAGTTATTGAAAACTTTTTTGGATTTATAACCATTCTTATTTTAAAGATAATAATTGATTAATATAAGTGTAAATAGTTTTAAAATCTATTTTTTTTAGTATACCAAAAGTAGAAAATAG
>NZ_JBAWDL010000305.1:0-10598 GCF_049590715.1 Flavobacterium sp.
GATTTGCTTGATTAAAAGCTATTTGAAAACCATAACCTCCATTGTATTTAGAAAGTGTGTTTCGCTCAAATGTAGGTATCGTAGCCGCAAAAGCTTCCCATTCAGTAGAAAACTCATTTTCAAAACCGCTTTTAAAAACTTGAGTTTGCCCTAGCATTAATACTGGCAGTAAGAACAGGAGAAAAAAGGGTATTTTATATTTCATAACTTCTAATTCTTTAAATTATTTTTTTTTACACAAATATACTATCCTAAAATCTAAAAAATAGAAACATATGTTTATTAAACTACTACAAATGCTTTTTAAAAATTATAATACATAATTGAATACAAAATCCCAATAAAAAAAGGCTTAATCAATTAAGATTAAGCCTTTTCCAACTAACTAAACAACCACTATTTAATAATTATTTTGAGTTAAAATATTTTTTGATAATTGTACCTGAGAAATGGGTATTGGCATTATTTCATTTTTATTTTCAATGAAACCAAGAGGCCCAAGAATCGTTTTAGCTCTTCCTGTACGAATCAAATCTTGAAAGCGCAATCCTTCGCCAGCTAATTCTACCCTTCTTTCATGATAAATCGCATCACGCAAAGCATCTCCACTTAATAAGGCTGGCAAATCAGGCACTACAGTAATAGGTTGCGTTCCTCTAGCACGTTTTCGTACTTTATTAACGTAAATAACAGCTGTACCTGGATCATTTTTGTAAATTGCTTCGGCATACATTAAATAAGCGTCTGACAGTCGAATGACACGGATATTATTAGCACTATTCCCATTTCCTCCCGTAGTTGGTTTAGAATAATTACTATAAGGAGCCCAAGAATACTTTTTGTTATACCATTCTGTTCCATATCCTCCAGCTACATTATAGAAAGAAGCTGCAAATCGTGGATCATTAGGCTCAAATTCGTTTCGTAAACTAGGCTGTATTTGCCCAAAACCAATACCTCCCTTGCTTCTAGGTGTCATCATATTAGGCATATGCGTTCCTAAAAAGTTAGCATTTGAAGACATATTAATTTCAAAAATAGAACCTGAATTCCATTCTCCTTCTTGTCTAAAAATAGTACTAAAATCAGCCAAAACATACGGCATTAAAAATAATTGCTCTCCGTAAGTTTTAACCTGATCCATTTTATTTTGGTACAAAGAAACACGCATCATCAAACCTAAAGCGGCTCCTTTGTCAGCATGGCCTAAAAAAGTTGTGGGTTTTGTAAATCGAGAAGGTAAGTCTAAAATAGCAGCTTTTAGATCATTCTCAATAAAAGCATAGGTCGCTTCTTTAGTTGCACGTGGGGTATCATATTCTCCTTGTTCTAAAACTTTATCAATCAAAGGCACACCACCAAAAGTATAGACCATATAGTAATAATAATAAGCACGTAAAAAATGCGCCTCGGCTAAAATTTCTTTTTTCCTGTTAGCATCTGTAAAAACGATATCAGGTACTTTATTTAGAACTAAATTAGCATACAAAATACCCTTGTAGTTCACTTTCCAAATTGCTTCGACAGCTGTATTTGAAGTCGTAAGGCTATAGGTTTCTTTATCAAATAACTGAGGCCCATCATTAGATCTTGCTCCTCCTTTTAATAAGTCATCAGTTCCTATATCACCAAATAATAAACTACAGGATGTTGAGGCTAAAAAGTTTTCTCTACCATACATTTCTCTCATTGGAGAATAAGCGGCTGTTAATCCCTGCTCAGCATCAGTAGGTGTTTTATAAAAGCTAGCTACTTCAGGTGTTCCATAAACACCAACATCCAAATAATCTTTATCACACGATACCAGAGTAGTTGCCATCACTAATACTGAAAAAAGGATACTACTTTCTTTTATTTTTTTATATAATTTCATCTTTAGTATTTATTAAAAATTAACATCTAATCCTAGGGAAATCGTTCTTGTAGATGGATACCTACCTCTATCTATACCCAAATCTAATGGACTATTCATTGTATCGTCAATACCTACTTCAGGATCCAAACCATCATACTTTGTAAACGTTAACAAGTTTTGAGCAGCAACGTAGATTCGGAAATTAGTAAGAGCTATTTTCTCTATAATAGATTTTGGCAATGTATATCCTATTTGAATATTTTTCAATCGCAAATAAGAACCATCTTTAACATAACGACTTGACTGTTGTGTATTTATTCCATTATTATCAAAAGTAGCTCTAGGCAATGTATTTGAGGTACCTTCACCTGTCCATCTATTTAACATATTAGTACTTAGATTCGTTCCTAAATCACTCTCTAAATAATACAAACTGGCATTGAAAATTTGATTCCCTTGACTTCCTTGAAAAAAGGCTGAAAAATCAAACTGTTTATAAGTTGCATCTAGGTTAAATCCATAAGTGAATTTAGGAAAAGGAGAACCTATATAGGTTCTGTCTTTATCATCTAGAACGCCATCTTCATTAATATCTTTGTATTTTGCATCTCCTGGTTTTGTATTTGCAAATACAGCACTATCATCTACTTCTTTTTGATTTTGAAATACACCAATCATTTCATACCCATAAAAAGAAGCTAAAGGATGTCCTTCTTCGGTTCTTCCTATATTGTTGAAACCTTGAGCAGGACCAGATTGAATAATACTTCCTTCCCCTGATAATTTGGTTACATTATTCTGTATGAAAGAGATATTTCCGCCAACATTAAATGAAAAGTCTTTGATTACTTTTCTATAACTTGCAGTAAATTCAATCCCTTTATTCTCAATATTCCCCGCATTAGTATAAGGATTATTCTGGTAACCACCAGTTAGTAATATAGGAGTAGCCATTAACATATCTGAAGTGTTTTTGATAAAATAATCAGCCGTAAGGGTAACTGAATTATTAAACAATCCTAAATCTATCCCTAGATTTTTAGTTACTGTCGTTTCCCATTTTAAGTCGGCATTACCTGGTATTAAAGGAGCAACACCTGTAGCTGTTGTTTCATCACCTCCAAACATATAATTTGTACCAATATTAAGCGTGCTATAAGTTGCCGAATTAGGGATGTTTTGATTTCCTGTTTCTCCCCATCCTACACGAAACTTAAGTTGGCTAATTTCATCAATATGAAAAAAGTTTTCTTGATGTAAATTCCACGCTGCGGCAACTGACGGGAATTTTGCCCATCTATTATTGGCTCCAAATCGAGAAGAACCATCAATTCTATAAGTTCCCGTCAATAAATAACGATCATCATAATTATAATTTAATCTTCCAAAATAAGATAACAATTTAGATTCTGAAATATCTCCATCATTTTTAGAAGTCGAAATATCCCCTGAACCTAAAGTAGGATTTGATACACTTTGAGGTATTCCCGTTCTTTGTGTATTAACATTATTAGATGTTAAATCTTGAATTTCATGTCCTAAAAGAGCCGTAATAGTATGTTTTTTTGCTACTGACTTAGTATAGTTTAATGTATTAGATAATATCATTACTCTATTTTCAGAACGATTTAAAATATACGAACTTGAAGCTGAATTATAAGTAGGAACTACAAAAAATGCTGGTGTAAAATTATCAACTTTTGTATTGTTTATTTGGAGACCAAAATTAGACTTAAAGGAAAGTCCTTTTAAAAGATCAGCTTCAACGAATGCATTTCCTAAGAAGCTTTCTTTAATTTGAGGAGCTTGTCCAAATTTCACCAATCCCTTTGGATTAATTGCCGTAGAATATTGAGGAACACCATAAGTACCATCAGTATTAAATATAGGACTTACAGGATCAATTAAGTACCCCACAAACGCTGTCCTATTCCAAGGATTTTGTCCAAATTCGGGAACAGATACTGTTTTAGCATTGGAATATTGAAGGTTGTGACCAAATTTAATTTTAGACGTTAACTGATACGTATTATTAACTCTGAAATTAGTGCGTTTATATGATGATTCTTCAATAATCCCTGTTTGGTCAATATAACCGAAAGAAACATAGTAAGTGGACTTATCACTTCCACCAGATATTGCTACTTGATGACTCTGTTGAATACCCGTTTTATAAACCGCATCTTTCCAGTTGTATGATGGCAAACCTGAAGGATTTAATAAAGCTGGATCGAGTGGCTTACCGTCATTAGCTTTTCCTTCATTATAAAGTGTTGCCCATTGTTCTGCATTTAATATGTCTAAGTTATCAATACGTTCTTGAATCCCAGAATAGGTACTGTACGAAATGGTCGTTTTATTTTTTGATCCCCCGTTTGTTGTAATTAATATAACTCCATTAGCTCCTCTTGAACCATAAATAGCTGTAGCCGAAGCATCTTTTAAAACCTCAACTGATTTAGCATCAGCCATATTAATACTTGATATGTCATTAATAGGCACACCATCAACTACATATAAAGGATCTGAATTATTTACAGTACCTGTACCACGAATACGCACCGTAGGTGTTGCTCCTGGTTTTCCTGAACCTTTAGAAACAGTAACTCCAGCTGCCCTTCCTTGAATGGCTTGCGCAATAGAGGTATTTTGTGTTTTATTCATATCTTCGGTACTTACTGAAGATAATGAACCTGTAACATCTGATTTTTTTACAGTACCGTATCCTATTACGACCACCTCATCCAAGGTTGCCGCATCATTTTGAAGGGATACGTTTATAGTCGTTTTACCTGCAATTTGTACTTCGGCAGATTTTAAACCTAAATAGGAAAACACTAACGTTGTAGCAGTATTAGGAACTGCTATAACATAATTTCCATCAAAATTTGTTGTAGTGCCAATGGTTGTTCCCTTTACTAATACATTAGCTCCTGGTATTGGCATCCCATCAGCATCTTTTACGATACCTTTAATGGTAATTTGTTGTGCTACTTTATTTTCAACTACAACCTCACTCACCTCATTATTCTCTTTTAAAATAATTTGCTTATTTTTCACTTTGTAAGTGATATTAGAATCTAAAAATATTTTATTCAAAATATCTTTAAGTTCTTCATTTTTTGCTGTAACTGAAATTATTCTATCTCCATTAATCTCTTCAGTATTAAATAAAAATTTATACTTGGTATCTTTTTCTATTTTTTCTAAAACGGTTGTTATGCTTACATTATTTAAATCAAACGAAAGCTTTACGTTTTGTGAATAGGTTTTTGCATGGGTCGTAAATACTGCAACTAACAATAATAAAATGGTTAATAACAGGGTTAAATTTATTCGGAATAAAAATGACGAAGAGTGTCTTTGTCTAATCGTTTTTCTCATAAAATAATGGTTTTTTTTTATAGTTATTTTTTTATAGTTAAATCAACTGTAACTCATTTTTTTTACATTGGCATATTTTTTTAAGGTTTATTAATAGTGATGGTTTTATCTTTAATTTTAAATTTGAAAGTTTTACTCTCTGCAAATGAATTCAGCACTTCTTCAATGGTTTCCACATCAAATGTGGCTGTAAACAATTCTTTATTCAGTGCTTGATAATTGTTATTAATTTTCACGTTATAATGACGTTCTAATTTTTTGATAATATTTTCAAATTTTTGATTTTTGAAAACTATCCTACCATCAATCCAACTTGTATAAATATCCGTATCAACTTGTTTTCTATTAACTGCATTTGCCTTTACACCCCAATTTACTTGATCTCCTGGCACTAATCTAAGTACTTCCTTGTGTATATCATTTATAGCGCTTATACTTACGGAGCCTTCTTCTAAAACGGTACTAATGAAAGCATCTTCAGGATAAGCTGATACATTAAATTTGGTTCCCAAAACGGTAACATTCATTTGAGAAGTCTCAACTACAAAAGGATGTTTTTTATCTTTAGTTACTTCAAAGAAACCTTCTCCTATTATATGTACTTGGCGTTTATGTCCGTTTAAAAATTTGATAGGGAAACGAAATGTAGATCCTGAATTAAGATGGACAAGTGTACCATCAGAAAGAGTGACTTCAAACTTTTTTCCATAAGGAACGGTCAATGTGTTGTAAATTAATTTATCAACATATTTGATCCCTCTAAAATCTAATCTGCTAGCACTTTTAGCTCCTAAAATTTTTCCATTTATATCTTTAATACCATATATATTATCCGAAGACAACACTTGGACATCTCCATTATCTGACTGTAAAGTGATTTCGTTAGTTGGCAATACCGTGGTGTTTTTTGGTAATAAATAAGCATCTACTGCATATCCTAAAAACAATGCCCCAACAAAAACGGCTGCATATCTTAAAAAACGGTTGATGAAAATTTGCTTTTGATTGCGCTTGGTTTCTTTTTCATATTTACGAATAACATTTTTCCAAGCTAACTCCGTATTTACTGTTGCTAATGCAGCAACAACTTCTTTCTTGTTTTTGAGTTGTTCTAACTCTATATAAAAACCGCTATTCTTTTCTGATTCTTGAATCCAAGCATCAAAAAACTGTTCTTCCTCTTTAGAAAGTACATGATGATGCAGTTTTTTTATAATTAAATCTATTATTTCCATAAGTGGCAACTTAATTCAAATGAGTAGTGTTTACTATAAGACCCTAAACATTAAAATCGGGTAGTGTCATTTTTATTTTTTTTAAAAAAAATTATTTTCATTAAAAATCAGGGCATTCCTTTTAAACTAAAATCATTTACAATGGTCTTATAAAACAAGTACTTTTATTCTTTACTTTTAAAAATTCTACTGATGAACTATTTCTCTCTATTCTTAGTAAGCTCCTTAGTTAGTTTACATGCTCAAGACAAAAAAATTAGTTTATTGACATCAAAAGCCAAACTTATTTTTGAAGATAACTTTAACCGAGAAGAGAAAAATGATGCACTAGAAGATCTAGGGCTAGGATGGCAAACCAACAGTAAAGCAAGAGCTAGCGGTCACAAACAAGCCGATTTAAGAGAAGGCGTTCTATTTATCGAAAAGTATAAAAATGCCGATCATAGTACCTCTATTTTACACGCAGCTCCTTTTGATGATGGAATTGTGAAAGTAAAATTCAATATGCACAGCAGTAAAGGATTCAAACTCAATTTTAATGACCCAAAAGCAAAAGAGTTGTCGCATGCAGGACATATTGCTCAAGTAAGTGTTACTCCCCTAGAAATTAGTGTAATGGATCAGTTGACAGGTATTTTTAGTATGGCTATTTATGAAAAAAGAAAAGCAGGGATGGACAAAAACGAAACTCAAGCGTTAATAAAAGACAAAACACAAAACTATCCCGTACAAT
Source organism: Flavobacterium sp. (assembly GCF_049590715.1). Classification (GTDB taxonomy): domain Bacteria; phylum Bacteroidota; class Bacteroidia; order Flavobacteriales; family Flavobacteriaceae; genus Flavobacterium. The sequence goes on from NZ_JBAWDL010000305.1 coordinate 7,208, forward strand.
TATCCCTAAATCAATGGTATGAAATAACCATACTTTTTGAAAAAGAAACACTGTCCGTATGGATTGATGATAAATTTATGGGAGCTTTCAAATCAACTGGTTTTGATCATAGCGTAAAGGAAAACATTGCCTTTTCATTAGCTTCAGCTTCGGCTTCTTTTGATGATTTAAAAATTTGGTCTTTGGATAAAAATTAAGACTATTTCCAAAATATTTTAAACATCAATAGCACTAAAACACTAATTTCAACCATTTCTAATCGCATTTTTTTATAGGCTGTTTTAATATGGTATTTGACAGTATTGATTGAAATATCCATAGAATCAGCTACAAATTGGTATTTTTCGCCCTCCATTACACATCTCATAAAAATATTCTTTGAGGGTTGTGGCAATTGTTCTAGGGCTTTATGTAGCATTGCTGTTCTTTCTTCAACAACTGAACTATCATCAAGTGATGAAGAAAATACGAACTCATTTTCACTTAAAGAGATGAATTTTTGTTGTTTTTTTAATTTCTTCAAACAACTATTTTTGATGGCAACAATGATATAAGACTTTAAACTTGAAATTTCATCAAGTTGTTTTCTTACCAAAATTTTAGCGCAAACATCTTGAACCACTTCTTCGGATTCTTCTTTATTTTTTAAATAGGAATAGGATAAAAAACACCATTCTTTGTAGTGCAATAAAAAAAGATTTTCTAATTGTACATGAATAGTAGTATTCATTATTTACATTTTTCACACAAAGAATTTAACCCTTTATAACTCTATACCAAAACTATTCATTAACAATTTAAATACTTTGAACAAATGATTTTGTTGGTGCAACAAATGATTTTTTATAAAAAAAGTGAATAAAAAGACTATTGTATTACTAACAATTGTCTTTTTATCCACCCTATAAATAATCTTACGATTCTATTTTTAAATTATTTTTTCACAAGTTTAATATCATCTATATAAAAAGTTCCTTCTCCACCTAGTTTAACATTTGCAGGAATAGAAATAAAAAATTTCTTAGGTTGATAATCAATAATTATGTCTTTACTAATTTGGACCCACTGCTCTCTGGCTAGTGTATTAATTTCCCAAATAGAAGATATCCAATCACCAGGTTCACCTGAAACTGGTTTAGAAAAATTAATCCTAAAACTTTTTCCATTAAATTTTCTATTAATCCATATTTTGAATGACATAGTATATTTACCCGGAGCAAAACCATTTTTATCTGTAAAATGACCTTGGAAATTTTCCCCTATAGAAGAAAGCGTAGCACAAGAGTATTTAAAGCTATAGCGACCAGAAGCGGCTTTTTCACTAGTAATACTTAAAACTTCAGGCGAATTTGTCCATAAGGCTTTTTCACCATTTTCAAAATCAATTATAGTTTCTTGAGCTGCTAGTTTCAAGAATATACTACTTAATAATACCATTCCAAATAATAATCTTTGTTTCATTTTAGTTTGTTTTAGTTAATTAATATAAATTCAAAATAAATAAAATACCTACTTCCTAAAGTATTTCTAAATAATTTAAATGTATCAGAGCGTATATTTTAATAAAAAAAACGCTTAAACGGAAGCCTAAGCGTTTTTTACTAAATAAAAATAAACCTTATTTTTTTATAATCTTATCTTGATATAATTGACCATCCTTAGATATTTTTACTAAGTACAATCCTGAAGCCAAATCTGAAACGGAAACTAAATTCGTTTCTTTTGCTGTTTTTACAATTGCTCCTAAAGTATTGTAAATTTCAACAAGGCTTCCTTCTGGTGCAGTTATATTCAACACATCCGTAGTGGGATTTGGATAAATTGAAACACCTTCTAAAGTATTTTGTTTTACTGCTAATGCAGGAGCAGTCACTGTAGCAGTCATTTGATCAAAATACACCACATTACCTGTTTTTAAATTGGTAGTAACTCCTGGAGTAGCATCATACCCTAAATTGAACCAAAGTGTAGCTTTATCAAAATTAGCTGGTGCTGTAAGATCAAAAGTTAATTCTTCCCAATCACCCATTAAGTTAGTTGTGGTTAACGTGACGATAGGTTGCTCGGTTGTAACAGCTACAGTATTTTCAAGTTTGACTCTACATCCTACTGTTGTAGGGATTTCACCTACTGGTTGTGTAAGATGTCTGTTTGTTTTAACCCACATTTTAACTTGAATTGTAGTACCTGCCAATTGCATAGTACCATACGTTTTCGAGTAATTTGAAAATGCCCAAAAGTTGGCATCAGCATCTGCTGTATAAGTATATTTTAAACTATTTTGACCATCATGCGCTGCCTCACTAGACAAAGATCTTGAAGCAAAAGTCCCTTGAGCATTAGTATTAAATGGAAGAGTACTACTAATATCATCAAAACTAGGGTTTATTATAAACTCACTATAAGTATTAGTAGCAGGCATTGAAGTTAAAAATTCAATTGAATCAACATAAAAGTCACCTTCAACAGGAGAAGCTACATAAGCTTGTCTTACTCCAATCCATAGATACTGTAAATCTCCTGTCCATAAGGTATAAGAAGACATATCTATATAAGTTGTAACATATCCATTTGTATTGACACCTGGATCAGCAGTTAAAACATTTAAGTTGATATCTGAATTCGTATTATCTTTAATGGCATTACCAGCACCATTTAATCCACCTATTCTAAATGAATTTGCTTTGGTACCATTTTTATATCTTAATTTAATAAATTTATGCGTCGTGGCGTTAACACCTATTGGAGTACTTCCTGCTAATTTAAATCCAAAATTTGCATTATTATCTCCTCTAACCATCTTTAAAGCCCCATCAGTAGTTCCACTTTCAGCTGGATTCGCATACGAAACAATAGAGGTACCGAAACCAGTAGCCCATCCGTTAAGACTTCCTGAGAATGTTTCCTTATTACCAGTAATTTGTGCAGACAACTGTATACTGCTTAAGCTAATAACTATTAGTAATGTTATCGCCTTTTTAAGTAAATGTTTTTTCATAATAGTGGTTTTTTTTTAATTAATAATATTTCAAAGTTACTTTCAAGCTAAGGAAAAAGTGTTTTTCTAAGTAAATTATATGTATCTCTCAGTAAAAAACCCCGTAAACACTGAAGAATTCCCGCCAAAATTTTCAGTATTACCACAAAAAATACTCTGTAAACTATTGCCATTTAAATAAAATTCCAATATTAAACTGCATTAAAGAGTCCTGTTTTTGATAATTTTATTTTTTTTAACATATAAATTACTAATAAAAATGATGTATATATTCAAGTTTCAACCTTAATTAGGTCCCAATTTTTAGTAAAAGGCATAACTATTTTCTACTTTTGGTATACTAAAAAAAATAGATTTTAAACTATTTACACTTATATTAATCAATTATTATCT
>NZ_JBAWDL010000306.1:0-2759 GCF_049590715.1 Flavobacterium sp.
AAGAAAATGATTTCAGAGGTGTTGTGGATTTAGTAAGAAACCAGGCTATTGTTTGGGATGATGCAGGAATGGGAGCAACTTATGAAGTTGTTGATATCCCTGCTGATATGGTTGACGAAGTAAAAGAGTATAGAGATATTCTTATCGAAGCAGTTGCTGATTATGATGAGAACTTGCTTGATAAATACATGGAAGATCCTGAATCTATTACAGAGGAGGAGATTAATGTTGCGTTAAGAGCAGCGGTAATGGATATGGCTATCATTCCTATGATTGCTGGTTCGTCTTTCAAAAACAAAGGAGTTCAATTCATGTTGGATGCAGTATGTAAATACTTGCCTTCTCCAATGGATAAAGAAGGTATCGAAGGTATTCATCCTGATGACGCTGAATTATTAGAAGAAGATCAAACTAAAATCTTGCGTAAGCCAGATGTTAAAGAGCCGTTCGCTGCTTTAGCGTTTAAAATTGCTACTGACCCATTCGTAGGTCGTTTAGCTTTCTTCCGTGCTTATTCGGGACGTTTAGATGCTGGTTCTTATGTTTTGAACACACGTTCAGGAAACAAAGAAAGAATTTCTCGTATCTACCAAATGCATGCTAATAAACAAAATCCAATCGAGTATATCGAAGCTGGAGATATTGGAGCGGCAGTTGGATTTAAAGATATCAAAACTGGAGATACATTGTGTGATGAAAAACATCCAATTATTCTTGAGTCTATGAAATTCCCTGCACCGGTAATTGGTATCGCTATTGAACCTAAAACTAAGGCTGACGTAGATAAAATGGGTATGGCTTTGGCTAAATTAGCTGAAGAGGATCCTACGTTTACTGTTAGAACAGATGAAGCTTCTGGTCAAACAATTATCTCAGGAATGGGAGAGTTGCACTTAGATATTCTTGTTGATAGAATGCGTCGTGAATTTAAAGTTGAAGTGAACCAAGGTGAGCCTCAAGTTGAATATAAAGAGGCGTTTACAAGATCTGCTCAACATAGAGAGACTTATAAAAAACAATCTGGAGGTCGTGGTAAATTCGGTGATATCGTATTTGTACTTGAACCTGCTGATGAAGTTGATGGTAAAGCTCCTGTTGGATTGCAGTTTGTTAACTCTGTAAAAGGTGGTAACGTTCCTAAAGAATATATTCCTTCTGTAGAGAAAGGTTTTAGAGAAGCTATGAAAACTGGTCCTTTAGCAGGATATCAAGTTGATAGTTTGAAAGTAACTTTGTTAGATGGGTCTTTCCATCCAGTGGATTCTGATGCGCTTTCTTTTGAGTTAGCGGCTAGAATGGGTTATAGAGAGGTAGCTAAAGCTGCTGGAGCTGTAATTCTTGAGCCAATCATGAAAATGGAAGTTATTACTCCAGAAGAAAACATGGGAGATATCGTAGGTGATATTAACCGTCGTAGAGGTCAGGTTAATGACATGGGAGATAGAAATGGAGCAAAAACGATTAAAGCTGATGTGCCATTGTCTGAGATGTTTGGATATGTTACAACTTTAAGAACTTTATCTTCAGGTCGTGCAACTTCAACAATGGAATTTTCACACTACGCAGAAACGCCTTCTAATATTTCAGAGGCAGTAATCAAAAAAGCAAAAGGAAACGCTTAATTTTAAGAAAATGAGTCAAAAAATCAGAATAAAACTAAAATCTTACGATCATATGTTGGTAGACAAGTCTGCTGAAAAGATTGTAAAAACGGTTAAAACTACAGGTGCTGTTGTAACAGGTCCAATTCCTTTACCAACTCACAAAAAACTTTTCACTGTACTACGTTCTCCACACGTTAATAAAAAAGCAAGAGAGCAATTCGAAGTAATGTCATACAAGAGATTAATTGATATTTACTCTTCATCATCAAAAACAATTGATGCATTGATGAAATTAGAATTGCCTAGTGGAGTTGAAGTAGAGATCAAAGTTTAGGTTTCTTTCAAGAGAAAATTAAGGGCACTTTGTTTAAGTGAAAACTTTTTTTGGATTGTGTGTAAATAAGTTATACTTTTGCACCACTTTAAAAATAAGGGTTCACTTAAATGATGTGTTCTATTTTTATATTTAATAATTAATAATTAATATTTATGTCTGGGTTAATTGGTAGAAAAATCGGCATGACTAGTATTTTTGATGAGAACGGGAAAAACATTCCTTGTACTGTAATCGAAGCTGGTCCTTGTGTTGTTACCCAAGTCAGAACCAAAGGTGTTGACGGGTACGAAGCGTTGCAACTTGGTTTCGATGACAAAAACGAGAAACATTCCACTAAAGCGGCTTTAGGTCACTTTAAGAAAGCTGGAACTGTAGCTAAGAAAAAAGTCGTTGAATTCAAGGAGTTTGCAACAGAGCAAAAATTAGGAGATCTTATTGATGTTTCTATTTTTGCGGAAGGAGAATTTGTAGATGTACAAGGTGTATCTAAAGGTAAAGGTTTTCAAGGGGTTGTAAAACGTCACGGTTTTGGTGGTGTTGGTCAAGCAACTCATGGTCAGCATAACCGTTTAAGAGCGCCAGGTTCTGTAGGAGCTTCTTCTTATCCATCTAGAGTATTCAAAGGAATGCGTATGGCTGGAAGAATGGGAGGAGAAAATGTAAAAGTTCAAAACCTTAGAGTTTTAAAAGTAGTTGCTGAGAAGAACCTACTTGTTATTAAAGGATGTGTTCCTGGACATAATAACTCTTATGTAATCATTGAGAAGTAATGGAAGTAAAAGTAGTAGATTTCAACGGAAAAGATACTGGTAGAAAAG
>NZ_JBAWDL010000307.1:0-6589 GCF_049590715.1 Flavobacterium sp.
CCCTTATATAGAAGAAGAACTTAAAAAGATATAAAAAAAAGGAGTCAAAATTGACTCCTTTTTTATTTATTTTCAACAATTAACAAACACTGTTTTAATTCTGGTTTTTCAATAACAAATTCAAATAACCATTCCTTTAGTTTTTCCAGTTCAAATGGCAACAGCGTCTTAACTGCTTTTTCTAATTCTTTGCTAAACAATAACAAATCAAAACTTACTCTTTCTAATATTGATTTGGTGTAATCAAACATAACTTTAGACATAACTAAGAATTTGAGGTTTAATATGCTTTTAAATTTTAGTAAAAATACGTTGTTCTACAACACTTCCTATTTTAATTAACGTATTTTTATCAAAATATTGTATCCAAAAAACTTGAAGAATTATATATTACCTTTTGTAGCACGAAACATTTCTCTCTTTCCAGGAGGACCCGCTAATTTTTCAACAGAAAAACCAACTTCAATCATGCTTCTTTTAACAACTCCCCTAGCGGCATATGTTACTAAAACACCTTTTTCTTTTAGTGAATCAAACATCTTTTTAAAAATTTCAGTACTCCATAATTCAGGCTGTACACGGTAACCAAAGGCATCAAAATATATTAAATCAAATTTTTCTTTATCATTAATTTCTTGAAATAATTGTTGTCGCTTCGTTAAAATAAAATCAGCATCTAATTCAGTCTCATGCTCCCAAACTGATTCATGAATTTTATCAAAAATCACTGAAAAATGATTTGCTTTTAATTCTTCAATATAATTCATAGCAAGCAATTCCTCTGAAGTAATAGGATATCCTTCAACACCAGTGTAGTTAATTTTTTGATTCAATCTTTTACTTTCTATATAAGTTATAAAAGTATTCAAACCAGTACCAAAACCTATTTCTAAAATAGCAATCTCTTTATTTTCAAACAAAGCCAAACCATTTTTAATAAACACATGTTTCGCTTCTTGAATAGCACCGTGTTTTGAATGATAACTTTCATTCCAATCTTTAATATGAATAGTTGTTGACCCATCAAGGGTTTGTATAATTTCTCTCTCCAAAATTTTTGAATTAATCTGACATTTAAGAGTTCTACTATTAGAAAACAGTCCAAAAATAACCAAAACAAAAACATATAATTGAAAAATAACTAATTTTATTATTTATTCTACATAAATTACCACGGATTTAATATTATTTTTAAAATATAAATAATTAACAATTAATTACCACAATTAATAACATAATAACAGCCTTTTTGGTCTTTTTTATTTAATTTTGCTAAACAATTAAAGTTCCTTACAACTATCAAAAAGCTTTTGACGTGTAAGTGATTCACTTTTAAAAAAATAAAACAAAATATTACCCAACTATGAGTACAACTCAAACTAGCAAAATTGAAATAAACAAAGTGGCTACTTCAAAAATTAATGAAGTAGATTTTGAAAATTTAAGCTTTGGTTCTGTTTTCACAGATCATTTATTAGAGTGTGATTTTAAAAATGGTGAATGGCAGAAACCCGTCATTAAACCATATGCTCCTTTTTTGTTAGACCCATCTGCTCGTGTATTTCATTATGGCCAAGCTATTTTTGAAGGTATGAAAGCCTACAAAGATGAAGATGATTCCATTTGGCTTTTTAGACCTGATGAAAACTTTAATCGTTTTAATTCATCAGCCGTTAGAATGGCAATGCCTGAAGTTCCCGAAGAAATCTTCCTCGATGGATTGAATGAATTGTTAAAACTAGACCATGAATGGATTAAAAAAGGTTTAGGAAACACCCTTTACATTAGACCGTTCTTAATAGCTACAGGTCATGGAGTTGTAGCAAATCCATCAGACGATTATAAATTTATGGTTATTTTATCCCCAGCTAAAGCCTATTATTCTGGAGAAGTAAAAGTACTTATTGCAGAACATTTTAGTAGAGCTGCCAATGGTGGTATTGGAGCGGCAAAAACTGCTGGAAATTATGCGGGTCAATTTTACCCTACTAATTTAGCCAATAAAGAAGGATTCCAACAAGTAATCTGGACTGATGATGCTACGCATACAAAACTAGAAGAAGCTGGAACAATGAATGTATTTTTCAGAATCAACGATACTTTACTTACTGCTCCTGTTAGCGAAAGAATTCTTGACGGCGTGACTAGAAAAAGTCTTATCGATATGGCTAAAAAAGAAGGAATCAATGTTGAAGTTCGACCAGTAATCGTTTCTGAAATCATTGAAGCTGCCAAAAACGGTACCTTAAAAGAAATATTTGGAGCAGGAACTGCAGCTGTAGTAAGTCCTATTTCTGGATTTTCATACAGAAACGAATACCATGAATTACCTAAAATAGAAAATTCAATTGCATTGCAACTAAAAGACAAACTGACAAACATTCAACACAAACTAGCAGAAGACACATTTGGTTGGACAGTTAAAGTTTCGTAACTAAATAACATACAAAACAAAAAAGAGCGATTTTCCAATTAGGAATCGCTCTTTTTTATTATAAAAAATAACCAATAAAAAAACCGTCTAAAATAAATCTAGACGGTTAATTTTCAAACAACTTAATCGCAGTCATAAAGAGATTCACAACATTTAATTATAACTTACAACTAACAATTAAAACATTATACGTTTAATTAAAAATCACTTTTCTAGTTTTAGAACCTCCAGAAGTAGACACTTTTACAAAGTACATCGTTGCACTTGAAAAATTATAATTCAATTGCTCATTCGCTTTAACCGAACCAGATACTAATACCTTACCTAGCACATCAATAACTTGAACAATACCAGAAACACCATTTAAAGTAATTCCTGTTTTTGATATCGAAATATTATTTGGTGACAAAACAGTATCATTTATCCCTAATGTTGTGTTTTTAATTATACTCCAGCTTTTAATCTGTAATTTATTAAAGAATGTTTGAGCACCAGTAGATTTAGCTGCACCAATACCAAAAGTCATTGTTGAAGCAGTAGCAAGATATGTTCCACTTAATGTTTGTTCACCTCCCAATGCACCACTTGTACTTGTTAACTTCTTATTAGTATTGACATACGCTTGCGTTTTATATGCAGGTGGTATAGCACTGCTAGCACCCTCCCATATGGCCGCCGTATAGTCAGCACCTGTATTTGATTGAACACACTCAATAAGAGCTGAAAGATCATAGGATTTCCCAACTTCTAATCCTGTTGCTGTATAGGTAAACCACATCGCAGTTTCTCCAGGGGCATTTTGATTAGAAGGAGATCCTAATATCAATGTAGAACCATTTTGAGCAAAAGACATTGAAGTTCCTATAGCAAAACCTGGATCATAATAACTGTAAAAAGACTCAAAATTTGATTGAAACAAATTAATGTTTCCAACCCAAGCAGTTTTTCCATTAGCGGTACTAGCCGCATAAGTAGTAGTATTAAATACTTGGTTAAGTATTGTTTGCGCACTTAAATGTGATGTTCCAATCATTAAAGTAAACATTGCAAAAAATAAAGTAATTTTTTTCATAATAAATAAGATATAGTTAATATTTGGTTAATAGCATAAAAAAGAAGTTTTAACAGTAAAGACATTCCACTTCTTATTATTTGCTTAAAACAAACTTAACCTAAACAATATCTAATTAATTATAATATGACTAGACAAAAACTCAACCAATTGCTTTATTTGCAAAATAACCTGCATAAAAATACACATAATTCATTTTAAAACTAGACAACTACTAGATTAATAATTTCTGAACCTCCAATTTTAATGGTTTTTCAAACTGATAAAATCTTTTTCAACAAAATCTTCCACTGGAACAAAAGCAAACTAGTATTTGGCTCTTAAAAATGAATCATACTAAATAAATTCACAAAAAAAAGCTAGAGTGATAAACTCTAGCCTTGCTTTATTTGAATTATTAATTACTTATTTTTCGTTCAGAATCTTAGAAAAATCTGGTTTAAAATAGTTTGGACCTTTCAAAACCTTACCATCTTCTCTGTAAATAGGATTGCCATCTTGATCTAATTTACTCATATTAGAGCGTTGAATTTCGTCAAAAACAGCTTCAATTTTATCTTGCAAACCATGCTCAATGATCGTACCACATAAAATATACATCATATCACCTAAAGCATCAGCTATTTCTACCAAATCATTATTTTGAACCGCTTCAAGATATTCCTCATTCTCCTCTTTCATTAAATTGTAACGGAGTATTTTTTTTTCTTGGACTAAATTAGCAATTGGTGTTTCGCTATGTCCTATTTTGAAGGCAGTATGGAATTCTTTGACTGAATCTAATTGTTTACGCATGAGTACTTACTTTTTTTAAAAACTATAAATGAAAAGGCAAATTAGCAACTATTCTTATACAATTATGTACTTTTGCATAAAAAATTAAAAAACTATGTTTAGTTCTGGACAATTGGTATTTGCAGCTTGTTTTTTTGTTGCCTTTGTAATCGCAGCCATTTATTCCTATCGAAAGGATTTGGCACTACATAAAATACATTACAAAGGAAATTACAAAATACTAATTGGATTTCTTATTTTTATTGGATTATTATTTATCATCAAAATATTCTTTAAAAGATAATAAGTAAACCGATTTTATTAATAGTTAAAATCTAATTCTCTAAAGGTAAAAAACTAAAGTATTTAGAATAGAACAACATCTGCTCTACAAAAGTTTTAGGTTGCTTTACTTCAATAGCTATAATTTTACCTTTAGCATCTAATTCTGGAGACAAAATAGGATTTACAAAACCACTATAAGGAGCTGATGTAAATAACTTATTACGTTCTAAAACTTCAGTGTGTAATTTTTGATCCACTTTTACTCCGTAATTCTCGACTAAGTTTTTCCCTGCTTCATAATCTCCTTCAGACTTTATACGCTGTACCTCTTTTAACAACTGACCAAACAACTCGTGTAACTTTTCATAATTAGTAATGTTGATATAGATTTTACCATTTCGATTTAATTTTTCAATCACCTTATCTTCCAACCCTTTTTCATACACCCAAGCACTTACCCATTGACGGTTTCTCATATGTGCTTCTTCAATATTTGCACCTAATTCGATACGGATTAACTGAGTCAACAAACCATTTCGAATATAACTATCATACGATTCCATTCCTACTTTCCTCCAATCATCAACCAAGCCTAACTCTTGAATTTTAGGATTGTATAAATAATACAAAGCCACCAAATCAGCTCTTCCTTCCTCAAGAGTTGAAGCATAACTTTTTAATGTTTCTTTTGGAGTCCCTACACCTGGGTTTATTTGTCCCGAAGCATGACCTACAACCTCATGCAAAGCGGTATGCAATTTATCTCCAATTTCGCCATATTTTTTAGCCAGTTCTATCTCTTCGGGATCATTTGCAAAAGCTTCTAAACGACCTTTACCAGCAGCTTTAGAATAAGATTCCACAATATTCCCTAATGAAACCGACTTAGAACCATGAGTTGCTCTAATCCAATCAGCATTAGGCAAGTTTACACCAATAGGAGTACTTGGCGAAGCATCTCCTGCTTCTCCTGCTACAATAATGGTTTTATAAGAAACTCCGACAACATTTTTCTTTTTGTGCGCTGTCATTAATGGAGAATGATCTTCAAACCATTGAGCGTTTTTTGAAACCAACTCCATCTTCTTAGACATATCAAAATCCTTTATCTGAACAATACATTCATAAGAACCTCGATAACCAAGCGGATCATTATATACCTCTACAAAACCATTGATGTAATCAATATTTCCTTGGGTAGCTTGAAGCCAAGCTATATTATAATCATCCCAAGTTTTTAAACTACCTGTTTTATAATATTTAATTAGCAACCCAAGAGCATCTGCTTGGGGTTTATTCTCAGCAACGGTTTTTGCTTTTTCTAACCAGAATATAATTTTATCAATCGCTGCTCCATACATTCCGTTACTTTTCCAAACCTTCTCTTCTAATTGTCCCTTTTTGTTTCGAATGAGTTTTGAATTCAAACCAAATGAATAAGGTTTAGCTGGATCTGGACTTTGCTTTTTAGCATAAAAACCCTCTACTTCTTTATGTGAAATTCCTTTGTCATAAAAATTAATAGCTGAACCTTCAAGTAATCCTTTGGATTCATCCAAATTTACTTTCTTACCATCTTTATCGTTAAATAAAACCGCAACAATAGAAGATTCTAACGTAGTTTTTGTCATTTTCAACAATCCTTCAAAATACTGTTGCGAAAAATCAGGCTTGATCTTATCATTAGAGTAATGGTGATGAATTCCATTTGAGAACCAAATTCGTTTTAAATAAATTTCGAAATTCACCCAATCCGAAGAGGCTTTATCACCTTTATAATTTAGATAAACATTTTCTAAAGCTTTCCTGATTTTTAAATTGTATTTATAATTTTGATCCCAAATAATATCCCTACCTGAAATTCCAGCTTGAGTAATATAATAAACGAGTTTTTGTTCTTTTAATGTTAGCTTATCCCATTCTGGAATTTGATAACGCAACACTTTTATATCTGAAAATTGTTCCACTTGGTATTCAAAAGAATTGTTATCATTCACTTTCTGAGCATAACACACAACTGAAAC
>NZ_JBAWDL010000308.1:0-21186 GCF_049590715.1 Flavobacterium sp.
GATTTACAGCGGTTTCGCCTGAGTTTAAAAAAAAAATCCATTCCCTAATGAATGGATTTTTTTGTTTATTTATTTTTTTTAGCTTTTATCATAGTTTCCAATTGATCCCAAAGTTCTTCAGGAATAGCTTCTAGAATATTAAATTGTCCTGCTCCTTTAAGCCATTCACCCCCATCAATTACGATTACTTCACCATTGATATAAGCTGAAAAATCAGATACTAAATAAGCAGCTAAGTTGGCTAACTCTTGATGATCGCCTACGCGTTGTAAAGGGACTTTTTTAGCCATATCAAATTTTTCGGCTAAGTTACCAGGAAGGAGGCGATCCCAAGCCCCTTTTGTAGGAAATGGGCCTGGTGCAATTGCGTTGGTGCGGATTCCATATTTTGCCCATTCCACAGCAAGACTTCGAGTCATAGCAAGTACACCTGCTTTTGCAGTAGCACTAGGAACTACATAGGCGGAGCCAGTCCAAGCGTAAGTAGTTACAATATTCAGTACGGTAGCACTCTCTTGTTTGGTATCTATCCAGTGTTTTCCAAAAGCAAGAGTGCAGTTTTTAGTTCCTTTGAGAACAATATCGATTATGGTGTCAAAGGCATTAGCCGACAACCTTTCGGTAGGTGAAATAAAATTTCCAGCGGCATTGTTTAGAAGTATGTCTACTTTACCAAATTTTTTTATAACTGCTTCCAGCATTTGTTCTACTTCTTCATAATGGCGTACATCGCATTGAAGAGGTAAACATTCTCCTTTGGTTTCTGTTTCTAATTCGGTGGCGGTATTTTGTAATTTTGCTAAATCTCTGGAAGTGATGGCTACTTTGGCGCCCAATTCAAGGAAATATTTGGTCATGGCTTTACCAAGACCACTGCCGCCTCCAGTAACGACAATTACTTTTCCTTTGAGTGCGTCATCGCGTAACATCTTGGCTGTAAAATTCATAATGCTAGGGTGTTTCTTGTAAATATAAAGAAATTAAATATAGTATGCATGCATAATAAAGGTATTTTAATGAAAAATTAAAGTTGACAAAGTTTTTTTGCGGCGGCTTCTAAAGTGTGATTGTCTTTGGCAAAACAAAAACGAATTAACTTTAAATCTTTTGCATTAGCATAGAAAGTAGAAATAGGAATTGCGGCCACTCCGTGTTCTTTGATTAATCTTTTGCAAAAATCAACATCATTTTCATCTGAAATCGAGGCATATGAGACTACTTGGAAATAGGTACCTTCACAAGGAAGGAGTTCGAAGCGGCTATTCTGGAGTAATTCTCTGAAATAATCTCTTTTTTGTTTGTAAAAAGAACGGATTTCATCAATTAAAACTATGTCTAGGTATTGGCTAATGGCCGCCTGCGATAAGCTATTCACGCTGAATACTAAAAATTGATGCACTTTTTTGATTTCGGACATCAGATTTTCTGGAGCGATTATATAGCCAACTTTCCAGCCTGTAACATGAAAAGATTTTCCAAAAGAGGAAGCGGTGATGCAACGATTGTGTAGTTTTTCTCTAGTATGTACAGAGATATGTTTTTCTTCAAAAGTTATGTACTCATATACTTCATCGGAAAGTAAAAGTATCTGAGGTAATTTTTCAAGAATATTTTCAAGTTTTTTTAAATCAGAAACATTTAATGTTTTCCCCGTTGGGTTGTGAGGATTGTTAATGATGATAAGTCGTGTTTTTGAGGAGCAAGCATTTTCAATGGTTTCCCAATTAGGTGTGTAATCATCATTTAACGAAATGCGTACTGGCACCCCGCCACTCATTAATACTGAAGGTTCATAAGAATCATAACTAGGATCAAGTATGATTACTTCGTCCTCATTTTTTACCAAAGCTTGAATTGTGGTAAAAATTCCTTGAGTAGCGCCAGTAGTGATCAATAGTTCCGTCTCAGGATTGATAGTTCGTTGGTATTGTTCTTTAGTTAGTTGTGCTATTTTTTCTAATAAAAGGGGGTGACCCGCCATGGGGGTGTATTGATGCACTTCTTGTTGTGCTAATTGTGAAACGATGTTTTTTAAGCGTTCATCAACTGGGAAGTTAGGGAAACCTTGTGATAGATTAATGGCATTATGTTCAAATGCCAATTTTGACATAACTGAAAAAATGCTGGTACTAATATTGGGAAGTTTACTCATGAAAAAGTTTGGTTGTAGAAAACTTGTGAGTTTTTAAAAATAAATTACATTTTATGAATAATAAAGATCGCAGGACGGTTGTGTAAATCGACCGTTTCTTTTTTCCAATCTTTTGCTTTTTTTGTTTTGATATATTCTGTTGATAGTGTAATATCTGCGGCAATGCATAAATGTGTTTCAGGATTCAAAATTTGCAACAAATCTTCCAGCATTTTGTTGTTGCGATACGGGGTTTCAATAAAAATTTGGGATTGATTTCTTTCTTGAGAAATTTTTTCTAAAACTTTTAAATTAGCCTTTTTTTCTCCTTTTTCAATAGGTAAGTATCCATGAAAAGTAAAACTTTGTCCGTTCATTCCTGAGGCCATCATAGCGAGTAGAATAGAGGAAGGTCCAACTAAAGGAACCACTTGAATTCCTTTTTCATGTGCTAACTTTACAATAACAGCACCTGGATCGGCAACACCAGGACAGCCTGCTTCGCTCATTAGCCCCATGTCTTTCCCTTCTAGTAAAGGTTTAATGAATTCTTTGTGTTCCTGTATTTCTGTACGCTTGTTTAAAGCAAATAATATTAATTCTGATTGTTTCTTTTCAGGTTGTACTTGCTTAATTGATTTCCGAGCTGTTTTTTCATTTTCAACGATATAGTAATCGATTAAATCAATGGCTCTTTTTATAGTTTGTGGTAAAACATCCATAGGGTCACAATCTCCCATTGTTGTTGGAATTAAATAGAGTTTTCCTAGTGTATTTTGCGATTTCATTTAGAGGTGTTTTTATCAGTAAAATGGAATACAAATAACGGAAATAAATTGTGATAATCAATAGTGCATAAGTATAAAGAGTCCTGTGGAGAGTTCTATTGAATAAAAAAAACAAAGCCTATTTGAAATAAAACTCAAATAGGCTTTGTATATAAGTGAAGTAATATTATTTAGTAACTGGTTTTAAAATACGAATCCAATCGATTTTCATAGTGTTTCCATCAATGTCTTTGATTTCTTCATCAGTTGGTGTGCACCCAATTCCAGCTCTCCAATTTTGGTCTTCCATAGTAATTAAGATGTCCATTGCTTTGTTTAGTCCTGTACGGGTAGTTTTCTCTTTTGTTGGAGATGTAAAACTCTTTGGGTCTATCCCATCTTTACCGCCTGAGCTATCAAGGTTGTTTGTAGAACGAACTAATTTTCCATCAATATAATATTCTAATTCAGTAGGGCTTTTCCAATAAACACCATAACGGTGATATTCATTTGTCCAATCACCTACTTTGCTATCTGTGTACCACGTAGTAGCATCAGCTGGCTGGTAATCTTCAAACGGACTTCGGATAAATACATGATGGCTTAGGTGAATTGTTTTTGAAAATTGTCTGCCACCTGCAACATTATTTCTTGTTGCTTTTCCTCCCCATGCTTCCATAAAGTCAATTTCCTGTGTGTCGTCAGGACTTAACATCCATGCACCTGAAGTACATACGGTATTTGCTATTTTAATCCTGCTTTCAATATAAACGGGATATTGTATTTGTTTGTTAGAATAAACGGCTCCTAGGCGCGTAGCTTTTCCTGTTAATGTATTTCCGCCATAATCATATGACTTTGTCTCCCCATCTACACGTGTTGTTTTTAGTTGTAATAAGCCATCAGCAACCGATACATTTTCATATGTCCATTTTGTTAGTCCTGGACCATCCCATGCATTGTGGTAGAAATTAGTCCATTTGCCATTGGTGCCAAAAGTTGTTTTTGATGCAGTAGCAGCGAAGTTGTATTCAAAATCATCAGAAACATCCTCTTGAAATTCCCATTTGTTTCCTGTTCCAGCATCTGCGGGTACAGGTATTAATCTCCAGTCTGTTATTTCTGGTGTTGGCGTAGGAGTAGGCGTCGGTTTTAAAATGACTGTTTCAGCAGGATCGGAGTCCTTAGAACAAGAAGTTATACTAATCATTATTATTAGTAATAAAGATGCAAGTTTTTTCATAGTAGTAAATTGTTAATAATACTATCTTTTGTTACTTTGTTTTCAGCTTAAAAATAATGCTGGAAGCAAAAAAATAAAGGGTCGTTTTATTATTGTTAATATTTAAAACAAAGTTACATAACTGAAAAAGCAGACCGAAAAAAACAAGGTTGATTTATAGGTCGTGTACCTCGTGAAATACTAGATATAAACTAGACAAAAGGGTATTTGCTTGATATTGTGCTTCTTTACATGTTAAAAAAAAGTAAAAATTGAAGTTGTAATCTGTTAGATAGAAAATTTTAAAAAGAAGAAATAATGAGATTATATGTGTTTTGTTGTTAACTTTTGTGCAATATTATTGCAGGCTTCATCAAGCATTTTGTATACTAAATCGAAGCCATTGGTTGTTCCGTAATAGGGGTCTGGAACATCTACATTTTCGTTTGGAAATAATTCGTTTAATATCATTTTGACTTTAGCAATATCCTCAGGATTTTTTGCTAATTTAATTACATCATTGTAATTGGAGCTATCCATCACATAGATGTAGTCGAAAGTATCAAAGTCGGTAGTCTTGAATTGTCTTCCTTTTTGTTGGGAAATGTCGAGATTGTTTTTTTTAGCTATAGCAATTGAACGCTTGTCTGGTGAATGACCAATATGCCATGAACCGGTCCCAGCTGAGTCAACTGTGAATTTGTTTTTAGGAAGTTTTGAAGCTAGTATGCCTTCTGCTAAAGGCGAGCGGCATATGTTTCCAAGGCATACCATTAAAATTTTAACAGCCATTGTGTTAAAGCGTTAATTTTTTGTGGATATCATCAACAAATTTTTTAAATTGTTTGTCGGTGGTTACTAAGTTGTCAACTGTTTTACAAGCGTGTAAAACTGTAGCATGATCACGATCTCCAATTTGTGATCCAATATTGGCTAATGAGGCTTTAGTGAATTTTTTGGCAAAAAACATCGCTAATTGTCTTGCTTGAACAACGTGCCTTTTTCTGGTTTTTGATTGTAAGGTTTCCAAGTCCAATTGGAAATAATCAGAAACAATTTTTTGAATGTAATCTATAGAGATTTCACGTTTTACATTTTTTACAAATTTTTCTACAACACCTTTTGCAAGCTCAATAGTTACTTCTTTTTTATTAAAAGAAGATTGAGCAATCAAAGAGATAATAGCTCCTTCTAATTCGCGAACATTTGATTTAATGTTTCTTGCTACATATTCAATGATTTCTTCAGGTATTTCTACACCGTCTCGGTAAAGAATATTTTTTAAGATAGAAATTCTTGTTTCGTAATCTGGTTGGTGTAACTCTGCTGATAGTCCCCATTTGAAACGAGATAACAAACGTTGTTCGATATCTTGCATGTCAACAGGTGCCTTGTCAGAAGTCAAGATTACTTGTTTTCCATTTTGGTGTAAATAGTTGAAGATGTGAAAAAACACGTCTTGAGTACCTGATTTACCAGAAAGGAATTGTACGTCGTCAATGATTAAAACATCAATTAACTGATAAAAGTGGATGAAATCATTTCTATTATTCTTTTTGACGGAGTCAATGTATTGTTGTGTGAAAATTTCGGCTGAAATATATAGAACCGTTTTTTCAGGATATTTGTCTTTGATTTCAACTCCAATAGCATGTGCTAAGTGTGTTTTTCCTAATCCAACTCCTCCGAAAATTAATAATGGGTTGAAAGAGGTTCCTCCAGGTTTATTGGCTACTGCCATACCTGCGGAACGAGCTAGTCTATTTGAGTCCCCTTCTAGGAAGTTATCAAAACTATAATTAGCATTTAGTTGCGATTCAATTTTTAAATTTCTAATACCAGGAATTACAAAAGGGTTTTTTAATTCAGGATTTAGATTTTTTAATGGAGCATCAACGTCTTGGGGTTTCATAGGAACTCTATTGGCGCTTGGTAACTGTTCAGTGAACGGTTGTTTGTTGCCATAAGTGTTTTCCATTTTGATTTTATAAAGTAACTTTGCATTTTTACCAAGTTCTTTAGTTAGTGCCACTTTTAATAATTTAACATAGTGTTCTTCTAACCATTCGTAGAAAAATTTACTTGGAACTTGAATATAAAGTGCGTTATCGGTAAGTTCAACTGACTTGATTGGTTCAAACCAAGTTTTGTAGGCTTGGTCTTGAATGTTGTCTTTGATAAAAGACAGGCAGTTTTCCCATACTGATTGTGCAGTTTTGTTCATAAATTCTATGTAAATAATGTTTAATTTAATAATAATTGCTCCGTGGTAAAGCAACCTTTTTTTGTCTTCCTTTAGGGTTAACAAATATGTGAACAAATTTCTGTAAAAAAAAATATTTGGGGGTTGAATTTGTAGAAATAATGTTGTAAGTAGGTTGTTGAGTTTGGGAAAAATAGTAATAATTTTTTTGAAAATAAATATGAAAGAATTCGATTTTAAAATTAGAGTAAGGTATTCAGAAACAGATCAAATGGGGGTTGTTTATCATGGTAATTATGCACAATATTTTGAGATGGGGCGTGTTGAATGGCTTAGAAACATTGGGATTTCGTATAAGTGGATGGAGGAAAATGGGGTGATGTTACCAGTTGTCTCTTTAACTATGAATTATAAAAAACCAGCACGATATGATGACTTAATAACTGTTAAGACATTGTTTAAAAGTCAGACTTCTGTTAAGATAGAATTTGATTACGAGATCTATAATGAGAAAATGGAGTTGTTAACAATTGGTCACTCTGTTTTAGTGTTTGTAAACATGAAAACGGGTCGTCCAATGACTCCTCCTGACTACGTTAAAGAGCGTCTTTTGCTGATTTAAAATTGTAGCAAGGGAGAAGTTGTTTATTCCGCAATTTTAATGTGAATTTCATATGAAGAATTGAAAATGTCGAATATACTTTCGGCATTTTTCTTTCGTGTTTTAATTTCAATTTGGCCAATAGGTAACCCTGAATGAATGCTTATTTCCATTTTTTGATGTACAATATCCAGTTTTTTTTCCTTGATGATGCGCATTGCTTTATTCATATGTTGATAGTCAAATGAAATTAAAAAATGAACATCAACCGTTTTTTCGATAATCTCACAAATATCAAGGGTTGTTTGTGCTGATGTTTTATAGGCAGATATGAGTCCGCCTACGCCAAGTTTGATTCCTCCAAAAAAACGAACGACTGCTACTAATATGTTTGTTAGTCCAAAAGACTGTATTTGTCCATATATAGGAACGCCAGCAGTGTTGTTGGGTTCTCCATCGTCATTAGCACGATAAGTAATTTTTTGATCTCCTAATTGATAGGCATAACAGATGTGTCGAGCGCTTGGATGTTTTTTGCGAAGCGCTTCAAGTATTGGTTTGACTTCTTCTTCAGACGTAATTGGGTAAGCGTATCCGTAAAACTTACTGCTTTTTTCTTTAAACAGGGTTTCTTCGCTAGGAAAGGCGATGGTTTTGTACGTGTCGTTAAAGTCCAAAAAAGTTATTTAATGATTTTCTTTTCAAATAATTCTACCACATCTTCTTCGCCTACTTGTAGATTCCAAACTTGTAAACCAATGGTTTTGGCAGCATCGGTATTTTCTTTTTTATCGTCGACAAATAAGGTCTTTTCAGCGCTAAGACTGTGATTTCTTAATACATACTCATAAATCTCAACGTTTGGCTTGCGCATTCCAATTTCGTATGAAAAATATACGTGTTCAAAACAACGGTAAAAATCAGAGTAAAAAGTTTCACCTGCTTTTTTTTGGAATCTTTCAATATGAATAGCATCCGTATTGCTTAATAGGAACAAGCGATACTTTTGCGTAAGCATTTGTAAAAATTCCAAACGATATAAAGGGAAATCTAATAAAATAGCATTCCACGTTTTTAAGATTTCGTCCAAAGTTGCATGAGGGCAATGTTTTTGAATGCCTGTTAAGAAATTGTCTTTTGAGATTTTCCCCATTTCAAATTGATGATTCAAATGGTCTAAATCCTCATTCCACTCTTTAAGACCTAATTTTTTTAGTCCTTCAAAGGTTGCGGGCTTGTCTAGGTTGATAAAAATATCACCAAAATCAAATATAATGGCCTCAATCATGGTTTTTATAAATTTTAAGTTCGTCTTGATTAATTTGTTGTTTGTCGAAACAAGAATGTTTTAATATAGGAGCTTGTGTTCCTTGTTTAAAAATGGATTTCCCTGTAAAAACTAATGCTTCATCCCAAAGTTTGTTGTCAATGAAAGTTTGTAAAGTTTGTCTTCCTCCTTCAATTATAACCGATTGAATTTCATGCTTGTATAGCAATTTACTAATTTGGCTCGAAATTTCTTTTCCAAAATCGATACTCTCAAATATACAATTTTCTGAGTTTTTTTCGGTGTTGGATTCACAAATTATTATAGTTTTAATTTGGTTCTTGAAAATATTGCTGTTTTTTGGAATTCGATTGTTTTTATCTAGAACAATTCGGATAGGACTTTTGCCAGTCCAATCTCTAACATCTAGTTTAGGGTTATCATCAATAACGGTTTGCGTGCCTACAAGAATAGCTTGCTCTTCGCTTCTCCATTTATGAACTAATTGTCTGGAGTATTTTGAGGTAATCCAAACTGGTTTTCTTTCTTTTATGTCATCCTGAGCTTGTCGAAGAATCGGTGCAATAAAACCATCTTGGGTTTCTGCCCATTTTAAGATGATATACGGTCTTTTCTTT
This sequence comes from Flavobacterium sp., assembly GCF_049590715.1. Classification (GTDB taxonomy): domain Bacteria; phylum Bacteroidota; class Bacteroidia; order Flavobacteriales; family Flavobacteriaceae; genus Flavobacterium. The sequence continues at coordinate 8,830 of NZ_JBAWDL010000308.1, forward strand.
TGGTGAAAAGTAAAAAAGCGTTTGTTGAGTTCGTTACATTCGGCTTCAAGGACTCCAACTGTTACATTAGTTCCAGCGTCGATTAATCGTTGAATGCCTTTTCCTGCTACTTTATTATTTGGGTCTATAGTACCAATAACGACATTTGGGATTTTATTTTGAATGATTAAATCACAACAAGGAGGTGTTTTTCCATAATGACTACAAGGTTCTAAACTGACATAAATCGTAGCTTTTGAAAGTAATGATTTGTCATTTACCGAATTTACTGCATTGACTTCGGCATGACCTTCACCAGCTTTTTTGTGCCATCCTTCACCAATTATTTTTCCATTATATACAATCACGCTTCCTACCATCGGGTTGGGGTAAGTGGTGCCTAAGCCATTTTTGGCTAGGTCTATACAGCGCTGGATGTATTTTTCATTGGTGTTCACTCCGCAAAAGTAATACTTTAGGGCTTGGATTTAAAATTTCAACTACGAATTCACGAATTACATTTTTAGTCATAATAAATTCATGGCGAACTTTTTATTAATTCAAAATGCTCACAAACAATTGTTACTTTTGCAATTCAATTTCAAGAGTTCTTGAATTTACTTTTTTCAAATGAACAGCAGACAATACCGTACTTTTTTTATTCAAGAACTAACAGCTCTTTATGGAGCAGATGAAGCTGAGAGTTTTTTCTATTTGATATTAGAAAACAAACAACAACTAAAAGCTATCGACTTGGCTTTAAATCCTAACCTAGAATTTTCTAATGAAGATTTAGAAGTTTGGAATAAGCTTTTAGAACAATTAAAAAAAGAAATTCCTATTCAATATCTTTTAGGAACGACCAGTTTTTTTGGATTAGAATTTGAAGTAAATGAAAATGTACTTATTCCGCGTTCAGAAACCGAAGAGTTAGTGGATTGGATTATTCAAGATAATTCAAAAACAGGCAAGTCTTTAAAGATTTTGGATATTGGTACTGGATCGGGTTGCATTGCTATTTCATTGGCTAAAAACCTTCTTGATGCACAAGTTTTTGCAATTGATGTGTCTAAAGATGCTTTGGCTATAGCCAAAAAAAATGCACAAACAAATGGAGTAAATGTTCAGTTTGTTGAACAGAATATCCTTGAAACCGAAGATTTACTACAACAATTTGATATTATTGTTTCAAATCCACCCTATGTGCGAGATTTAGAAAAAGAAGAAATCAAAAATAATGTTTTGGAATACGAACCACATTTGGCGCTTTTTGTTGCTGATGATAATGCCTTAATCTTTTATCGAAAAATAGCTGAATTAGCGCAGAAAAACTTAAGTCCAAACGGTAAATTGTATTTTGAAATCAACCAATATCTTGGAAAAGAAATGATTAATTTGTTAGAAGAATTAGGTTTTAAAAACATCGAGCTACGCAAAGATATTTACGGGAATGATAGAATGATTTTTGGAGAAAAGTAGCTCAGGTTCTGAGAGATTAAGATTCAAAGGAAGTAAGTATAAAGAAACTTATGGCGCGAAGTGCTTTCTTGGTGTTCTTTGTGTTTAAATTAAACTACTCGTATCGCAATGCCTCGATAGGATCCAATGTAGCGGCTTTAATTGCAGGATACAATCCAGAAATAATTGCCACAATAAAACTCGTCATAAAAGCGGCGAAAATAGCTAACCACGGAATTACAAAATCAAATTTCATTGCCGAAGCAATTCCAAAACCGATCAAAATCCCTAAAATTATCCCAATCAACCCTCCAATTTGACCTATTAATATTGTTTCGATAAAAAACTGCGTGGCTACGGTTGTTTTTTTAGCTCCTAAAGCTTTTCTGACTCCAATTTCACGTGTACGTTCCGTAACCGAGACGATCATAATATTCATCAAAGCAATTGACGAGCCTAGAATGGTGATCACACCAATTAGCCAAGAAGCCAATCCTAGGTACTTTGTAATCCCTAAAATTTTATTAATTAAATCGTCAGAACGAACAATTCCAAAATTATTTTCCTTCACAGGGCTCAGCTTTCGGATACTGCGCATACTACTAATTGCGTGGTCAATCGCTTCATTAAGCATTTCGTTTTTTTGAGTTAAAATGCTAATGGTGTAATTGATATTGGGCGCGGTAAACAAAGAGCGAGCAAGTTGAATCGGAATCAAAACACGTAAATCTTGATTATTGCCAAAGGTAGCTCCCTTTTCTTTTAAGACTCCAGTCACCTTAAATCGAGCACCACGAATGGAAATCGTTTTCCCTATTGGATTTACATCTTTTAGTAGTCCTTTTTCAAAATCAGAACCTATAATACAAGTGTAGGTATTGTTGCTGATGTCAAAATTGCTGAAATTCCTGCCTGAACTCGTCTCTAAACCCGAATTTACTAAGAAATACTCATCGACCCCCAAGATGGATATCTCGGGATCTGTTTTTTTAGTTTCAAATTTTACCTCGGCTGTAGAAGTTGCTTTAAAGTAGAGAGAGGTTTCTGTTAATGGAAAATTATATTTGTTTTTAAAAGCCACTGCTTCAGGATATGAAATGGTTGGGTTGATTATTTTTCTCGTTTCACCGTGGCGATTTCTAATGTCGTTTTCATATTGTTTGATAGAAAAAGTATTTGCTCCCATCGATGAGAAATCACTCGAAATGGTATTCTCTAAAGCTGAAACCACTGTTAGTATTCCTACCAATGCAGTGATACCAATGGCGATAATAATAACGGTCAAAATCGTTCGCAACAACTGCGTTCGGATAGAACCGATGGCGATTCGAATATTTTCTTTGAATAATTGGAGCATCATTTTAATTTGTCACTAAAGTACATTTTTTAGAGCAATTCTAGCTAAATACACAAGAACGATTTTTTAAAACCATATAAGTCATATAAGTTTAAAGCGATGTGTTTAAAAAAATCATGCATAGTAAATAACTTAGAAGTTTAATTTTTTTTGGAACACAGATTTTAGAAATTAAAGAAATTAAAAGTTTTACATTTTAAGATCCGCTAAAAGGTATGAGTCCCTACTTAAATGCTCTTCTATATCTTATATGGTTAAAAAATACACGTATGCTGAGAAGAAAACTTAAATGACTTCTATGTTGAAAAAAATAATACGCACAGTAAAAAGAAACTTATATGTTTAAAATTTTAAAATAGTAAACAGATTTATTTTAAAAATAAGATATTTGCAAACATTTTAAATTTAGGTTTTGAATTATTCGTTTTTCTGAATCCTAAATCTAAAAATTTAAAATCCTAAATAATTAAAATGGTATCTAAACCTAGTATTCCTAAAGGGACAAGAGATTTTTCACCTGCTGAGGTAGCAAAAAGACAATACATCATTCAAACTATAAAAAATAATTTCGAGAAATTTGGTTTCGCACCTATCGAAACACCTTCGTTCGAAAACTCTGACACCTTGATGGGGAAATACGGAGAGGAAGGCGATCGCTTGATTTTTAAAATATTGAATTCAGGCGATTATTTGGCGAAAGCCAATACTACGCATTTAGAAGCAAAAGACAGTACTAAATTAACATCAAGTATTTCAGAGAAAGCTTTGCGTTACGACTTAACCGTTCCGTTTGCACGTTACGTAGTACAACACCAAAACGAAATTGAATTCCCTTTCAAGAGATACCAAATCCAACCCGTTTGGCGTGCGGATCGTCCACAAAAAGGGCGTTTTAGAGAGTTTTTTCATTGTGATGCTGATGTAGTTGGTTCTAAATCTTTATGGCAAGAAGTAGAATTGGTTCAATTATATGATGCTGTTTTTACAGATCTAGGATTGACAGGAGCGACTGTGAAAATCAACAACCGTAAAATTTTATCAGGAATTGCTGAGGTAATTGGTGCTTCGGATAAACTGATTGATTTCACTGTGGCTCTGGATAAACTCGATAAAATAGGCGAGGATGGTGTGAAGAAAGAGATGATTGAAAAAGGAATTTCAGAAGAAGCAATTACAAAGGTGCAACCATTGTTTAACTTCACAGGAACTATTTCTGAAAAAATAGAAAAATTATCCCAGCTTTTGGCGGAATCTGAAGAAGGAATGAAAGGAGTGGCAGAATTGCGTTTTATCTGTGATAATGTGTTGCAATTAGGCTTATCAACGGCAATCTTAGATTTGGATGTAACCTTAGCTCGTGGACTGAATTATTATACTGGAGCCATTTTTGAAGTTGCCGCACCCAAAGGTGTTGCGATGGGATCTATAGGTGGTGGTGGTCGTTATGACGATTTGACTGGAATCTTCGGGTTGAAAAACATGAGTGGTGTAGGGGTTTCTTTTGGACTGGATCGTATTTATTTGGTGGTCGAAGAATTGAATTTATTTCCACAAACGGTAACAGTTTCCACCAAAGCTTTGTTTATTAATTACGGAGAAAAAGAAGCTTTCTATGCAATGAATGCGATGAAGCAATTGCGAGCTTCGGGTGTGAAAGTAGAATTGTATCCTGAGAATGTAAAAGTAGGGAAACAGTTTCAACACGCTGACAAACGAAATATTCCTTATGCTGTAATTGTAGGTGAGGAAGAAATGAAAGCAGGTCAGTTTGCACTTAAGAATTTAACAACAGGAGAACAAAATTTAGTTGATATAGTAGGCTTGAAAGAAGCATTGTTATAATAATAATCTTTGTGGGATGAGTATAAAAAAAGCTTTGTTTAGATAAACAAAGCTTTTTTTGATATAAGGTATGGTGAATTAATAATATAGGGGAATTAACCTTAAATTCTTTTTTATAAAAGAACAGATAACAAACATAAATAAAACAATTGATATAATTCACAAAAAAGTATTAAAATTTAAATTGATAATGAAAAAATAACAGTCGAATTTAGATTAATCGAAAAACGAAGTGACAATTTGGCATTTGAATAGTTTTGGCAGTACTTTTGCTCTCCAAAGGAAAGTGTAAAATATGTTTAAAAATATTTTTAAAAATAAAGGTAATATGACTACTGAAAATACAGAAATCGATCAAAAAATTGATGATGCGACATTGGAAAACAATGCAAATGATGTACAAGCTCCTGCTGAAGAGTTAAGTGTTGAAGAACAATTAACGCAGGACCTGGCAAATGAAAAAGATAAATTTTTAAGATTATTTGCTGAATTTGAAAATTATAAAAGAAGAACTACCAAAGAGCGTATTGAATTATTTAAAACAGCAAATCAAGATGTCTTATTGTCATTGTTACCCGTTTTAGATGATTATGATAGAGCTATTTATGAAATTGCAAAATCTAAAGATGAAGGTGTTATTAAAGGTGTGGTGCTAATTCATGAGAAATTAAAAAATATTTTAAGTTCGAAAGGGTTAGAAGTTGTTGAGGTTCAGGCTGGAGATGCATTCAATGCTGATTTTGCTGAAGCAATTACACAAATACCAGCACCATCTGATGATATGAAAGGTAAAATTGTGGACGTTCTTGAAAAAGGATACAAATTGGGAGATAAGATTATTCGTTTCCCTAAAGTTGTTATTGGGCAATAAATTTGCGTTTTACGCACTGCTGACATTTTCAACTAAATAAATTACAATGAAAAAAGATTTTTACGAGATATTAGGTATTTCTAAAGGTGCAGATGCTGCAGCGATTAAGAAAGCTTACAGAAAGAAAGCAATTGAGTTTCATCCTGACAAGAATCCTGGCGACAAAACGGCAGAAGAGAAATTTAAGGAAGCTGCTGAAGCATATGAGATTTTAAGTGATCCTGCGAAAAAGCAAAAATACGATCAATATGGTCACCAAGCCTTTGATGGTTCAGGTGGTTTTGGTGGTGGTGGTCACGGCGGTATGAACATGGATGATATCTTTAGTCAATTTGGAGATATTTTCGGTGGTGGTTTTGGTGGATTTGGTGGTGGCGGAGGCGGCGGTCCTCGCAGAACTAAAGGAAGCAACCTTCGTATCAAAGTAAAACTAACATTAGAAGAAATTGCTAATGGAGTAGAGAAAAAAGTAAAAGTTAAACGTAAAGTTCAAGCATCAGGAGTAAGTTATAAAACCTGCTCTACTTGTAATGGTCAAGGGCAAGTAATGCGTGTAACTAATACTATTTTAGGACGCATGCAATCAGCGACAACATGTCCTGCTTGTGGTGGTTCTGGTCAAATTTTAGATAAAAAACCTTCGGAAGCAGATTCGCAAGGAATGATTCTAGAAGATGAGACCGTTTCTATTAAAATCCCTGCTGGAGTTGTTGACGGAATGCAATTGAAAGTTTCTGGAAAAGGAAACGATGCACCAGGAAACAGCGTACCAGGTGATTTGATTGTGGCAATTGAAGAATTAGAACACGAATTTTTAAAACGTGAAGGTGAAAATTTACACTACGATTTGTATGTGAGTTTTCCAGAAGCTGTTTTAGGAATTTCAAAAGATATTGAAGCCGTAAATGGTAAAGTGAGAATCAAATTGGAAGAAGGAATCCAATCAGGAAAAATTCTTCGTTTGAAAGGAAAAGGAATTCCAAGTATCAATGGGTATGGAAACGGAGATTTACTTGTACATGTAAATGTTTGGACACCAAAAACGTTGAATAAAGATCAAAAACAATTTTTTGAAAAATATTTGGATGATGAAAACTTTAATCCAAATCCTGAGAAATCAGATAAATCATTTTTTGAAAAAGTAAAGGATATGTTTTCGTAGGTTCAAAGAGGTTAAGAGTTATTTGTTAAAGGTTATAAGTTATTAGGTCTTTAATCAATGAAAATATTATATGTATCAAAAACCCATTCTAATTTGTTTAGAATGGGTTTTTTTTATGGGAATTAAATGTCTTACGTGGATTGTTTAACGATTTTGATTTTTTACAAGTCGCTAATTGTAATTTTCATTGTAAAGACAGTATAAAGCTAAGTGCGGTATTTGTGTAAATTGTATACTCCCCTCACAATAAAATATAAGTTTTGAATTAAAATTTGTGAATCTGCGGTTATTTTTAAGTCTTGTTTTTTATCGAACAAATCAAAGGATTTCCACCCGAATTATTTACTTTTACACAAATTCAAAATTAAGAATGAGTAATTTACTTGAAGTCAATAAAGTCGTAAAGCAATACGTTGATTATGTAGCACTTAACGAGGTTTCATTGTCCGTTCCCAAAGGAAGTATTTATGGTCTTTTAGGTCCAAATGGAGCAGGAAAAACGTCCCTAATCCGAATCATCAACCAAATCACATTACCAGATAGCGGTCAAATCATCTTAGACGGTGAAAAACTACAACCCAAACACGTACAACACATTGGTTATTTGCCCGAAGAACGTGGCTTGTACCAAAGTATGAAAGTAGGGGAGCAGTGCTTATATTTGGCACAAATGAAAGGCTTGACCAAAGCGGAAGCTAAAAAACAATTGGATTATTGGTTTGATCGTCTGGGTATTCAAGGATGGTGGAACAAGAAAATCCAAGAGTTATCTAAAGGAATGGCACAAAAAATTCAGTTTGTGGTTTGTGTGTTACATCAACCTAAGTTGTTGATTTTTGACGAACCTTTTTCTGGTTTTGATCCGGTTAATGCTAATGTTATCAAGGATGAAATATTAGCGCTCAAAGAACAAGGCGCAACCATTATTTTCTCTACACACCGTATGGAAAGTGTCGAGGAATTATGTGATGATATTGCTTTGATTCACAAATCCAATAAATTGATTGAAGGTAAATTGATTGATGTCAAACGCCAATTCAAAACCAATAGTTACGAAGTTGGAATCCTATCCGATGATGTTGAAGGATTGATGTATGCGATTACTCAAAAATTCACTGTAGGTCCAGCTAATTTCAAATCATTAGGAAGTGAGCTGAAATTAGAGATTCATATTGGTAACGCAACACCTAACGAACTTTTGAATGTATTGGTTCAAAAAGGACAAGTGATGCACTTTGTAGAAAAAATCCCGTCTGTCAATGATATTTTTATCCAAACAGTAAGCGAAAAATAAATTTTTAGGGAAATCCTAATAAAAAAATCCTTAATCATAATTTGTAAATGAGTATTATATCATTAATCATAAAAAGAGAATTTATAGCTAAGGTGCGCAATAAGTCATTCATCGTAATGACTTTTTTGAGTCCGTTGTTGTTTGTCGCTATCACTATATTGATCAGTTATTTGAGCTCCATGAAGTCTGACACCAAGCGTGTGGCTATTCATGATGCTTCTGGTTTGTTTGTCAATGATTTTGTGGCGCAAAACAATCCTGAAAACGAATTCAAATACATCGATTTGTCGCCTGTAGCAATTCAGTTTCTCAAGGATAGCATCACAAATCAACAATATGAAGGAGTGCTGATTATCCCAGATACCAAGGACATATCTGAATTAGAATCTAAAGTCGAATTCATATCCAATGGAAGTCCGAGTATTTCTTTCATCGAAAATGTACAGGGTATTATTGATGCTAAAATCACCAAAATAAATCTAGAAACGGCGCATTTAGATACGCTTGCCATTCAAAAAGCACAATCGCATATCAATCTAAACCTTGTTAAAACCTCTGGCGAAGAAACGGTCAAAGGACTGAACGAAATCAAAATTTTCATTGGTGGTGCTTTTGGTTATCTCGTGATGATGTTTATTATCATTTACGGAAATATGGTCATGCGTTCTGTTATCGAAGAAAAAACAAACCGCATTATCGAAATTATTATTTCTTCCGTTAAACCTTTCCAGTTAATGATTGGAAAAATCATCGGAACCTCACTTGCTGGAATCTTACAATTTACCATTTGGGCAATAATCGGATTATTGTTAATGACAACAGCATCAATGATTTTTGGCGTTTCAACAGGAGCCGTAGCTCATTTACCAGTCTCTCAAATGCCTCAAATCCCAACGGAATTTACTCAAACTGCCCAACTATACATCAAGGAATTATGGCAATTGCCTATCGCTTCAATTCTCTTAGGATTTGTCGTTTATTTCATCGGTGGGTATTTCTTGTACAGCTCGTTTTACGCCGCTATTGGTGCCGCAGTCGATAATCAAACAGACTCCCAACAATTCCTATTGCCTATTATCATGCCATTAGTATTGAGTGTTTATATTGGTTTTTTTAGTGTTATGAACGATCCGCACGGAACAATTGCTGTTGTTTGTTCGATGATTCCGCTTACATCGCCTATTGTGATGCTTATGCGAATTCCTTTTGGCGTACCTTTGTGGCAAATTGCCATTTCGGTCACCTTGCTTTTTGGAACCTTCTTAGGTGTGGTTTGGTTTGCAGCCAAAATCTACCGAGTAGGAATCCTGATGTACGGCAAAAAACCAAGTTGGAAAGAATTGTACCGATGGTTGAAATATTAATTTTTTGAAGTTGCTAAGGTTCTAATATACTAAGATTTTTTAGTTCCTAAGAATAAAAGACTCAGTACCTTTGCAACTATGAATCTCAGAACCTTAAAAAAATGCCTAAAATACTAATAATAGAAGACGAAGCCGCCATCCGAAGAGTATTATCCAAAATACTTTCCGAAGAAAATAATACCTATGAAGTGGAAGAAGCGGAAGATGGAAGTGTAGGTTTAGAAAAAATAAAAAGCAATGATTACGACTTAGTACTCTGCGACATCAAAATGCCCAAAATGGACGGTGTTGAAGTCCTAGAAGAAGTCAAAAAAATAAAACCTGAAATTCCAATGGTGATGATCTCAGGTCATGGTGATATGGAAACAGCCATTAATACTATGCGTTTAGGTGCTTTTGATTACATCTCAAAACCACCAGATTTAAACCGTTTGTTGAATACTGTCCGCAATGCTTTAGACCGCAAGCAATTAGTAGTAGAAAATAAAATTTTAAAGAAAAAAGTTTCCAAAAATTATCAAATCATAGGTGACAGTGAAGCTATAGATCACATTAAATTGATGATTGATAAAGTCGCTCCTACCGAAGCTCGTGTGCTTATCACAGGTTCAAATGGAACAGGGAAAGAACTCGTAGCGCATCAATTACACGAAAAAAGTGAGCGTGCAGCATTCCCTTTAATTGAGGTGAATTGCGCCGCTATTCCATCAGAGTTAATAGAAAGTGAGTTGTTTGGTCATGTCAAAGGAGCTTTTACCTCCGCAGTTAAAGACCGTGCAGGAAAATTTGAAGCAGCTGATAAGGGAACGATTTTCTTGGATGAAATTGGAGATATGAGTCTTTCGGCTCAAGCCAAAGTGTTGCGTGCATTACAGGAAAGTATGATTACTAGAGTAGGTGCCGACAAAGACATTAAAGTTGATGTACGTGTCGTAGCAGCCACCAACAAAGATTTAAAAACCGAAATTGCCGAAGGGCGTTTCCGTGAGGATTTATACCATCGTTTAGCAGTGATTTTAATCAAAGTACCTTCACTAAATGAACGTCGCGATGATATTCCGCTTTTGGTAACTCATTTTGCGGATAAAATCGCCTTAGAACAAGGAACAGCCGTAAAGAAATTTTCGGACAAAGCCATCAAACTATTGCAAGAATACGATTGGACTGGAAACATACGAGAATTGCGAAACGTAGTAGAACGCTTGATAATCCTAGGCGGAAGTGAAATTTCTGAAACGGATGTGAAGCTGTTTGCTAGTAAATAAAATAGTTATGGGTTAGCGGTTATAGGTTATAAGTTTAGCCTGATAACTCATAACTCATAACTTATAACTAAAAATATGAAATTAAAAAAATTAAACGAAGGACTTAAAGAATCCTTAATCGATAATGGTTTAGTAGAGGCCAATGAGCTGCAACAAGTAACATTTTCGACCATTAAAAGTGGTGCCGATTGTTTGATTCTTGCTCCAGCCGGAAGTGGGAAAACAACAACTATTGTTATCAATGTGATTCAGCAGTTGGTCAAAGAAGGGGAGCAATCCCCTCGTGCTTTAATTGTTGTTCAGGATAAAGACAAAGTGCTGGAAATGTTGGATATGTTTGAAAAATACGGAAGACATACGGATCTAACCGTTTTTGGCGTTCACGACAAAGGCGATATGGATTATGATAAAAACTATATTTCGGGCGGAATTGATGTACTTGTTGGGACACCTAATAAGTTAAGTAATATGTTGTCTACGGCGGGATACAATGTCAATCGTTTGAAAATGTTTATCGTTGATGATGCCGACCCAATGTTGCGTTTGCGTCATGAAACTAAAATCATGCGTATTTCGAACAGTATCGTTAAAACACAACGCATTATTTTTGCCACTGAAATGACAGAGCGCATCGAATCTTTGGCGGATAAAATGCTAATCGAACCATTTGAGTTTGATTTTGATGAATACGAAGATGAGGACGAAGAGGACGATGACGAAGAAGTGAATAATTAGAATTTTATATTGTTTTCAAGGTCTATTGAGTGAAAACTTTAAACGTTAAACAAAAAAAACAAAATTATAATGGGATTAATGAAAGTGTTTTCTGGGAGTGAAGTTTTAGCTCTTGCTTTAAAAGAAAAAATTGAAGCAGCAGGTGTTGATGTGGTGATGAAAGACAATATTCAATCAGCACGATTGGCAGGTTTTGGTAGTTATGGTCAAGCAGTTGAATTGTTTGTTCAAGAAACCTTATACGGAAAAATTTATTCTATTATTGAGGAATTCAAACTGAATTTATAGATTTCAATTTTAAGAAAAATAAACACAGATTCAATATAGAGGTTAATTTCTAAAATAGAAGTTGTTCATTTGTGAAACCTGTCGGAATAAAATAGGATTGTATGAAATACAAAATGTTGGTCTTAGACATGGATGACACCTTGTTGATGGATGACCACACCATTTCGGAAGAAAATAAGAATATGTTGGCTTTGGCCAAAGAGGCTGGTGTACACATTGTTTTAGCATCGGGGCGTCCTACGCCTGCAATGGTTGAATATGCAAAAGAATTGAATCTAGAGGATTCCTTTATTATTTCGTATAACGGAGCAGTAATCACGGATTTAAAAAACAATGAAGTGATTTTTGAACAAACGTTAACGCAGCAACAAATTCACGAGTTGTACGATTACAGTTTGCTAAATAAAACACATATCATCACTTATCTTGATGGTGCAGTAGTTAGCGAAACCCATTCGGAATATATTGATGTAGAGCTGACTATTACAGGTTTAAATCACAATGTTGTCCCTAATTTTAAGGAAGCAATCTACAAGCCAGCGATAAAATGTATTTTGCTAGAAGAACCAACGTATTTAAAAACGGTTGAAGCAAAGCTGAAAGCCGCCATGCCTCATTTGAGCGTGTGTATGTCAAAACCTTTCTTTCTTGAAGTAGCTCAAAACGGAATTGATAAAGCGGCCAGTGTACATTTCTTAGCCCAACGACTTAATATTCTTCAGTCAGAAGTGATTGCTGTAGG